>JADZAK010000021.1 GCA_020852595.1 Rhodospirillaceae bacterium
ACGTGATCGACGTTCACACCGAGGCGAAGGCGATTGCGGGAACGGGGCGTCATAAGGGTCCTTTGGGGGGGCCTTTGGGATGATGCGGCGACGTCCTGAAGCGCAGCGCCCGTTCGAGGTGCATGGCGCGGATCAACGGCTCGAGGACGAGGTAGGTCGTAAAGCCCACCGCGAGCGCAAGCGGCACGCTGCCCACCGCCATCGGCTGCAAAACCGGCCAAATGCTTTCGGCGAAAAGTTCCATATCGCGCGTCATCACCGCTTCCGTGAGATGCCTAAACATATTGATGAAATCCGGGTTTGACGAGGCCTCGCCTCCCAGGATCCAGTCCCCGATGTAATAGGTCCCGAACCAAATGGGCGGCGCGGTCCACGGATTGTTCGCGAACGTCCCGACCGCGGCTCCAACCATGTTGGCGCCGAAGATCCAGGCGACCGCGAGGGCCACGACGGTATGGAGCCCATAAAAAGGCGTCATCGCGGCCGCCACCCCGAAGGCAAGGCCAGACGCGATGCTGCGCGAGGTCCCCTCCATCCGGTGCAGGCGATACCAGTAATAAAGCGAAGCCCGCTTCCATCCGATGCGGGGCCAGAAGATACCGCCAACCTTCGCGCGCAGGCTCAGCTTTTGACGGCGGCGGAACATTGGAGAGATCCGGGAAGGAGGAAATTTATCCGCGCGCGCGCTCGACGGAATTGATCGCCGGGGTCGCGCGGAGGGCCGCGATGATATTGGTCAAATGCTTCACGCCCCTGACCTCGATGTCCAGCGTCATTTCGAAGAAGTCTTTCGAGCGCTTGGCGATCTTCAGGTTGGAAATATTGCCGAAGTTACGCGCGATCACGGTCGACAGCGCGCCCAGGCTTCCGGCCTCGTTCGCCACGACAAGGTTGATGCGCCCGATGTGCGCTTCCTTGTCGCGGTCCGGATCCCAGGCGAGATCGACCCAGCGCTCCGGCTGGTCGGCGACTTTCTCGAGCTGCTCGCAATCGATGGCGTGAACGTCGATGCCGTGACCGCCGCCCGAAATGCCGACGATGCGGTCGCCCGGCAGCGGGTGGCAGCATTCGGCCAGATGCACGGACATGCCCGGCGTCAGGCCGCGAATGGCGATCGCATCGCCGGCATCGGCGGCGTGCTTCATTCTGGCCTGAGAGAGATTGACGATATTGTCTTCCGCCGCGCCGAGGCGCGCGCCCGGATAGACGGCCACCAGGACCTCGCGGCCCATCAGGCGCCCCTCGCCCACCTTGGCGTAAAGATCGTCGATACTCTCGACGGCGAACTTCTCCAGCGTGCCGCTCAAGCCTTTATCCGTGAGGCTGAGCCCATCCTTGTTGAAGCTCTGCTCCAGGATATGGCGGCCCAGCTTGATGTATTCGGCGCGCGCTTCGGCGCGGACCCGGCGCCTGATGTGCGCACGCGCCTTCCCCGTTACAACGAAACCTTCCCACTCCGGCGAAGGTTTTTGCGCGGTCGACACCACGACTTCGACCTGATCGCCGTTCTGCAGGCGCGTGCGCAGCGGCACGATGCGCCCGTTCACCTTCGCGCCGACGCAGGTGTTTCCGACTTCCGTATGCACCGCGTAGGCAAAATCCACCGGGCTCGCGCCGCGCGGCAGCGCGATCAGATCGCCCTTGGGCGTGAAGCAGAACACTTGATCGTGGAACATCTCGAGCTTCGTGTGCTCGAGAAACTCTTGGGGCGACTGCGCATGCTCGAGAATGTCGAGCAGTTCGCGGAGCCACGAATACTGTTTACCCTCCACCGGCTTGGCGGCGGCCCCGAACAGATCCTCGGACTTGTAGCGCCAGTGGCTGGCGACACCGAGTTCGGCGACCTCATGCATCCTGTGCGTGCGGATCTGGATCTCGATGCGGTGACGTTCCGGACCGATCACCGAGGTGTGGATCGAGCGGTAGCCGTTGCGCTTGGGGGTCGAGATGTAATCCTTGAAGCGGCCCGGCACCGTTGGATAGTTCGTATGGATGATGCCGAGCACGCGGTAACAATCGGCGTTGCTCTCGACCATGACGCGGAAGGCCATGATGTCCGAGAGCTGCTCGAAGCTTACGTCCTTGATCTGCATCTTGCGCCAGATCGCATACGGCGTCTTTTCGCGGCCCGAGATGTATCCCTCGACGCCGGCGTCCTGCATGACCTGATCCAACTCGTCCATGATCTTCACGACGAGATCGCCGCCGTGCAGTTCAAGGAATTTGAGGCGCGTCATGATCGACTCGCGCGCCTCCGGATGCAGCTCGGAGAACGCGAGGTCCTCGAGTTCGGTCTTGATCTCCTGCATGCCGATGCGCTCGGCCAGCGGCGCGTAGATTTCCATCGTCTCCATGGCGATGGACTTGCGCTTCGCCGGGTCCGAGATGAAGCGCAGCGTGCGCATGTTGTGGAGACGGTCGGCGAGTTTCACGAGCAGCACACGGATGTCTTCCGACATCGCGAGCACGAACTTGCGGAAGTTCTCGGCCTGCTTGGTCTCGATGTTCTGAATCTGGATCTTGGCGAGCTTGGTCACACCGTCGACAAGGCGGGCGACCTCATCGCCGAACAGGCCGCGCACATCCTCAAGCGTCGCCTTGGTATCCTCGACGATATCGTGCAGCAGCGCGGTCACGATCGAGGCGGTGTCCAGCTTGTAGCTGGTCAGGATGCCGGCGACTTCGATGGGATGGGAGAAGTAGGGATCGCCCGAGGCGCGCTTCTGCGTGCCGTGCATTTTCATGGCGTAGACGTAGGCACGGTTCAGCAAGTCCTCGTCCGCTTCCGGATCGTAGGACTTTACGCGTTCAACAAGTTCGAATTGGCGCATCATGGCGATGCACCCTCACGGGAAGTTTTGGCCGAACTAAAGAGCCGGCGCGGCAGAGGGTATGATGCTGCGCTCGCGAGGACTGAGATCTGTGCGTGCGCTTGCCTAACCATTACCTCTTGCTGTCGTCCATGTCGGCGTCGACGTCCTCGAATGACACCTTCGGATGCGCGCCCGTCTGTTTCGGCGACGCTTCCTCTTCTTCTTCGTCCTCGCCTTCCACGCCCATACCGGCCGCGGCCGCCATCTGTTCGCTCATCTGACCCGCGATACCGGCGAATTCCGGGTTCGAGGCCATGGCGTCGAAGCCGTCTTCTTCCGGCTCGTCCACTTCGACATGACGCTGCAGGCTCTGGACCAGCGAGTTGTGAAGTTCTTCCGGGCTGACTTTCTCGTCGGCGATCTCGCGCAGCGCGACGACCGGGTTCTTGTCGTTGTCGCGTTCGAGGCGCGGCTCGGCTCCGGCGGAGATCTCGCGCGACCGTTGCGCGGCGACCATCACCAATTCACACCGATTGGACACTTTCTCAACGCAGTCTTCGACCGTAACGCGGGCCATCGTCGTCCTCGCTTAAGATTGTTTAAGGTGCGCGCAAATAAGGAATGGGTCAACGCCATCCCCCTCCATTCCCCGATATAGGAATGTGAGCGCACCTTGGAAAGCGGGCCTATGTACGCGGTATGGACGCTGGGCTCAAGGGGTTTACCCGCCGGGGGATCAAACCGGAGCCCGCCTAATCCCCTGTTCCGGAAGCCTTGCCGCGAGATTTTCGGCCGTTTCTCCCAGGACGGGATGGCGCCAGGCGGGGGCCAGATCCCGCAAGGGAAACAGGACGAAGGCCCGTTCGTGGAGCCGCGGGTGGGGCAAAAGCGGCGCCCCGCTGGTCCGGGTCTCATCCCGGTAGGCCAGAAGATCCAGATCCAGGGTCCGCGCGCCATTCGTGACCGTCCTGAGGCGGCCAAAGGCCGCTTCGGTCAGATGCAGGGCGGCCAGGAGCCCCGCCGGCGACAGCCGCGTCTCGACCCGCGCCACTCCGTTCACGAACCAAGGCTGGTCGGAGACCGGAACCGGCGCCGTCTCATACCAAGGCGAACGCGCGGCGATCACCACCCCGAGGCGGCCAAGGTGCGCCAGGGCGGCTTCGCAGGTTTGCCGCGGAGAACCGGCGGCGCTTGGAAGGTTGGCGCCCACGCCTATCAGGATCATCAAAAGTACCAAAAGTTTTCGCGGGTTATCCGGGAGGGTTACGACGTTTCATCTGCATCTGAAAGGTGAATGGGCGCCCTCGAATTATCCAGGGCAAACCTTTTCAGAACTTACAGTATTTTATGAGCTTCGATTTTTAATTTATTGTTTTATTTGAATTTTGGAGAATTTTCGTGATTTTTTATCCCGAAGAGCGTCTCGCCATATTCATCGACGGCGCCAACCTCTACGCCACCGCAAAAGCTTTGGGATTCGATATCGACTACCGGCGCCTTCTCGCCCTCTTCGCGGCCAAGGGCCGGCTCCTGCGCGCGTTCTATTACACCGCCCTGATGGAAGACCAAGACTACTCGCCGCTGCGCCCGCTGGTCGACTGGCTGGACTACAACGGCTTCACCGTCGTGACCAAACCGGCCAAGGAATTCACGGATCACGCCGGCCGCCGGCGGATCAAAAGCAACATGGATATCGAGGTCGCGATCGACATGCTCGACGTCGCCGATCGCGTGGATCACATCGTGCTTTTGTCCGGCGACGGCGACTACCGGCGCCTGGTGGAAAGCGTGCAGCGCCGCGGCGTGCGCGTCTCGGTGGTCTCCAGCATCAAAACCCAGCCGGCCATGATCTCCGACGAGCTGCGCCGCCAAGCCGACAATTTCGTCGATCTCATTGAACTGCAAGGCAGTATCGCGAGGGTTGCACCGGCCGCGCAGGTGGCTTAACAGCGGTCTATGCCGCGCGACACCCCGACACCCGACACCCCAGCTGGGGACTGCCAGCTCTGTCCGAGACTGGCTGAATTCCGCCACGCCAACCGTGCCGCTTTTCCCGACTGGCACAACAATCCGGTCCCCGCCTTCGGCGGCCTGGACGCCCAACTGCTTGTCGTCGGGCTCGCCCCCGGGTTGCGCGGGGCCAACCGCACCGGCCGTCCGTTCACCGGCGACTATGCGGGAGAACTCCTTTATCCGAGCCTTCTCAAGTTCGGGCGCGCCAAAGGCGCCTACGGCGTATCGATCGACGACGGTTTGAAGCTCGTCGACACCCGGATCACCAACGCCGTGCGCTGCGTGCCTCCGGAAAACAAGCCCACCCCGCTCGAACAAAAGACCTGCCGGCGGTTTCTGGTCTCCGAAATCGCCGCGATGCCGCGTTTGACCTCGATTTTAGTGCTCGGGCGCATCGCCCATGACGCGGTCCTGTCGACCTTGGGGCTGCGCAAGGTCCTCTATCCCTTCGGCCATGGCGTCGTGCATAGTTTCGATGGAAAACTGTCCATGACGGATTCCTATCATTGCTCCCGCTACAACGTGAACACGGGCGTGCTGACGGAAGCCATGTTCCATGGCGCCCTGAACCAAGCCATAAATGCAATTAATCGAAAGGCTTAGGGTGTGATTAAGAACTTGAGGTGTATGTAAGTCCGGACGCACACCTTAGGATTGGGATGGTCAGAGTACGTCATGGATCGCGCCGCATTTTTAAAAGCGTTCGAAGCCAACCTTTGGGACCGCGCGGCTTTCCTGCCAAAAGCGCGCAAGG
Organism: Rhodospirillaceae bacterium; assembly: GCA_020852595.1. GTDB lineage: Bacteria > Pseudomonadota > Alphaproteobacteria > Rhodospirillales > Rhodospirillaceae > SHVO01. The sequence continues at coordinate 5,581 of JADZAK010000021.1, forward strand.
AGTCCGTCGTCGAGGAAACTCCGGACCTGTTGCTGGTCGACTCCGGTCTGCCCAATGCCTCGTTCAATACCATCGGCAAATGCTCGCTCCATCCCCGCTTCGGGGCGGACCGCGTCGAAGCCGCGATCAAGCACTTCCAGAGCAAAAAGGTCCCCTTCACCTGGATCATCGGGCCGCTCTCCGGTCACGGCGCCATGGAGCCGACCTTGAAAGGCTTCGGCCTCGCCAGCCCCGGCGACGAATGGGTGTTGGCGATGTCGCTCGACACGGTGAACATCCCCGGCACGATCCCCGGCGGCCTCGACATCAAGCGCGTCAGCAACGCGGCACAGGTCGAGCAGTTCGCCGACGTTCTCACGGCCGCCATTGCCGGCGATGAAACCATCAAGACGTTTTACACGGACACCAAGGAAGCGATCATCGCACCGGCCTCGCCGCTGCATCTGTATGTCGGCTACGTCGGCAACGAGCCGGCCGCGGTGCTGGAAGCCTTCAGCGCGCACGGCATCTTGAATTTCTACACCATGGGTTCGCTGGCCGCGTTTCGCGGCAAAGGCTATACCGCCGGCCTCATGCTCGCGGCCCTGCGGGACGCCAAGAAAGCGGGCTTGCGCCTCGCCAGCTTGCAGACACCGGAAGCCGGCCGCGCCGGATACGAACGCCTGGGCTTCAAGCCGGCCGCCCGCATCGCGGCATACCACTGATTACTTCGCGAGCGCCTTGTCGACAGCGGCCTTGATCTCGGCGCTTTCGGGCTTCACCGCGCTGGGAAACGCCGCGACCAGCTCACCGTTCGCGTTCACAAGATACTTGTGGAAGTTCCACTGCGGCACATTCTTGTCGCCGAGCGTGGCCTTCGCCCACTTGTAGAACGGATGCGCGCCGCCGCCGACGACGTCGACCTTCTCGGTCATCGGGAAGTCGACGCTGTAATTTGATTCGCAGAAATTCTTGATCTCGGCCGAGGAGCCGGGCTCCTGCGCGCCGAAATTATTGGCGGGCACCCCGAGCACGACGAGGCCCTTGTCCTTGTAGCTTTCCCAGAGGCTCTGTAGGCCTTCGTATTGCGGCGTATAGCCGCAGAACGAGGCGGTGTTGACCACCAGCACGGCCTTGCCCTTGTCTTGCGACATGTCGAGCTTGCCGCCTTCGAGTTTCTCGAAGACGAAGTCGTGCGCGGATTCCGCCATTGCGGGGCCTCCCATCATCGCGGCCGCGAAGACCGCGGCGAAGACCGTCTTCAGCATCGTTTTAGCCATAACGTTGCTCCTCCCATGGATAGCCGCGCATATGATAACCGCGCGCCTCCCAATATCCAGGCTGATCTTGGTCCATAAAGGTGATGTGGCGCAGCCATTTGGCGCTTTTCCAGAAATAGAGATGCGGCACGACCAGGCGCGCCGGACCGCCATGTTCCTTGGCCAAGGGCTTGCCCTGCCATGTATGAGCGATCAGAACCTCGCCGCGGTCGACATCGGCCAGCGGCACATTCGTCGAATATCCGTCGAAGCTTTTGAACATCAGGAACTTCGCGCCCGGCAGCGGCCTCA
>JADZAK010000022.1 GCA_020852595.1 Rhodospirillaceae bacterium
CCCCTCGCAGCAGCCACAACCGTCGACGGGAAAACGGGCGGCAGTGCGAACACCCTCCCCGCTAACACCCTGCCCGCTAACACCCTCGATGAAGGCCTGCGCCTCAACACGGCGATCACCGTGCAGGGCGACGCGGTCACCCTCGGCGACGTGTTCCAAGGCTACCTCTCGCGCCCCGAGAAAGTCGTCGCCCAGGCGCCGAAACCGGGCCAGCGCATGATCCTTTCGGCCGAATGGCTGGAAGACACCGCGCGCACCTACGGCCTCGACTGGCGTCCGGTCAACACCTTCGACCGCGCTGTCGTCTATCAGCCGGGCCAGACCGTGAGCGGCGCCGAGATCATCGCGCAGGTGAAAGCCGCGCTGATCGCGAACGGCATGCCGGAGAACTACGGCGTGGCCAACGCGACCACGATCGCGCCCATCACCGTGGCGATGAAAGCCTCGACCGAAGCCGACGTGCGTGAAGCGGTGTACAACGAGAGCAACCGCACCTTCTCGGCGCTCGTGCAGATCCCGCGCAACGATCCGCAGGCGATTTTCATCCAGCTGCGCGGCGCCGCGTTCCCGACGGTTCAGCTGCCCGTCCTGAAGGCGGCCGCCGGCAAGAACGCCGCCATCACGGCGGATATGATCGACATCATCGACGTCGCCGAAGACCAGGTGCGCCCGGCGACCCTGACCGATCCCAACCAGCTGATCGGCAAGACGCCCAAGATGTTCCTCAAGGCCGGCCAGCCGATCCGCGAAAACGACGTGACGCAGATCACCATGGTCGACGTGCCGGTGCTGGTCACCGCGGCCGACCGCGATACCCGCATCACCAAGGCCGACGTGAAGATCGTATCGATGAACGCCGCCGGCCTTCCCGCCGACGCCGTCACCGACGCCGCCTTCCTGGTGGGCAAGACGCCGCGCCGCAACCTGGTGGCCGGAACGCCGGTCCGCCGCGCCGATGTCGCCATCGTCAAGCAGATCGAAGTGCCGGTGCTGGCGCGCGATGTCGCCCGCGGCACGGTACTGACCGCCGACGACATCACCTTTGTCATGATGAACGAAGGCGAAGTGATGGGCGACGTCGTGACCGACGAAGCCGGCATCGTGGGCCAGACCGCCCGCCTGATGCTGCGCGCCGGCCAGCCGCTTCGCAAATTCTCGATGACCAAACCGATTGCCGTCGAACGCAATCAGATGGTGACCGTGATGTGGACCGTGAAGTCGATGAACCTGACCGCCCTGGCCAAGACGATGGAACGCGGCGCGGTGGGCGAGGTGATCCGCGTGACCAACGCCAAGAGCAACCAGACCGTGCTCGCGGAAATCATCGACAGTCGTACCGTACGCGTCGCCGCGCCCGACCAGACATCCTCGCGCTAAAGCCAAATAAGACAAAACGTTTTTGTTGAAGGAAACGGCCATGACCAAGACAACCTTCTTCCGCCTCGCGGCCTGCCTGCTCACGGCAAGCATGTTATCGGCCTGCGGCACCGCCGAGCGCCTGTCGCGCATCGGCGCGAACCCGGCGATGTCTCCGGTCACGAGCCCGACCCAGCATGAAGACTACCGCCCCGTCAGCATGCCGATGCCCACCCCGCTGATCCTCGAGCCCGCCGCGAATTCGCTGTGGCGTCCGGGCGCGCGCGCCTTCTTCAAGGACCAGCGCGCCAAGCAGGTCGGCGACGTGCTGACCGTGGTGGTGAACATCCAGAACGAACGCGCGCAGCTGCAGCAGCAGACCAGCCGCACCCGCGATAATACGGAAGGCGTCAGCACCCCGAACGTGTTCGGCATCGGCGCCCTGCAGACCGATCCCGGTCTCGACGCCACCAGCAACTCCAACTCGACGGGCACCGGTTCGATCCAGCGCTCGGAAAGCATCAACCTGCGCCTCGCCGCCACCATTCTCCAGGTCCTGCCGAACGGCAACCTCGCCCTCGCGGGCCGTCAGGAAGTGCGCGTGAACGGCGAGCTGCGCGAACTTCTGGTGGCCGGCGTCATCCGCCCGGAAGACATCCGGTCCGACAACACCATTTCCTGGGACAAGATTGCTGAAGCCCGCGTCTCTTACGGCGGCCGCGGCATCGTCACCGACGTGCAGTCGCCGCGCTGGGGCCAGCAACTCTTCGACGTCCTGTTCCCCTATTAGTTTGCGGAAGGAAGCGCCGGCGGCTTAGCGGGAATCACCCCCCGCACGCCCGCCGGCCTTCCGGCCGCGCCTTCTGTCTCGCCGTTCACATCCATGGCCGGCGCAGAAGCAAACTCCGAGCCTGGTCCCATGTGGATCAGGCTCTTTTTCTTTTTGGTTCTTTTTGGGGCGCGATGGATGCCGAGGAGCCGGTGTGTGCCGCCGCGGACCAAGTTCCAAAACCCTGCCATTCCCGGGACAAGCCCGGGATTGGCAGGAGAGTTTTGGCGGAGTCCCCAGGCAGACACCGACCCTTCACGGCGGCATTTCCGAAAATAACGCTTTCCCGGCCAACTTTTTCGTTAACGAGAGATGAACGGCGTCACCGGGTTTATTGAAAGCGCGTCAAAACCAGCCCGGGGGAATCCTTGGAGAGTCTGAGGGTTAACGGGGCGCGGGGGGCGTGATTCCGAGCGTTTTTGCACCGGGCGCCGATGAAATTTTGCCGCGAAAAACAGGCTCGGCACCAATGGTTAAAACCGTTTGTTAACCATTCGGGCCCATATCTCATAACCGTAGAAAGTAGCGTGTTTCCACTCGATGCCTCGACACCACGGTATGACTTAGCAAAGGGGATAAACGGATGAACATGATGAGCACCGCCACGGCCAACCTCACCGTATTTGAGGAAGACGCCCTCGCTTTGACCCAGGCTGCGCTGGAAATCAGCCGCGCCTATGAATCCAAGGACGAACGCCGCCTCGCCGCCGCGCTCGACCGCAATCTGAAACTGTGGGTCGGGATCCGCACCCTGGTTTCCTCGGCGGAAAATCCGCTGCCCATGCAGATCAAGGACAACCTGATCCGCCTCTCCAGCTTCGTTGCCCAGAAGACCTTCGAAATGCAGAACGGTGCGAACGCGAAGACCATCGAGTCTCTCGCCAACACCAACCTGCAGATCTCCGAAGGTCTGCTGGACAAGCGCAGCGCTCACTAAGCGCCGCTCTTAGCACAGTCATACCACTGGCAAGACGCCGCTCCGAAAAGGGCGGCGTTTTTGTTTTTGCTGCGATTCTTTGTCCCGCTCGCAAGGCGCGCGGGCGGCCACTGGCAAGACGCCGCTCCGAAAGGAGCGGCGTTTTTGTTTTTGCTGCGATTCTTTGTCCCGCTCGCAAGGCGCGCGGGCGGCCACTGGCAAGACGCCGCAATGACAAACGGACAGGAAAAGTTGATCGCCTCCATGACGGCCACGATGATGGCCATCGTGGGCCGCGAGAAGATCCAGGGGTAAGTCCCAGCCTCACAAAAATAGCCGCCCCTCCCCAGCCCTGCCCACGAGGGGGAGGGTTTGTAGGGAGCGCGCTAATACGGCGCGGTTGGGGCCGCCGGCGCCGGCGTGGGCGGCGTCATGTTGCTGCTCGGTGTGGTGTCCGTGACATTCGGCGGCGTGCCGGTGGTGAGCGAGTCACCTGTCGTCGTGCGGTTCGGCATCAGGAAAAGCCCGATCACCGCGATCACGACAACAGCGAGCGCAACCCAGCCCATCGTACGTTTGGATTCAGCCGTCATAGCCATGAGTGAACCTCCGTGTGATGTCATCCTCACAAGGGGGCAACGGCCTGGACTCTCAAGTGTTCCGACAACGCAACCTGCGCAGGGACCCGCGTCTATTTCTCTACCGCCAGATCGCGTTTCGACCAATCTTCGAACGAACCGTCGTAGAGCATCGCGTCATATCCCAGCGTGCGCGCGGCGAAGACGATGCCGGAGGCTTGCTGGCCGGTGTGGCAGTAGACGATCAGCTTATCGCCTCTCTTGACGCCGGCTTTCGCGAAAAGGGCCTCAAGCGCGGCGGAGGAGGAAATCTTCGACGCCGCGTCGGTGAGCGCGGTGATGGGCACGTTCTTCGCGCCGGCAATATGACCGGTCTTGTGCGGATTTTCCTTCGACCCGCCGGTTTGCGTGCCGTCGTAGAACGCCGGAATGCGCGCGTCGATGACGGCGTAACCCGGCGCCTTCATATGATCCTGCACAAACTTCGCATCGACGACGGCGTCCTTTTTCATCTTGAGCGGCGAGAGCGAGCCGATGTGATCGGCCGGCGTTTCGGCGGTCAGCGGGCGGCCTTCGCGCTCCCACGCGGCCATGCCGCCGTCCAGCAACGACGTCTGCGCGCCGAGGCCCGCGGCGTCGAGGGTGAAGACGACGCGGGTCGCCTGCTGCGGCGCTTCGGCGTAGTAGACGACGATTCGCGAGCGGTCGCCGATGCCGAAGCCGGCGAGCCGCAGGCGCAACGCCTGTTCGGACAGCATTTCAAGAGTGCCGGCGTCGGACGACATCGAGATGTCGGAGAGCCGCACCAGGCGCGCGCCCGGAATGTGCCGCGCGTAGCTGTCGGACGACCCGACATGCAAGATGACGAGATTGGGATTGTCCGCCTGTTCGGCCAGCCAGGAGGTGGAGACCAGCATGGCGTCGCGCGGCGCCGGCGCGGTGGCGGCGGTGAGCACAAAGAGCGCGAGCGCGGCGACGGCGGCGCGGAGTGTCATGGCGGGTCCTCCCCGGGAAAGATGTGCGAAAAGTACGGTACCCGGCGGCCGGCGCCGTCACAATGTGCGTCTGGGTGTGCCAGGATCATAATGTTCTTGTTTTGTTCTTAATGCCGGCGTAGACTCCTTTTCCCTCAAAAACGGGGCTGATGCAGGAGGCGAAGATGGCGTCTTACGTTGGAAGCGCGGGGGACTGGGTCCGTCAGGTCGTGGAACGCTCGCAGGCGCAGCCGATGAGCACGGAAGAGGTCTGGAAAAGCCTCGAGCGCTATGTGGGCGCCGGCGACAAGGCGCTGATCCGCCTACAGGCTGTTTTGGAATATATCGACGCGGAGCTGGTGGACCGGCGCGGCGGCGTGGTGATGCGCGATCTGTGGAACACGGTCGCGGATTATCAGGAACGCGTGCAGGAAGCCGCCGCCGCGGCATAAGGAGGTTGGTCATGCTGAGATCCCTCGGCGTTATCGCCGCCCTGGTCACCGCTGCCGCCGCCCCCGCGTCCGTCGAGGCGCGTGAGGCCGGCCGGACTCATATCGGGAATTTAAGCGCCAATCCGTATGCGCCGGGATCGACCGGCAATCCGGCCAGCCGTTTCGACGCGGACAGCGTGAGCAATGCTCAGGGGCGTTATGGAAGTCCCTTCAGCGCGGACTCGGCAACCAATCCTTACGCGACCAACGCGCCGAAGCTGTACGGCCGCGACGGCACCTATAGAGGTAAGTTGAGCGCCAATCCCTATGACGCGGAGTCCGTCGCCAATCCCTACGGACGCTACGGCAGCATGTATTCGCCGGACAGCATCAACACTCCCCACGGCGCTGGAAATCCGTACGGCGCCGACAGTCCGCACAATAAACACGGACGGGGATTGGGGATTTTCGGAGCGAAGTAGCGCTTCGTCCCAACAAACGACCCTTAAAACAACAAACGACCCCTCCCTCGCCCTCCCCTTTCAGGGGAGGGAAAAGATGTCTCGGATTCATTTATTCCTCCCCCTGCAAGGGGGAGGTGAGGAGGGGGTCGTTTTCTGTTTGCTGTTGGCGGGAAAGAAAAAACAACAAACGACCTCGCCCTCCCCTTTCAGGGGAGGGGAAAAATGAAACGACGCGCCGAAGTAGTGGATGGCAACCGGGGCGAAATCGTAAGGCCCGTGCACGCGCGCAACACGTTCAAAGGGAGCGCTTTTCCGGAACATTGAAACGAGTCGGCTTATTTTACGTGCGAGTGCGACACGAAGCCGCGGATCAAGCGGCCGCCATTTGGAAGAAACAGGAAAGGGTATGTTATGCGTAAAGCAGCAGTGATGACCGCAGGCGCCGCCGCCGCGCTGGGCGCGGCGTTCGCCATGCCGGCGCTGTCGGACGGCCCGGCCAACAGCTCGGCCTATAATCTGCATGACGACGATCATGCCGAATATGTGGAACGACAGACCGACGCCTACGACACGGCACAAAATCAAAATACAGTCACGGCCGCCGCCGAGGAAAGCATCGACGTGCAGGCGCGCCGCCTGCCGAACGGGGCGCCGGTCGCGGTGCGCGGCATGGTCACCAAGGTTTCCGGGAAATCGATGGTGATCGAACGCGCCGGCACGCGCATCCACGCCCGCCTGCCGGGCCTGGTGAGCGACGAGATCCGGCGCGGTGACGATGTCACCGTCTTCGGCCGCGTCTCCAACCGCGGAGACGAACTCGCCGTGCGCTCGGAAGCCGTGCTGCTGATGACGGACATGGACCGCGGCCACCTGTTCCTGCCGCCGTCCAAGCTGGACTCGGTGAACAAACTGAACGCCTCGGTCGGCCGCGGGCAGGCCCGCCACGCGCTCGATTACTATCGGTACAACTTCACGCCGCTCTAAGGAGGGTTGAGTTGACGAAGAACCGCCGCCCCGGGACGGGCGGCGGTTTTTTGTCGGAGTTCTGTGCCCGCGGAAAATTATCCCAGATAAATTTCCGCTCTGCCGGTGTTATTTCTGTTTTTTGGCGGGCAGGGTGTAGGCGTAGATCACGGCGGTGCCGATTTTTTCGGTTTTCTCCGGTTCCCAGCCGGGCACCGAAAAATCGTGGCAGACGATGCGGGTGCCGGGTTTCAGGGCGCCAAGGGTGGGCTCCAGCTTCTGCAGCATTTCGGGCAGCAGATAGATCGTCACGACGCTGGCCTCGGAGAAGTCGAAGCGGAAGACATCTTTCTCGACAAAGGACGTGCGGTCGGCGACGCCGGCGCTTTTCGCATTCGCGTTGGCTTCCTTGTTGCGCACCGGATCGATGTCCACGCCCACGCCCTTGGCGGCGCCAAAATCGCGCACGGCCGAGATCACAAGCCGGCCGTCCCCCGAGCCCAGGTCGTAAACGATGTCGTTCGCGCCCACCTTGGCGGCCGTCAGCATGGCATCGACGATCGGCTGCGGCGTCGGCACGTAAGGCGCGTCGAGCGGAACCCCCGTATCTCCCACAAAGCGCGGACTGCCGGCGGCCGAGCCCGGCGCAGCCGTGAAAAGGAGACCGGCCGCAACGAGACCGGCGAGGACACGCGTGAAACTCATCGTCAAGAACTCCCACAGATTGGAGGCGAACTTTGACACGTCTTTCACGTTCAGTTCAAATTATACAGGCCTGTCAGAGACTTATCCGGAGATAAGGTCGCGCATCCAAGCCTTTGTAATATTGGAACAAATTTTCTTTCACCGCGTTTTCCGTCCGTTGAAAGGCGGGGCGGGGAAAAAGGGTGTCATGTACGCGATCTATTTCAACGACAGCGCGGGTGGGCGCTCTTTTATTGCAGCGGTCGACGATAAGCACTCGGCCATGTCGATGGCCAAACTGTTGTCGCGCCAGGATCCAAGAGACGTGGTGGTGGTCGAGAACCGCGTGATCGGCGACACCGTCTTGCTTGCAGTGTTCCGCCGCGGCGTACGTCAAGCCGATGAGCGGGACAGCGAGCTCGCGCCCGCACAGAGGCCGGCCGCGACGGACACCTCCGGCGATCACGCCTGAGAGGACAAGGCACGCAAAGGCCCGGGGCCTGCTGAAACAGCGCGAAAATTATTTCCGATAAATTTTCGCCCCGAGCTCGTCAATCGGAGCGGTGGGTCCGCTTCTTTTAATCGGAGCGGTGGGTCCGCTTCTTTTAATCGGAGCGGTGGGTCCGCTCCATGCGCTCGTGGCGTTCCTGGGCTTCGATGGACAGGGTCGCGATCGGGCGCGCTTCAAGGCGCTTCAGGCTGATCGGATCGCCGGTCTCTTCGCAATATCCATACGTGCCTTCTTCGATGCGCTTCAGCGCGGCGTCGATCTTGGAGATGAGCTTGCGGGCGCGGTCGCGCGTGCGCAGCTCGAGAGAGCGTTCCATCTCCGTCGAGGCGCGGTCGGCGAGATCGGGCTCCTGCGCGCCGCCTTCCTGCTGCAGCGTTTCGAGAGTCTCTTCAGACTCCTTCAGGAGCTCACCACGCCAGTTCAGAAGCTTGCGGCGGAAATATTCCTGCTGCTTCGCATTCATGAACGGTTCTTTTTCGGTGGGCCGATAGTCCGGCGGAACCGTGAGGGTCATCGGAAGAGATCTCCGTTGCGAATGGCGCGGGAATATATGGGGACGCCCCACCTGTCCGCAAGGTGCGCGTATATGCCTGATTTAAAACGATTTCTAAGAAACAAACGAACCTATGTTACACGGAGCGGGCGCGGAATAGGGGTCAGATCCGGCGGCTGAGCTTGGCGATTTCGACTTCGGCGCGGAGTTCGATTTCGTCGAGCAGGCGCGAAATCACCGCGTCGGCGCCGCGTTCGCGCTTTTCACGCACCATGCGGGCGAGATCGCCCAGACGATCCTTGGGCACGGTGCCCAGAAGCAGACCGCGGCGGATTTCCTCGAGGCGGTCGAGAAGCTCGGCCCCGCGCTGCGCCCGGCGCTTGCGTTCCTGATAGTCCGGCCCCGCGCCTTCGGCGCCCACGGATTGCGCGGCGAGGATGCCGCCCACATTCACGACGCCCGAAACGCCCTCGGCGCTGTCCGGGCCGGACGTCTCGTCCGCTCCGCCGAGCTTATCGAGCTCGGCCGAGAACGCGCCCGCCTTGCCGGCCGGTCCCGCCTTGCGGGCCGCACCGGCGCCCCGGACGGTGGATGTGGACTTTGGACCTTCGACCTTCACGGAAAGTCGGCCTTTCGTAACGAGATGGGGCTAACACGTTGGGAAGCCGTCATTTTGGCCACTCTGCCCCGTTCCCCTAATGTCGCCTACGGGACCGTCTTATTCAACCGGGTAAGAATTGCCGGGCCAGATGGGCCGGAAGTGCCCCAAACAGCTCACCCGCCCCGTTTACCCCTGATAAATCATCATAAAATCAATGACTTAGAAGCGAGCAAAAGCTGGCACGCTTTTCGCATTCAAACCGTCGGGAAAGTACGTGTGCGCCTCGGAAATCCATAGGAACGCACCGAAGACGACGAGGATGAAATGATTGCTGTACGCCGCCTGGTCATGAACGCCACCTGGACCGATCGCCTGTGGATGATCGGCATCCATGTGTTCATGTTCGCCCTGCTCCTGACGGCGAGTTCGGCGCATGCGGCCTCGCGCGTGAAGGATATCGCGGGCTTCGAAGGCGTGCGCGAGAACGTGCTCGTCGGCTACGGCCTGGTGTTCGGCCTGCAAGGCACGGGCGACGACCTGAAGAAGATCGGCGCGACCAAGCAGTCGCTGCTCGGCATGCTCGAGCGTCTCGGCATCAACAGCCGCGACGACCGCTTGGAAACGGCGAACGTCGCGGCGGTGATGGTGACGGCCACGCTGCCGGCGTTCGCGCGCCAGGGCGGCAAGGTCGACGTGACCATCAGCTCCATCGGCGACGCGGACAGCCTGCAAGGCGGAAGCCTCGCGGTCACCCCGCTGCTCGGCGCCGACGGCGAAGTGTATGCGCTGGCGCAAGGCAACGTGCAGGTCGGCGGCTTCACCGCGCAGGGCGCGGCGGCCACCGTGACCCGCGGTGTCCCCACGTCGGGCCGCATCCCCAACGGCGCCACCGTGGAACGTGAAGTGAATTTCGCGCTGACCGGCATGAAGGCCGTGAAGATCGCGCTGCATAACCCCGACCTGACCACCGCGCGCCGCATCTCGGACGCGATCAACGCCTACCTCGGCACGACCGCGTCGGCCGCGCTGGATCCCGGTACGGTGCAGGTCATGCAGCCGGAAGGCTACACCGGCACCATGGTCGAGCTGATGACGGCTGTCGAACAGCTGCGCGTCGAGCCGGACCAGCCGGCGCGCGTGGTGATCGATGAAAATACCGGCGTGATCGTCATCGGCGACGACGTGCGCATCTCCACGGTCGCGATCGCCCAGGGCAACCTCACCATCCGCGTCACCGAAACGCCGCAGGTTTCGCAGCCGGCGCCGTTCTCCGAAACCGGGGAAACGGTGGTCGTCCCCCGCACCGATATCGAGGTGGACGACGACAGCGACCGCCGTCTGGCCGTCGTGAACGCGGGCGTGTCACTCCAGGAACTGGTGAACGGTCTCAATGCCCTCGGCGTCGGCCCGCGCGACATGATCTCGATCCTGCAGGCCGTCAAGGCCGCGGGCGCGATGCAGGCCGAAATCGAAGTGATGTAAGCGAGAAGATTTAGGACAACGGATATGGACGCCGCCGCTTCCCTTCTCGACAACGCCAGAGACGCTTACGCCACGGGTCTATCGGCCCAGGTGGCGAAGAAGACCGGCCATGCCGCGCCGAGTGCGGCGCTGCCGGGCATGAAACTGTCGGCGGCCGACGAGAAGAAGGCGCGCGAGGCGGGCAAGGACTTCGAGGCTTTTTTCATCGGCCAGATGATGGAGCACATGATGGCGGGTATCGAAACGGATCCCACGTTCGGCGGCGGCCCCGGCGAGGACATGTGGCGCTCGATGCTGAACCAGGAGTACGGCAAGGAGCTGGCGAAGTCCGGCAAGCTGGGCATCGCCGACCATGTGATGCGCGGGATGCTGCTGGCGCAGGAACAGCGTGATCAGGGCACGACGCAGGTCCGCCTCTCCAAGACCGGACAGACCGGTGAAGAATTGCAGACCGCAGCGCAGCCCGTCGTCAGCCAGATCCGCCGGTAGTTAGTACGTAAAGAGTATCGCTCATGAACATGGTCCGCCGAGATCTACCGAATCAAGCCCAGCGCACGGCGGCTCCGGCCGCGCCTGTACGGTCCCTGAACATGCCGCAGCGTCCCGGCGCGGCGCCGCAGCCGCAAGCCGCGCGCCCGGTCATGGCCGGCGGCCGTCCCATTCCGCCGTCCGCCAAAGCCGACGAGATGACGATGGTGATGCGCCAATTGACCGAACTCCTGACCAAGGAGAACGCGGCGCTGAAGAAGCACAAAATGGATGAAGTCAAAGCGCTGGCCGAACGCAAAGAACAGCTGGCGCGTCTTTACCAGGGGCACATGAACGCCGTGCACAAGGACAAGGGCGTGCTCGCGGCCCTGGACCCGGCGAAGAAAAACGCCATCGCCCAGTCCGCCATGAAGCTCGGCGAGCTGATGCAGCAGAACGCCAGCCTTCTCAAGGCCAACATCGAGTCCATCAACATGTTCTTCAAGTCGGTGACGGAAGCCCTCAAGAACCGCCACGAAGAACGTTCCGCCTCCTACTCGCGCTCGGGATCCCTCGGCCAGTACGCCGTGACCAAGCGCAGCCTGGCGGTCAGCTTCAACCAGACGATGTGAGCTAAGTCATGTCGCTCAATCTCGCACTCACTTCGGCGATCTCGGGTCTGCAAACGGCCCAGGCCGGCCTTGACGTCATCTCGAACAACATCGCGAACGTCCAGACCGAAGGCTATACCCGCAAGCAGTTCCAGCCGCAGTCCATCGTGCTCGCGGGCATGGGCGCGGGCGTCGCGCTGGGCGACATCGTCAACAAGGTCGACCAGAACCTGCTGCGCGACCTGCGCGGCCAGAAGAGCCAGCTCGGCCTCCTGCAGACGCAGAACAGCTATTTCCGCCGTGTCCAGGATACGTTCGGGACGACGCAGTCCAACAGCTCGATCTCGAACCAGCTGAACAAGATGCAGCAGGATTTCACCACGCTCACGGCCTCGCCGGAGACGGTGAGCCAGCAGCTCGCGGCCGTGCAGGCCGGCGTGTCGACGGCCCGCAACCTCGCGGACATGAGCAAGACCGTCCAGACCCTGCGCATGAACGCCGACGTGGAAATCGAGCAGTCGGTCCAGAACATCAATTCGCAGCTGACCAACATCGCGTTCCTGAACGATCAGATCGCCTTCAACGCGGCCACCAACCGCCAGACCGAAGACCTGGAAGACAAACGCGACGTCGCGCTGAACAAACTGGCCGAACAGATCGACATTCGCTACTTCAAGAATGCCAACGGCTCGCTCACGGTGTTCACCAGCGACGGCACGACCCTTGTCGATTCCTCGGCGGTGCCGATGTCGCACGCGGCCCTGACGCAGGTCAGTCCGTCGACGAGCTACGCCGGCGGCGACTTCAACGGCATCTTCGCCGGCGTGCGCGACATCACCAGCTCGATCCGCGGCGGCAAGCTGAAAGGCTTGATCGAGATGCGCGACAACACCCTGCCCGACATGCAGGCGCAACTCGACGAACTCGCCCGCGCCCTCAAGGAGCAGGTGAACCAGGTGCACAACCGCGGCACCTCGTATCCCAACATCGTCAACAACCTCACCGGCAGCCGCAAGTTCACCGCGCCGTCGGAGCAGGCCGTCACCTTCTCGGGCGCCGAGCCCGTGATCATGCTGTACAACCAGCAGGGCGAAGAAATCGCCTCGTCCCGCCTGTTCGACACCAGCGGCATCAACTTCACGAACGGCTCCTCGCTGGATGCCCTTGCCACGGACATGCAGAACTGGATCCAGGCGCAGGATCCGCAGCTCGTCAATGCAACGGTGCAGTTCACCGCCGACGGCCAGATGTCGATCAATCTCGGCACGGACGTGGTCGGCATCGCCTTCCGCGACGAAGAATCGGCCATCAAGGGATCGAACCAGAAGGACGTGACCGCGCAGGTCGATCTGGACGCCGACGGCACGTACGACAAGACCTACAAGGGCTTCTCGAACCTGTTCGGCCTGAACGACTATTTCGCGACGACGCCCAACCTCTCGCAGTGGGATACGGGTTTCAAGCCCGCCAATTATTCGCTGAATATCCCCGCGGCGGCGACGTTGAAGTTCGCCGACGCCACCAGCATGGCGAGCGGCACGAACCAGATTTCGTCGATCACGATCAATCCGGCGGACTCGCTGGAAGTGATCCGCGACAAGATCAATTCCGATCCGCTCCTGCAAAACCGGATCAGCGCCGACATCATTCCGGAAGGTTCTGGCAAACGTCTGCGCATCCAGCATGAACAGGGCGAAGACCTGATCATCACGGAAGCCGGCGGCACCACGGGCATGGACGCGCTCGGCCTCAATTGGACCGCGACGGGGTACTCGCAGAACCTGAAGGTCAGCCAGACCCTGGTGGACGACAGCTCGCGCATCGCACGCGGCGACATTCAGCTCGACCCTTTGACGGGCGAGTACCTGCTGGCGAACGGCGACAACACCGTCATCGCCCAACTCGCGGCGGTCATGACGGGCCCCGGTTCGTTCCTGCCGGCCGGTTCGCTGTCGGGGTCCGGCGTGACCTTCGCCGATTACGGCGCGGCGATCGTCTCGCGCTCCTCGACCCAGGCGGCGGCGGCCGACACGAATTTGAAGCTGCAGGGCGACCTGCACGAAGCGCTCGAAACCAAGCAGTCGGAAGTCTCGGGCGTGAACCTCGACGAAGAAATGTCCCAGCTGATGGTCTACCAGCAAACCTACGCCGCCTCGGCAAAGGTGATCTCGACCACCCAGCAGCTGCTGGACATCCTAAACGACCTCATCCGCTAACGGATGAGGCAGGAGTAGAGCCATGGTCACGCGTATTTCAACGTCGGTCTCGAACCAGGTCCTGGTCAACCGCATGCTGGAGCAGCAGCAGCGGGTGAACAACGAACAGCAGCAGCTGTCGACGGGCTTCAAGTCGCAAGACTACATCGGCATCGCGCAGGACAGCTTCCGCCTCCTGAATATCGAGAATGAGCGCGCGCGCCTGTCGCGTTACGTGGCCAACAACGATCTCCTGGCGACCACCCTCAAAGCGCAGGCGACCTCGGCCACGGGCGTCGACGACACGGCCCGCATGATCCGCAGCGAGCTGATCCAGTTCGCCAGCCGCGACCTGACGGCGCAAAACCCCGAGACCCAGACGGCGGTGCAGGATCTGCAGCAGAAGGTGTTCTCCGCCTTCAGCCAGGTGCAGTACTTCCTCACCCAGAAGATCGACGGCAAATATATTTTCGGCGGCGCCAAAAGCGACACGCCCCCGATCAGCTTCGACTACAAGAGCCTGCGGGAGTTCCAGCAGTTCTACGACGGCATCAACGCCGTCTTTCCGTCCACGCGCGTGGCGAACCTCGTGGACCTGTCGATCCAGAACAAGAACGTGAACTACACGAGCACGACCGTCGGCACCAACCCAATGACCTTGGTGACCGGCTCGGCGAACGATTTCATCACTTCCACCATCGACCAGACCGCGACCGGCAACCTCATTTTCTCCAACGTGGGGTCCAACGGCAAAATCAGCGCGACCACGCCGGGTTCTTTCCGCGCCCTTCAGGTCGGCCAGACGTTCATCCTCGACGGTTCGACTTTGTCGAACAACGGCGTCTACACCATCACCGGGGTGTCGCCCGACGGCATGACCCTCACCCTCGACCAGAACGTGACCGCGGGCTCCGAAACCTCGGGCTCGGTGGAGATGGGCCTCACCATTCCCAACGGCACCGCGATGGCGCTTTCGGGCTCCACCAACGGCAACAACGGCGCCTACACCGTGCGTTGGCCGACGAACGCGGAACTGGCGGCGGCGGGTTACGATCCCAACGCCGGCCAGGTCGTCAGCGGCGATATGATCGTCCTGGACAACCAAGTGCCCGTTTCGGGCGTGCCGGAGACCATCAATCTCAATTCCCGCGCCTTCCTGACCGGCACCAGCCTGTCCACGGTACAGCGCATCAGCGACACGCAATCGCTTTCCTTGGACGTGACCGGCCTCGATCCGGCCTTCGAGAAACTCACCCGCGCGCTCGGCATCATCGCGCAGGGCGACCTGATCAACAACCCGGACCGGGTGCAGCAGGCCCTCGCCATCATCAATGACGCCATTGAACATTCGCCGTTGCAGCCGACGGAAGAAAAGAGCGACCTGCAAGCCGTGCAGGACCGCATCGGCATCAACCAGCGCGCCCTGGAAGACGCAAAAGGCGTGCAGACCTCGTTCCTCGCCTTCCTCGAAGGGCGCCAGAACGAGCTGGAAAAGGCGGACACGACCGAAGTCGCCGTGCGCCTCCAGACGGACAGCCAGGTGCTGCAGATCTCCTACGCTTCGCTCGCGAAGATGCAGGAGCTGACGCTGCTGAATTACCTGCGGTAACCCGCGCGGGTCCCGCGACGGCGAAATTCATATCCGATAAATTTCGCTCCTATTCTAGCCGGCTCTCAACGGGAAGGCGCCGAACAGGAGGCCGGCGATCAGCAGGACAATGCTGGTCGCCGTTGCCCATTTCAGGGTGAACTTCTGATACTCGCCGAAGTCCACGCCCGCGAGACCGGCCAGGAGCCAGGTCGAGGGCACGAGCGGGCTGAGGAGATGGACCGGCTGGCCGATGAGCGCGGCGCTGGCCATTTGCTGCGCCGACAGGCCGTAGTGCGCGGCGGCCTCGGCCAGGACCGGCAACATCCCGAAATAGAACGCGTCGTTCGAGATGAAAAATGTCATCGGGATGCTGATGATGCCCGCGATGGGCGCGAGATAAGGCCCAAGGGACGGCGGGATCACGGCGAGCAGGCTCTTGGACATCGCCTCGACCATGCCGGTCCCCGAAAGTATGCCGGTGAAAATCCCGGCCGCGAAAATCAGGGAGACGACCGCGAGCACATTGGGCGCGTGCTGCGCGATCCTGACCTTCAGGACCGCGGGCTGGGGATAGTTCAGCGTGGCGGCGAGCGCGAAGCCGCACATGAACAGTACGGGCAGCGGCAGCACAGCCATGACCAGGAGCACCATGAGCAGGAGAGTCAGCGCGGCATTCACATACACCAGGCGCGGGCGGCACATGGTGGGATCGGTGGAGACGCTGAAAGCCGCCCCCTCAAGCATGGGGTGCGCCTCGCCCGGCAGCGACAGCGCACCGAGCCGCTTGCGCTCCCGGCGTCCCAGATAGACCGCGAGCAGGACCAGCCAGCCAAGTCCCACGGCCATGGCCGGAACGAGCGGGATGAAGACGCCCGAGGAGTCGATCTGCACCGCGGTGGCGGCGCGCGCGGTGGGTCCGCCCCAGGGAATAATGTTCATGATGCCGCTGGCGTTCAGCAGCAGGCAGGCCATGATCATCGGGTTGAGGCCGATGCGCCGATAGAGGGGCATAAAGGCGGCCGCGGTGATCATGTACGTCGTGGACCCGTCACCGTCGAGCGAGACCAGCGCGGCGAGCACGGCGGATCCGACCACGACCTTCACCGGATCGTTGCCGACGATTTTCAGCAGCGTCCGCACGATGGGATCGAACAGGCCCGCATCCGTCACGATGCCGAAATACAGGATCGCGAACATCAGCATCACGCCGGTGGACACCATGCGTGTGAGGCCGTCGAGCATCATCGGACCGAGCTGGCCGCCGAAGCCCGCGAGAAGACCGAAGGCGATGGGAACGACGATGAGCGCGACAATGGGCGCCATGCGCTTCGTCATGATCAGGATCATGAACGCCGCGACCATCAGGAAGCCGAGCGCGGACAACATCATCGGGCGCGCCCGTCTACAACAGGCGCCAAGGCGCGGCGCGGCCCTACCAGCATGGACATCCCCCCGCGAAGGCCGTGACGGCCGTCGTGGAACGAGTTTAGCTTATTCGACCATGGCGCGGTAGGCGCTCTCAAGGTCGCGGGTATAGGTGAGGCCGTCGCAAAGGCGCGACGCGCGCATCTGTTCGCGAAGCACGGCGCGCAGACCGGCGAGGGTCTGGGGATCGGAGATCGCGGTATCGACGATTGCCTGGATTTCGTCTTCCTTCGACGCGCACCAGGCCCTCAAGCCCACGCTTGTCAGGAGGCTGGCGCCGACGCGCGCCGCATGGCCCCTGCCCGCGAGCGAGACGACAGGCACGCCCATCCACAACGCCTCGCAGGTGGTTGTCGTGCCGTTGTAGGGAAAGGTGTCGAGCGCGATGTCGATCTCGCCGTAGGCGGCGAGATGCCCCTGGTCGCCGGGCTCCCAGCCGCGAAGATCGAGGCGCGCCGCATCGATCCCATGCGCGGCGAAGCGGCGCCGCAGCGCGGCGCATGTGTCCTCTTCCACGAGCGGCTTGGTCTTCAATACAAGGCGCGCGCCGGGAACCGCGTTCAGGATGCCGGCCCAGAGGCGCACCGTGCGATCGCCGATCTTGGCGAGCTTGTTGAACGAGCCGAACGTCACGTACCCGCGCGCGCGCAGGGGCAACGGCGAAACGGCGGGCGCGTTTTCGGGCGGCGTGAAACAGTGCAGCGCATGCAGGCGCATGAGCTCCTCTGTCGTGTAAATTTCACTGCCCGGCGGATCCGTGACCGCGTCGCAAAGCCGGTAGTCCATCGCCGAAACACCCGTGGTGGCCGGATATCCCAGCGCGCTGACCTGCACGGGCGCCGCGCGCTTGGCGAAGACCGACAGCCGGTTTCCATTGGTGTGGCCCGCGAGGTCCACCAGCACGTCGATGCCGGTCTCGCGGATCGCGGCGCGCAGGCGTTCGTCATCCCAGGCCGCGACGTCGTGCCAGTGCGGCGTCATTTTCCTCAGCCTTGCCGTGACGTCGTCGGGCTGAACGACGTCCGAATAGGCATGGACCTCGACCTCGCGCGGATCGTGGTGACGCAGCAGTTCTTCGACGAAGAAACTGACCGAATGGCGCCGGAAATCGGCGGACATGTACCCCAGCTTGAGCGGTTTGCGGGCGGCATGGGGCGCCGGGGGAACCGGGAGATGCAGCTCGTGACCCCAGGCGCGGTGATGCGCACAAATCTTCGCCGGGTCGGTTTCGACATAGATATCGAGGTAAAGGCGATTGTCGGCCGCATGACGGTTGAGCGGCCCTTGGGCGAGCGCGGCGTCAAAGGTGCGGCGCGCGTCGTCGACGGCGCCCTGTTCAAGCTGGGCGACCCCGAGATTGATGCGCGCGGCGATGTTGTGCGGGTCGATCTCGAGCGCTTTGGCATGCGCGGCGGCGGCGGCAATGTAACGTCCCTGCCCCGCGAGCGCCGCGCCGAGATTATTGTGCGTCGCCGAAACCCCGGGCGCGAGCGCGATGGACGTCGCGAACGCCTCACACGCCGCGCCGGGTTGTCCGGCATCGTCGTAGAGAAGGCCGAGATTGTTCCACGCGCCCGCTTGATCGGGATGCAAGGCCAGGGACGCGCGGTACGCCGTTTCGGACTCTTTGATCCGTCCGGCGCGGTGGTGCAAAAGGCCGAGATTGAAATGAAGCGCGGCGTCGGGCGTGCGCAGGGTCCCGGCGTGCGTGAGAGCCGCCAGCGCCTCGTCAAAACGCCCCAACTCGCGCAACGCCTGGCCCCGCAGAACCTGCGCATCGGCGTCGGCGGCGTTTCCCGCGATCAGACGGTCGGCGAAGGTCAGCGCCTCGCCGTGATGGCCGATCTCGAGACAGAGCACCGCGGCCAGGTGCAAAGCCTCGCGCGGCGGATCGGCGGCGCGCGCGAGATCATGCACCGTATGCCAGGCGGCATCCGGCAGGCCTTGATCGTAGTATTTAAGAGCGAGACTGAGGCGAGGATCCATCGCCTCTTATAACCCGAAGATACTTTCCCGGGGTCATAAGAATGCGGTTTGGATTATTGGGCCGACGGAACGACGGCGCTGGCGGCGGCGATCGCCGGGGTGGCGCCGGCGCGCTTGTCCAGGAGGCTGGCGATCTTCGCGGTATAAACGCGATTGATCTCGGCCTGCTTGGCTTGGTCTTCCAGGGCGGCGGTCATCTGCACGCGGCACTCGTGACGGTCACTGGCCAGCAGCTTCGGAGAGTTGCAAACCAGCGTATAGTCCGTCGCGGCGACGGCGACATTGGCGGCGCCGAGGCTCAGCAGGGCGGCAAAAGACAGAACCAGTTTCATGACGCATTCCTAAGATGGAAAGCGCGTTGGGCGGCTTTCCTTGAAAACGAAGCGGG
>JADZAK010000023.1 GCA_020852595.1 Rhodospirillaceae bacterium
AAAAATATATGTATTTTATCACGCACGGCATGATCCTGGACGCGTTCCTAAAAACTTGACAAAAGTCTCTATAACAGTTATTATGTCCCTGTTATATTGCCAAGGAGGATGCCGATGCCGCTTCCGCTCGCGCCTGTTCCGCCCCCCATGCCTTCGCCTCCCATGCCTTCGCCTGCGGGGCGTCCGCCTCACGCGGCCGCCGTCCCATTCCCGGTCTCGGCCTGCGGTCCTCACCTCGAAGCCGCCATCGCGGCCGTCGCCGCGCGCACCCAGGCCGCGCCCGGACTCGCCGCGCATCATCTGCTCACCCTCGCGGCCATGGCGGCGCAGCGGCTCGTCAGCCTCCGTCTTCCCACCGGCTGCACACAGCCGATCTCGGCTTACTTTGTCACCATCGCCGGCAGCGGCGAGGGGCGGAGCGCGGCGGAAGATCTGTGTGTCGGGCCGGTGCGCTTCTGGCACAAGCGCTTTTTGAACGAGGCGCCCAAATACGATCATGTCTTCCGCCGGCACGGCGCCTCGGGCGCCCCCGAGCGCACCAACCGGTACGCGAGCCTGCGCACCCGCGGCGGTCTGTTCGCGCACCTCGCGGCCGACCTGTTGACGCCTTCGTGTGCGCGCCGCGTCGAAGCCGACAGTCTCAGCGCGCTCTGGGACGGCGTCGTGCGTCCCGGCATCGAAAGTGAGGCGTTCATGCCGCGTCTTTCCGCCCATCTTGTCACGACGGCGGGCGATGGGCTGGCGCTCTTGCGCGCGCCGGACGTCGCGGAGTCGGGCCTTCTCGGCCGTCTGCTGGCCGCGCAGCCGGCCTCGCGCATCGGTGCGCGTGTCTTCACCGAAAGCGACGGCGCCTCTCCGCCGGAACTCCAGGCGCTTCATGCCCGTCTCACCGATCTCTATGCGCGCGCGCCCACCTGCGAGACGCGGATCGTCGCCCTGGACGAACAGGCGCGCGCGCTGTGGCTGGCTTTCGCGCACGAAGCCGAAGCGGCGCTGGCGCAAGGCGGCCCGTTTGCGCCCATTCGCGCGCTCGCGGGGCATCTCGCCGAACATGCGGCGCGTCTCGCAACCGTCCTCGCGCTTCTCGATGATGCCGATCTCGGCGCGGTCACGCCGCCGATGCTCGAACGCGGAATCGCGCTCGCGCGCTTCTACGCCGAGGAAGCGGTGCGGCTCTTGAGCGTGCGCGCCCCCGTGCCCATGGCGGCGGATCCCTTGGCCGCGCTGCAAGCCTGGCTGGAACGGAAATATGCCGGACAGGAAATCTCCCTGCGCGACGTCTACTGTCTCGGTCCGGCGAACCTGCGCTCGGCCGCGGTCGCCTTGCAGGCCATGCGCCAGCTCGAACTGCTGGGCATGGCGGAATCGATAAAGCCGGCGGACGCGAAAACCAGGACCGCGCGCTGGCGCGTCTGCGCGGCCGGCGAAGCCGCGCCCCTGCAGCAGTCTGCAGCATGAGTGCAGCAGGCCCATGCTGCACGTTAAGTGCCTGTATCAAAAACATAATTTCGTGTTTGCAGCAGGCCGCATGCAGCATGGGGAAGATGACAACCGGACCGGCCGCGCCGCCGCGGTCCCCGTGATCCCGGCAATGATCTAGGCAATTTTTTCCCGGTTTAACCCCGCATTCACTATTCGCCCATAGGCTCCTGAAAACACATGTGTATTCCGGCCGGAGGTGTGTCTCCGGCCAAGCGGGGTTCTGAAGTTTGAGCGGCGCCTATCCAACAGCGCGGGAAACTCTCTACGAAGCATATCCGGATGCGCCGGAGATGCTCAGCGAGGCCGCGCGCGGCGAAGCCAATCGCGACCGCGTCCTGATTACCTTGCTCGCCCTCAACTTCCTGCTCATGGCGTTCTTCGCCGTCATGACCTCGCTGGCCGGCCAGACGCGCGCGACCGTGGTCGCGCCGGCGCCCGCCTCCGCCGCGCAACCGGCGAGTTCAACCGCCGCCGCGGATTCGATGTCCCAAGCGCGCATGCTCGAGGAAGAACGCCGCCGCGCCGTCGATCTCCTGCGGGCGTCCGTCGCCCAGGTGTTCGCGCCCGTGATCGCGGCCGAGGACACATGGGGCACGCGCACCGTCTGGAACATCGGCAACGACCGCGTCGATATCGAAGTGCCGTTCGCGCTGTTCGCCGATCCGCAACATGTCGCGGAAGGCGACGCCATCCTCGCCGGCATCGCCGGCGTGATCGACAGCGGCGTGCGCGGTTATCGCGCCGAACTCGCGCTGCGCGCCTCGCATCCTGAAACCAATGTCGCGCTGCTCGCCGAACGCCTCATGGCGCACGGCCTCGCCCCGGCGTCGCTCTCGGTCGGCATCCTGAAACCGGTCGGCGGACAGACGAGCGGCGAGGCGCTGCTGCGCTTCAGCTTCCTTTTGCTCGACGACGGCGACGACGTTGTCGTCAGGCTCGCGGGGGCAGTTAAGTGAACGCGCTCAATCACATGTCGCATCACGCGAGCTTCCGCCCGCTCGCGGAGCACATCCAGGATCTGCCCATCCTCGGCAAGCGCGTCAACGCCCCGAAGGTCGAGCGCAATCCCGGCCCCGCGCGCCCATGGCTCATCACCATCGTCGACTTGATGACGATCCTGCTCACGTTCTTTGTCCTCTTGTTCTCCATGGCCAAGATCGACATGGTGCGCTTCATTCCCGTTGCCCGGTCATATGGCGAAGCCTTCGCGGGCGGCCTGCCCGACGACGACGCGCCCCGTCTTCCGGAAGTGGCGGCGGTGCCCGGGGACAACCTCAGCTACCTGGAAGCGGTTCTGCGGCCCGCCTTCGCAAAACAGGCCAGCCTCGCCGATGTCCAGTTCCGCGCGACCCCGCAATATCTTATCTTGTCCTGGCCGGCCTCGGGCGCCGGCGAGGGTTTGTTCGATGCGGGATCCAGCGGTTTTTCCGACGCTGCGCGCCGGCGCGTTTTTGACTTGGGCGGTGTGTTGAGCAACCTGCATAACCGTATTGCCATCGTCGGCCAGGCGGCCGCGGCGCCGCAGGCGCAGCCCGCGCGCGCGGACGCCGGCGCTCCCGCCGCCGCCGCCGACGACGCAGACGCATGGCATCTCGCGATCACGCGCGCCAATACCGTCGCCGATGCGTTCGCCGCCGCCGGCTACGACAAGGAAATCACCGTGCTGGGCCGCAAGGCGCCCGCCGGCAACGTCGAGCAGATCCAGATTCTCGTCATGCCGGAGCAACCCGGATCATGATGAAACGTCTTTCACTCGCCCTCGCGATCGCGGTCCTTTGCAGCGCGTCCGCCTTCGCCGACGCCGTGCGCTTCGCCGCGCGCGACGGTTACGGGCGTGTCGCCTTTGAATGGGACCGGCCGGTGCGCTACTCCGCCGACGTGCTGGGCGGGGATCTCGTCGTCCAGTTCGAACGCAGCGTCACCATGACCCCCGCGGCGATCGCGCAAGCCCTCGGCGCCTATATCTCCGGCCCGCCGCGCGTCAGCCCCGACCAGCGCACCATCGCTTTCCCGCTGCGCCCCAATGTCACCATGCGGACCTTTACCGTCGGCTCCGCGGTGGTGGTCGATCTCATTGGGCCGCCCGCGCAGACCGCCGCCGCGAAACCGGCTACCCCGACCAATGCGTCGGCCAATCCCCCCGCCAATCCAAATGCGCCGGCCGGCGCGCGCGCCGTCGCCGTGCGCACGGGCCAGCATCCGGCGTTCTTCCGTGTGGCGTTCGATTGGCCGCAGACGCGTCCGGGCTATCGTATCGAGCGCCGCGGCGAGACCGTCGCCATCGTCTTCCAGGGCACAGGCACGCTCAATCTCGCCGGCCTCAATCAGCGCCTGCCGGCGGCGAATAAAGGCGCGCGTGTCTCCTACGACAACGGCCAGACCACGCTCATCATCCCGCATGGGTCCGCGCTCGGCGTGAACGATCTGGCGACCGGCAATACCATCGCCGTCGATCTCACCAACGCGCCGGCGCCGCAGCAGCAGGCGGCCGTCACGCGCCCGGCCGGCGCGGCGCCCGCCCCGCCCGCCGAAGCCGCGAAACCACCCGCTGCCAAACCCGCGCCGGCGAAACCCGAACCGCAGGTCGCCGCCGCCAAGCCGGCGCCGCCCGCGGCGCCGCGTCCGCTGCAGGGCTCGCAGGACGCCGCCGCCGCGCTCAAAGGCCAGATCAACGCCAAGACCGAAGTCGACGCGTCGGGCAACCGCGTCACGCGCGCGGCTCAAAACGGCCGCGCCGATCCGCTGACCTCGCGGCCCGCCGAAGTCAGCCTCACCATTCCCTGGACGGAACCGTCCGCCGCCGCCGTCTTCCGCCGCGCCGAATTCCTGTGGGTCGTGTTCGACCGTTATCAGCAGGTCGACGTCGCCAAGCTCGCCAAGGAAGGCGCGCCCTACATCACGTTCGTCGAGCAGCTGCCGTACCGCAACAACACCATCTTGCGCATGGTCACGCGTCCGGACATCAACCCGACGACGCGCCGCGACGGCCTCGACTGGGTGCTCGACTTCCGCGCCCTGCCGCTGCGCCCGACCCAGGCGATCGAGGTCAACGCGCAGCTCGAGCGTCCACAACCGAATCTCTTCCTGCCCATCACCGAGGCCGGCCGGACGGTCGCCGTCGAAGACCCGGAAGTGGGCGACTATCTGCTCATCGTGCCCGTGATTCCGCTCAGCTACGGGGTCTATCCGGAGCGCAGCTTCACCGAAGTCGATCTGCCCGCGACCGCGCAGGGCGTGGTCGTGGTTCCCAAGAGCGACGGCGTGCGTGCGCAGGCTTCCCGGCTGGGCATCGACATCGACGTCGACGGCGGCATGGCGCTTTCGCGCGACGGTATACAGGTCGCGGGGGCCTTGGGCGGCGACGAAGACATGCAGCGGCTGCTCAATATCGCCGACTGGCAGATCGGCCGCGCCGACGACTACGTGCGCAACAAGCAGGCCCTTCAATATGCCCTCGGCGACGAGCGCCCCGATACCCGCCAGCAGGCGCGGTTGCGCCTCGCCCGCTTTGAATTCGTGAACGGCTTCTATCCGGAAGCGCTCGGCATCCTGCGCGTGATGGTCGCCAACGACCAGGACATGGAGAACACCGCCCAGTTCCGCGCCCTGCGCGGAGCGGCGCTGTTCATGATGCGCCGCTATCAGGAGGCGGCCGAGGACTTCAACCACTTCACGCTGGCCAATGAAGAAGACGCCCACTTCTGGCTGGCCGCAGCGCGCTCGCAGGTCAGCGATCCGAAGGCCCAGGCCGAAACCATGATCCAGACGGGGACGCTGATCCGCGCCTATCCGCGCCGGGTGAAGATCCCGCTGGCGCTCATGGGCGTCGAGGCCACGATTGCCGCCGGCGACGATTTCGGCGCGCAGGGCTTCCTCGACATGATCCGCAAGGAGACGCCGTCCGTGAACGAACTCGCCGCCATCGACTATATGGACGGCAAGCTGAACGAGAAGATCGGCGAACTCCAGGTCGCGCTGCAGCAGTTCCGCAAGGCCGAACAGAGCCCGTCCCTGATGTACAGCGTGCTGGCCACGCGCGACCGGCTCGAACTCGAACACAAGCTCGGCACCGTCACCACCGCGCAGTTGATCGAGGGGCTTGAACAGTTGCGCTACCGCTGGCGGGGCGATCACACCGAGCTGGAAATGCTCCTGCGCCTCGCCGATCTCTACGGCGAGGAGAAGGACTACGGCACGGCGCTGCGCACGCTCAAGATCACCACGTCCTATTTCTCGGGCGACGAGCGCGTGAACGAGGCCGCCAACAAGATGACCGGCATCTTCGAGAAACTCTATCTCGACGGCGAGGCGGATAAACTTTCGCCCGTCACGGCCATCGGCCTTTTCGAGGAGTTCCGCTCGCTCGTGCCGCCGGGCGAGAAGGGGGACGAGATGATCCGCAAGCTCGCGGACCGCCTCGTGTCCGTCGACCTTCTGCAGCAGGCCGCGCTCCTCCTGGAGCGTCAGGTGCAGTTCCGCGTCACCGGCCTCGAACGCGCCCGTATCGGTTCACGGCTGGCGCTGATCTACCTCATGGACGAGCAGCCCCAGAAGGCGCTCGACGTGCTCAGCGACACCGCCACGCCCGAAGCGGGCCGCGAACTGAACGCCCAGCGCCGCCGCCTCGAGGCGCGTGCGCTCACAGATCTCAACAAGGTCGACGAGGCCGTTCTTCTGCTCGGCACCGACACGACCCCCGAGACCAAGCAGCTTCGCGCCGAGATCTACTGGCGGGCCCAGCAGTGGGCGAATGCGGCCGCGGCCTTGTCCGAGCTGGCTCCGGAGCCGGAAGGCACCACGCTCAGCGCCCAGAACGCGCGCGTCGTCCTGGATTGGGCGACGGCGCTGACGCTGGCGGGCGATGAACGCACGCTGGTGCGCGTGCGCCAGCGCTATACGGGGCCCATGAGCGATACGCCCTACCGCGACGCCTTCGCGCTCATCACCACGCCGCGCGAGCGCGGCGTGATGGATGTCGCCGCCGTTCGCCAGCAGATCGAGCAGGCCGAACAGTTCAAGTCCTTCATGATCGACTACAAGGACATGATCGGCGGCAAACCCCTCAGCCAGATCAACTAGCGCACGTCCTTCCTTTATTCCCGCAAACAAACGACCCCCTCCTAACCTCCCCCTTCCAGGGGGAGGAATAAATGAATCAGAGACGCCTTTTTCCCTCCCCTGAAAGGGGAGGGTAAGGGAGGGGTCGATTTCTGTTTTCTCCCTTTTCTCACGGCTTCATCCCCGCGGACGCCACCCCTGACGCCGGCTGTCGGGTCGCTCGGGCGGCTTGCGTACCAGGATGAGCAAGGGCTGAGTTCGGGGAGGGACTTCATGCGCTACGTACCGCGCTGGGTATTGTTATGCACGCTCGCCATTGCGCCGCTGCGCGCGCACGCGGCCGACGTCGCGGTGGCTTTCAAGGGAGAGGACCCGCAAGCGCCCGGCTGCGCGGTCGGCGTCGCGCGCCACGGGCAACCGCCGGCGTTTGGGGCTTACGGCTTGGCCGACCTCGAACATGCGGTGCCGATTACGCCCGAGACCGTCATGGAAGCGGGATCGATCGCGAAGCAATTTACCGCGGCGGCGATCCTGATGCTGGTCGAGGAGGGCAAACTCGCCCTCACCGACGATATTCGCAAGTATATCCCCGAGATGCCGGACTACGGCACGCCCATTACGATCGAGCATCTTCTCAGTCACACCAGCGGCCTGCGCGACTGGGGCGAAGTCTCCGGCCTCGCCGGTTGGCCGCGCTCCTACGTATTCCGCACCAACCAGGAAGTCCTTGAAATCGCCGGCCGTCAGCGCGCGCTGAACTTCAAACCCGGCGAAGCTTATTCCTACAACAATACGGGCTTCAACCTCGCCGCCTTCATCGTCGAGCGCGTGAGCGGCAAATCGCTTCCCGCCTTCACGCGCGAGCGCATGTTCATCCCGCTGGGGATGAGCAAAACGACGTGGCGCGACGATTTCCGCCGCGTCGTGCCCGACCGCGCCGTCGCCTATCGCGAGAAGACCGCTGAAGGTTATACGCAGGAAATGCCGTTCGAAGACACATATGGGCATGGCGGCCTGCTGACAACGGCGGGCGATCTTCTCAAGTGGAACGCGGCGCTGACGGGCCGGAAGCTCGGAGAATTCGTCACCGGGCATTTGGAAGAGCGGGCGGCGCTCACGAACGGGCGCAAGATCGCCTACGCGCGCGGTCTCCAGCACGGCGTCTACAACGGCGTGGCCGAGATCTCCCACGGCGGCGGCACGGCGGCTTACCGCGCGTGGCTCGCCCGTTATCCGTCTCAAGGGGTGAGCGTCGCGGTGCTCTGCAATGGCGAAGCGATCAATGCCGCGCGGGTGGGCCGCGAGGCGGCCGCGCCGCTCCTGCCGGCCGCGGCGCCCGTACCCGCGGCGCGCGCGGGCGCGGCCCCAAGCGCGGAGGTATTACAGGCCCAGGGGCTGTATATCGACGAGCGTACGGGCCGCAGCGCGCGCGTGATCGCCGCCGGCGGGGCGTTGAAATTCGCGGAAAACACGCGTGAGGTGGACCTCGTCCGTTTGGACGCGCGCCGCTATCGCAACGGCGGCGCGGAAATGATCTTCACGGACGGCGCCCTGGAAAGCCGCACCGCCGACGGTGAAGTCACGACCTTCCGCAAAATCAATCCGTATGCGCCGCGGTTGCCCGAGCTTGAGGCGCTCGCCGGCCGCTACACGAGCGCGGAAGCGAACGGTGAACTCGTTCTCTCGGTAAAGGAGGGGCGCCTGATCCTCGCGCCGGTCAATCGTCCCAGCGCGGCGGCGGCGCTCACGCCGCTTTCCCGCGACGTTTACCGGGACGCGGACGGCTTGATGGCGATCGTGCGCGATTCCGCCGGGACGGCGCGGGGGATCCGCTTCATTCGCCCGCGTGTCCATAGCCTGATCTTCACGCGCGCCGCCGGATAGGGATCGACGCGCGCGCGCTCACTTCGCCGTGTTCAGGATCAAGGCGTCGCCGCTGTCTTTGGCTTCGATCCGGTACAGCGACTGTAGGGAAAACAGCACCGCATCGGTGTCGCCGGCGGAAAAGCTGCCGCTCAGCGGCAATTCCGCGAGTTGCGGGTCGCCCAGCCGCAGCGGCTTTTGCGCGAAGCGGTTGACCGAGAACAGGACGTCGCCGACGGTTGTGCCCTCGAAATATAACCGGCGCGTCTGCCAGGCCGAAACCAGGTTCGCGGCAACGGCCAGGCGCTCGGGCGGGGCATTGTCCAAGAACCGGAAGACGTCGTTCGCCTGTAATTTGGCGGCGTCCTTCGCTTCGGTTTCCTGATGGCCGACATTCACATGACCTTCGACGACGGCGACCTGCAGGCCGCTCCGGTAGGAATCCAGCTTGACGTCGAACTTCGTGCCGGTGACGACGACCGAGCGCAATCCCGCGACCACCACAAAGGGTGTGTCGTCGTGCTGGACCTCGAAGAACGCCTCGCCGCTTTCGAGGATGATTTTGCGTTGCGCGCGCGTGAACGCCACGCGCACGCCGGACTGCGCGTTGATGGTCACCTTCGAGCCGTCCGGAAGCGCATAGTTCGAGATCTCGCCCACGACCGTCGACGCGCTGCGGCCGTTGTCGAGCAGGGCCAGGCCGTCCGGGGATGGCGGCGGATTCGCCAGCCAAACCGTCCCGGCGACGATCAGCAGGACGGCCGCGAAGGCCGGCGCCCATCTGCGCGGACTCGCGCCGAAAGTCGCGGCGATCGACCGGCGCCAGTCCCAGCCTTGCACGGCCGGGGCGGCGTTCAACGCACGGAGCTCGTTGTGCGCGACTTCGCTGGTGTTGAGCTTCTGGGCCACCGTCCAGGTGAGGCGCGCCAAGGTGAAGTCGGCCTGATTGCGCGGGTCGCTGGCCAGCCACGCCTCCAATGCGGCGCGCAATTCTGGCGACAATGGCCCCGCATTCATGCGTGCGACCCATTCTGGCGCCGTGGAGGGAGTATCGTCGGTCATGCTCATCGATCGTTTACAAAAAGTGAATTTCCCAAGACCGCGGTCATATGCTGCATTGCCCGCGCGATTTCCCGCTCGACCGTGCGAACCGAGATCCCCAGCTCGTTTGCAATGTCGGCGTAGGTCTTGTGCTCCAAGTGGTACTTCAAAAAGATGTTTCGCGTCGAAGGCCGCAGGGCCTGCAGTTCCGATTCCATCAATCTCAGAGCTTCCGTCCAGTAAAGCTGGTCCTCCACCCCTACAGTACGCACGCTCTCGATGGAATCCGACATCTCCGTATGTAAATCCCTGCGTCTCGCCTGGTCGCGGCGCCGTTTGTCCCGGATCACATTCAAAGCCACGGTGAATACATATCCCCGGATATCGTCCCGCAGCTCATGCCGCTGGGCGCTGGTCCATATTTTAAGAAAAGTCTCTTGAAGGCAGTCGTCGATATCCGCGCTGTTCCGCAGGTGTTTCGTCAAGAACCTTCGCAACTCGTGCTCATACAGAAGGATGACTTCTTCCAAGCGCAGCCGCGGTCCTAAAGCGTTGCTATCATCCATCCCCACGCTAGAACGCTCTCCCCCGCCGGCGGTGCGCCGGAACGTTCGGAAGATTTAACTAGATAAAAGCGCGACTGGGTAGGCCCTTCGCGTTTCGCACTGCATCTAAATGTGCGGCACATGCATGCGATCTTTTTCGAACCTGCGCCTGTCGGGTTGCCGAAGGCACTTGCGTATAGGGCTTTGCTGGGAGGCAAACCGATACTTTTTTTCGTGGGCTCGCAAACTATCGCGAGAGAACAACATCCTTTGGGGGGAAGCTATGTTGCGTTCGAAAACGACGACGTCTGTTGTGGCGACGGGGGGAATGTTCAGCGGACTGAAGCGCAAGTGTCTGCGGACTGTTTTGATGTCCACGCTCGCGCTCACGCCGGCGATTTACGGGAATACGTCCTGGGCCGCCGAACCGAACCAGCGTTATGACATGCAGATCGGCGCGACCACGCTCACCGCGGGGCTGCGCGAGGTGGAGAGCAGAACGGGGATCTCTCTCGCCTTTTCCGAGAAGGAAGTAGCCAACCTGCGCACCGCGGGTGTCGCGGGACGGCTGACCGCGGAAGAAGCGTTGAATGCGCTCGTCGCCGGTACGGGCCTGACGGTCAGGACGAACGGCAAGGGCGTCTACGTCGTCGCGGGACCGCAGAGAACCTCTGAAGTCTCCACCTTCACGAAAATCGCGGCCGAGGGCGCCGCGGTGCCGCCGCAATCGTCCAGCTCCAGCCAGGCGGCGTCCGTGCAGCCGGTGGGGCCTCTCGAGGAGGTGGTCGTGACGGGTTCGCGCATCGTGCGCGAGGGCTATGAGGCGCCGACGCCTCTTGCCGTCATCGGGGCCGAGCAGTTGGCGAACAGGCCCGATCCCAACCTTGCCGTGCTGATTGCGGAAATGCCCGCCTTCTCCGGGTCCGGCGTAAGCGCAACGACGTCCGCCGGCCTGTCGTCGTCCACCAGCGGTCAAAGCAACGCGAACCTCCGCAGTCTCGGCGCGGAAAGAACGCTGATTCTCCTCGACGGCCAACGCACCGTCGGATCGTCGGCGTCCGGCCAGAACGTGGATATCAGCTCCTATCCGCAGCAGCTGGTCACGCGTGTCGACATCGTCACCGGCGGCGCGTCGGCCGTGTACGGTTCGGACGCCGTCGCGGGTGTCGTGAACTTCGTTCTCGATAAGAATTTCACCGGCGTCAAAGGCGATATCAGCGCCGGTATGACCGTTTACGGCGACGCCAAGAACTTCTCGGTCAAATTGTCCGCCGGTTTCCCGTTCGCCAACGGCCGCGGTCACGTTCTGCTGTCCGGCGAAGAGTCGTACAACGGCGGGACCGACGGCGACGGCGGGCGTAAATGGAACCGCATCGGCCGCGTGATGATGTTGAACCCGAGTTACACCGCGACCAACGGGCAGCCAAACCAGCTCGTCCTGGATAACGTCGGGTTTACCGGCGGGACCTGGGGCGGCATGGTCGTCTCCGGTCCGCTGAAAGGCATTGCCTTCGGGCAGAACGGCGTCCCCTACCAATTCAACTATGGCCCGCTCACCACGGCGTCGAACACGCAAGGCGGCGATTGGCAGGCCACGGACTACCGGCAGCACTACCAGATGGCGTTCGAGGCCCATCGCCAGAACGTCTTCGCGCGCCTGGCGTACGACCTTACCGACAACGTGAATTTCCACCTTCAGTCGTCGTGGACCAGTTCA
This sequence comes from Rhodospirillaceae bacterium, assembly GCA_020852595.1. Taxonomy (GTDB): domain Bacteria; phylum Pseudomonadota; class Alphaproteobacteria; order Rhodospirillales; family Rhodospirillaceae; genus SHVO01. Next base: position 11,707 of record JADZAK010000023.1, read on the forward strand.
CGCGAGCAAGGCGTCGTCAGCCCGCCGCAGACTCTCAACGCGACAGGGCCGGCCGTCAGGGTCGACAACGCGTACCTTCCGGCGACGGTGCGCGCGGCCATGATCGCCGCCAACGTCACGACGATCCAGGTCGGCAGCTGGAACTACGACATGGGCGACCACTATGCCGACAATCTGCGCATCACGAACCAGAACTCCTTGGGGTTCGACGGCAAATTCGATGCGTTCAGTTCGGAGTGGAACTGGAACGCCTATGCATCCTACGGGATCAGCCGCCCGCTGCTGCATTTCTACAACACGTTTACGCTGGAGAACTTCCGTCTCGCGACGGACGCGGTTTATCACCCGACGACCGGGGCCATCGTTTGCCGCATCAAGCTGACTGACCCGAGCCATCCGTGCTCGCCGTGGAATCCCATGGGGATCGGCGTCAATAACGAAAACTCCGGCGGCCGCGCCTATATGACCGGCATCGATTCTCAAAGCTGGAACAAGGTCCAACAGGCCGTCTTTTCCGCCTCGGTTTCGGGCGAGCCTTTCTCTCTTCCGGCCGGTCCCGTGTCCCTGGCGCTCAGCGCGGAGCACCGCATCGAAGACGTGCTCAACACCCCCGACGCGACGTCGGTCGTGAGCGGCCACAACGTCGCCAACCTGCCGGTGCTCGACGGCAAGCAGTCCGTGACCGAAGGCGCGATCGAAACCGTTATCCCGATCGTCAATGGCGCCTCCTTTGCCGACAGTTGGGACGTCAGCGCCGCCGTCCGTGCGACCGACTATAGCTTGGCCGGCTATGTGACCACATGGAAGCTGGGAACGACGTTCGCGCCGGTTCCCGATATCCGGCTTCGCGTGACGCGGTCTCGCGACATCCGCGCGCCGAACATCCAGGAACTGTTCCAACCTTCGGCCTTCTCGCTGGGAACGCTTCGCGATCCCGTCACGAACTCCACGCCGACGGTCCGCCAGTTCGCATCGGGAAATCCGAACCTCGAGCCGGAAAAGGCCGACACGCTGGGCGTCGGCGTGGTGCTGCAGCCGAGCTTCCTCGAGGGCTTCAGCGCGTCCGTCGATTATTGGAACGTGAAACTGAAGGGCGGCATCGGCACCGTCAGCTCCCAAAACATCATCGATTACTGCGTCAACGGCCAGCGGCCCGAGTTCTGCCCCAACATCACGCGCGTCAACGGCGTGATCAACGAAGTGAGACGGCAGAACTTCAATATCGCGGAGCAGGACCTCAAGGGCATCGACGTCGAATCGAGCTATCGCTTCGAGCTTGCGGACGTGGTTTCCGATTTCGACGGCAGCGTCACGCTGCACGGGAATGCAACCTTCTATCTGCGCAACTACCAGGACAATAAGCTTGCGCCGCCCACCAACCAGGTCGGCGTGAACAGCGGCGGGTCTCCGCCGAATTGGAGATTGAACGCCTCGGCCACCTATAACCTCGATCCGATCACGGTCACCGTGACCGGCCGCGCCCTCAGCTCGGGGCTTCTCAACGCCGAGTATATCGAGTGCACGACGGGTTGCCCGACGTCGACGGCGGCCAACCTGACGGTGAACAACAACCGCTTGCCCGGCGCCTTCTACCTCGACACCAACTTCTCCTATGCGTTCGATCTGGGGCCCGCGCGCTCGACGGCGTACTTCACCGTGAAGAACATCTTCAACCGCGACCCCGCGCAAATCCCGACCGTCGCCAACTACATCAACCTGGCGACGGGAGCGGCCGGTATCTACGACATCATGGGCACCGTGTTCCGCGCCGGTCTGCGCTTTACCTACTAAGACGACGAGAGACTCGCGCCCGGCCGGCGATGGCCTGCCGGGCGTGAGATCCGGTCATCGTTTTCCATTGGGGAGGATTTAAGTGAAAAAACATCTCGCGGCGCTTCTTCTGGCGTTCCTGGCCGGCCCGGCGCTGGCGCAACAAAGCGTGCCTCAAATCAAATTCACCTCGGTTCCGAATTTTCCGGATCTGCCCAACGGCCAGAACTTCGGCGAAGTGGCCGGCGTCGCGACCAACTCGAAGGGCAATGTTTTCGTCTTCACGCGCTCGACGCCTGAAATCGCGGGGCCCGTCTTCGGGCAGGCGGCGGCTCAACTGTATGAGTTCGACGCAAACGGCAAATTCATCCGCGAGATCGGCAAGGGCCTTTACGGTTTCGCGGCCGCGCACAGCGTGCGCATCGACAAGGCCGACAATATTTGGACGATCGACAAGGGCTCGAACATGATCGTCCAGTTCAATCCGGCGGGCCGCGTCATGACGGTGTACGGCCGCAGGCAGGAAGGCGTGGCGGAAGTCGAGGGCGGCGGGGGGCCCAGGGCGAAGCCGGGCGAACATCTGCCGGCGGTCGAGGGGAACTTCCGCTTGCCGACGGACATCGCTTGGGATTCCAAAGGCAACTCCTACATCACCGACGGCTACGTCAACGCGCGCGTGGCCAAGTTCGACAAGAACGGCGATTTCGTGAAAATGTGGGGCGACCACGGCACCGGCGACGGTCAATTCCGCACGCCGCACGCCATTGCCATCGATAAGAACGATAACGTTTATGTCGGCGACCGCGGAAACCAGCGCGTTCAGGTTTTCGACGTGGACGGAAAATTCCTGCGGAAGTTCTCCGTCACGGTGCCGCCCGATCCGACCAGCCGGTCCGTGAACGGCAATACGCCGAAGGGCGAGGCCATCAACCAGGGCGTCGGCGCGCCCAACTCACTGTGCATTCCGCCCGACAATGACAAGGTCCTGTTCCTCGGAGAGTCGACCTGGCCGGGACGCATCTTCAAGCTCACGACGGACGGCAAGGTGCTCGGCGTCATCGGGCGCTCGGGCCGCCAGCTCGGTTCGTTCTCCGGCGGCCATCAGCTCGCCTGTCCGTCCGAGTACCTGATCTACGTTGCCGAAACGTCCAACTGGCGCGTTCAGAAGCTGATCTTGCAGAAGTAGGCGTAAGGGGCCGGGCCGCGGCGCACATGTCGCGGCCCGGGCCTCGCTGAAATTTGTGTTTATCTTTCCAAGCCGTCGATGAGGACGTGCCCATGACATTCGCGAAATTCGTCGGCGCTCTCGTCCTCCTGCTGGCCGTCAACCCGGCATCTGCCGCCGATGCGCCCTTGCGTGTTTTGGTCCCGGCCTATGCGCAAGCCGCGGTCACGACCCTGAAGCCGGCCGTCGAGGCGCAAGCGGGTGTCGCGATCGCGCTCGAATTCGCGACCACCGACGTCATTGTCGAACGGCTGACAAAGGGCGACGCGGGCGATCTCGTGGTCACCTCCAAGAACTCGCTCGCCCCCGACGCCGTGAGCACGCGCGTGGACAGCCAGCATGACGTGGCGGTCTCCACGGTGGGCATCGCGGTGGCTCGTGATGCGAAGGCGCCTCAACTCGCGTCCTCGCAAGACCTCGCCAGGTTCCTGAGGGAAACGCCGTCCTTCGGCTATTCGACCGCGCAGAGCGGCCGCCATATCGCGGGCGTCATTGAGAAGCTCGGCCTCACCGACGTGATGAAGGCCAAGAGCCAGACGGGCGCGGGGCTCATGGGCACGCGCATCATTGAGGGCAAGCTCGCCGCCGTCGGTCAGCAAATCAGCGAGCTTCGTCTCGCGGGCCTGACGAACATCGTGCCGCTGCCCGACGAACATCAGCTGCGGATCGTGGTGACGGCGGCGGCGGTGAAAACCGGCCGCCGCGCGCAGGATGCCGCGAAGGTGCTCGAGGTGCTCGCGTCGGCGGGCGCCGCTCAAGCCTATGAGGATGCGGGCCTCATCCCGTTGAAGAAATAGCACGGCGGGAGAAGGCCCCGGCGGCCGGGCCGCTCCCGAAAAAACGAGCTCTATTGCATCGCAAAAAGTGCGGTGCGGCAACGGAGCCCGGCGCCGGAGCGAACTGTCGGGTTCGTCGGCGGACCTGCGTACTTGGGAGTAGGGGGCGGCGGCGCCTAACCCTCGATCGAACACGAGAGAGACACCTGACGATGCAACCTCGCCTGAATATTCTCTTCCTCTCGATCGCCGGTTTCACGGCGATGGCCGGGCTGTCGACCCTCCAAGCGGCGGAGCCGAAAGAAGATTTTGCCCGCGTGCCGATGCCGCCCGGTTTCCAGGTGCTCGTCAACGAACTGGAGGGGCCGGTCTATGCCGACGGGCAAGGAAAGACCCTCTACACCTGGCCGAAGCGGACCTTGCGCAACGGCACCGCGGGCGAGGACAGGGGCAAGCCGACGTGCGGCGGCGAACCCGCGCGCGAAAGCAGCGGCACGCAGAGCCCCTATCCCGGCGGGCTCCTGATGCCCGAGGCCGACACCCGGCCCGCCTGCACCGCGCTATGGCCCGTGGTGCATGCGCCCGCCGACGCGAAGCCGATGGGCAAGTGGACGGTCCTCACGCGCCCCGACGGCACGAAACAATGGGCCTATGACGGCTACGGTCTGTACACGTCCGTTTTGGACAAGCGCCCGGGCGATGTGTTGGGCGGGACCGATCTGGGCTCCATCGGTGAAGGCGGCGCGGTGCGCAACCCGCTCGGCGCTGAATCGAACGTGCCCGGCCAGTTCGCGGTGCATACGACGATGGCGGGGCGCCTGGTGACGTTGCGCAGCGGCTTGTCCGTCTACACGTACGACCGCGACGGCCGCAACAAGTCCAATTGCAAAGACGAGTGCCTGAGCGAGTGGGAACCCATCCTCGCGGCAACGTCCGCGACGCGGGTCGGCGAGTGGACGCCGTTCGAGCGTTCGCCGGGCGTGTTGCAGTGGGCGTTCCGCGGACGTCCGGTCTACCGCTACATCGAAGACACGAAATTGGGGTCGCAGAGCGGCAGCGATATCCCGGGCTGGCGGAATGTGTACACCCAGATGACGCCGAAACCGCCCGCCGGTTTCGTGATGAAGCCGACGATCGTCGGCATGGGGCTCGGCGATTCAAACGGCATGACGATCTATCGGTATGTGTGTACCGACGACGCGCCCGATCAGCTGAGCTGCGACACGCCGGACTCGCCGCAACTTTATCGCTTTGCAATGTGCGGCGGCGGCGATCCCGATCTCTGTCTCAAGGCCTTCCCTTATCTGATCGCGCCCACGGGCACGAAGACCGGAAACCAGGTTTGGGGAACGATGCCGATCGATCCGAAAACCGGAAAGCAGGTTGCCGCGGGCGCCGTGGGAGCGCTGAACGTCTACACGTTCCGCGGCCGTCCCATCTACACCTTCGCCGGTTACAAGGGTTACGGCGACCGTAAACCCACCGACATCAATGCGAACGGCTGGGGCGAGGCCAACGGCGGGCGCAACGGCTATGCCGCGATCATCTACCGCGACATTTTTGAAACGCGCGACGGTTATGCCGGGCGCGGCGGCCGCTAGTCAGCAGATGAGGGAGACGCAGGTGAAAAAGGGAATCTCGAACGCGCGGGGCGGGGCGTTGAAATTAGCGATCGCCGGCGTTGCCGCGACGATCTGCGCCGGCGGCGGTCCCGCGTTCGCTGCACCCGCTTTCGCTGCAAACGAATCCGGAATATCCGGCCGCACGATCGGTTACGTGCTCACCACGCGCACCTACGGCATCTACCAGGCGATGGATGCGGCGGGGAAGGAAACCAACGCCGAATGCCCGAAGGGTCTTTACGATTTCGGCGCCCGCGAGCAGTTCGCGGCGATGTATCCGCAGATCGAAGGCAAAAAATACCGGCTGGCGGACACCACGATTGCGCGCGAAGCCGAGGTGTGGTGGCCGAAGGACGGTCCCGATAAATTCCCCGTCCAGGAAATCGAAGGCAGGATCAGCTACGGCGTCGACCTCGACGGGAAGGTAAAGCCCGGCGATTTCACCTCGCCCGACGGAAAACCCGGGATCGACAACCAGCTCTACCGCGCGGTCGGCTGCATCCCCAGTTATCGCCTGGGGTCCTCGCAGGTTCTTTTCGAAACGCAGTATTTCGAGAGCAGGACCTACAATCGCACCATCATCGAGTTGACGGACGTCGACAGCCTTGAAAACGACGACGACGTGACGATCACCACGTACCGCGGCCTCGACGCCTTGGTGCGGGACGCGAAGGGCGACTTCCAGGTCGATACCACGCAGCGCATCGACACAATCTACGGCCGGGATTTCATCCACACGTTCAAAGGCAAGATCGTCGCCGGCGTGCTGACGACCACGAAGTCGGGCGATTTCGTGTGGCCGACGCAGCATCAGCACGAGGAAGCCGCGACCGAGCTCATGCACGACACGCACTTCGAGTTGAAGCTGTCGCCGGAGAAAATCGAAGGCGCCATCGCGGGCTATATCGATATCGAAAGCCATTATCGCGGCGTCAACCGCCGCTTCGGTTCGCATCAGATCAGCTACGGGAAGCTCGATTCGAGGTCCTTCTACAAGGCGCTGCGCCGGCTGGCCGACGCTTATCCCGATCCGGAGACCGGAGCGAACACCGCCATTTCCGGCACGCTCATGGTCACGGGCGTTCGTGCGCGCGTGGTGCATCCGGAAAAACAGGTGGCGGATACGGACGTCGGGCCGGACCACGGCAAGGTTTCCACCAACGGGGCGCGGTAGCGCGTCGATGAGAATTGGCTTCGGCCGCGTCCGCGAGGCGGAGAGCGGCTCACAAGAGCGGAGGGCGCTTTGTTTGGAATGTTGATGCGGTTGGGGTCATCGGAGCGGAAGGGCGGTCGTTCGGCTCGTCAGAAGACCCTTGTAACGGCGACGGCGCTCGCCGGTATCGCCTTGGGGATCCCGGCGGCGACACACGCGGCGGATCGTAAGGCGCCTGCGGCCGAATCCGGCGCCGCCGCCGGAATGCCGAGCCATTTGCGGCTTCTGACCACGAAGCAATATCTCAATACGATTCAGCATTTCTTCGGCCCGGACATCACGACGGATGTGAAATTCGCACCGGTCGCGCGGACGGACGGCGTGCTGATGGCCGGGACCTCGCTCGCCGGGGTGAGCGACGCGCAGCTCGAAACCTATCAGAAGATTGCGGGCCTATTGTCCGCGCAGGTCGTCGATGCGCGCCGCAGGGATACGCTGTTCCCCTGCAAACCGGCGGACGCGAGCGCGGCCGACAACGCCTGCGCGTCCAAATTCCTGACGCGTGTCGTCGAGAACCTCTATTTCGTGCCTCCGCCCAAAGGGCATGTGGCCAAGCTTGTCGAAGAGGCCGGCGCGGCGGCAAACCGGCAAAACGACTTCTATGCCGGCATCCAGGTCGTGCTTGAGAG
>JADZAK010000024.1 GCA_020852595.1 Rhodospirillaceae bacterium
CCTTCTTTTTATCCCTCCCCCTGAAAGGGGGAGGTAAGGAGGGGGGCGTTTTGTTTAGGCTTTCTGCGTCTTGATGATTTCCGTCATGGTGATGCCGAGACGGTCGTCGACCACGACGACTTCGCCGCGCGCCACCAGGCGGTCATTTACATAGATGTCGATCGCTTCGCCGACCTTGCGGTCGAGTTCCACGACCGCGCCGCGCCCCAATTTCAGCAGCTCGTTGACCTGCATGGACGACTTGCCGAGCACGGCGGAGACGCGCACCGGAATGTCGTAAACGGCTTCCAGATCCTGCGCGGAACGGGGCTTGTCGGGGATGTCGGCGGGATCGTCCCACGAATCATCCTGATCGCTGGTCTTGGCCGACTTGGCATCGTTCTCAATCTCGTCGAGCGAAAGTTCGCTGACGGATTTGCCCTTCTTGCCGCTGTCTTGCTCTGACATCTCTTCTCTCCTGCCGGTCTTCGATAGACCGTGGTGGCCACCTTACGCGGCCGGTTGAAATAGACTCTTAATGGGCCTCGCCCGCCGGTTCGGGGGCCCCGGCCGGCTGCGCCAACCTCCGGTCCGCCGCGGCGTCCAGGGCGTCGACATCGACATCGCCGAAGCTCGCCGCCACCACTTCCCGGATATCCGCCCAGATGCGGGCTTCGTCGCGGTCGGCGCCGCCGCCGTCCCATTCCAGGCGGCAGTCGCCGGGCTGGACTTCGTAATCGGTGACCACGGTGAAGCTGCCCTGGAACGATGACCGGGCGAAAACATCCTTCAGGCGCGCCTCGAGGTCCTCGGCGATCATCGGATGGCTGCGCACGACGAGGCGGGGTTCGCCCACCGCCAGCGGCAGCACCTTGCGCACAAATTCCTCGATCGAATCCACGGCATGCGCCTGCGCGTGGCGCGGCAACAGCCTTTGGGCCAGTCCGTACACCATGCGCATGGCGAAATGCGCGAGGTCCTTGTTCGCGGCGGCCTGCTGGGCGTTGAGACCGGAAAGGCCCTGCGCGATCAAATTGAGGGCGTCGGCGGCGTAGTGTTCGCGCGCGGTCGCGGCCTCTTCCAGCGCCGCCCCATGCCCCTGGATATAGCCCTCTTCCTTGGCGGCATCGAGCTGGGCTTGCGTGTATTCGGCCTTGGCGACGGGCGGCGGGGGCGGCAGGTTCGCGGCTTCGCGGGCCAACTGCTCTTCCATCTCCTGTTCCAGGCGCGCGGCCGCTTCGGCCGCCGCCTCGGCTTCGATTTCCGAGCGGCGCCGTTCGCCGGGCAGATAGAGCTTCGACGGGTCGTCGAATGAACGCTCGAACAGGAATTTCGCCGTACGTGCCATCTCGATGTTCCGTTAGTAAACCAACTCGTCGTCTTCCTTGCCTTCGGAGATGACGATTTGGCCGGAGTTCGACAGTTCCTTGGCGAGCGTGACGACTTCGTTCTGCGCTTCTTCCACGTCCTTGAGGCGGACCGGACCCAGCGCGTCCATGTCGTCCTTGAGCATCTTGCCGGCGCGCTCGGACATGTTGGCGAAGAACAGTTCCTTGACGCCGTCGGAGGCGCCCTTGAGCGCGAGGGCCAGTTTTTCCTTTTCGACGTGACGCAGCAGGGTCTGCGCGCCGGCCGTGTCGAGGCGCACGAGGTCCTCGAAGGTGAACATGAGCTGTTTGATCTTCTCGGCCGACTCGCGGTTGCGTTCTTCGAGGGCGGTGAGGAAGCGCGCTTCGGTGTTGCGGTCGAGGTTGTTGAAGATTTCGGCCATCATTTCGTGGCTGTCGCGGCGCGCGGTGCGCGCGAGGTTCGACATGAACTCGGTGCGCAGCGTCTTTTCGATGGATTCCAGCACGTCCTTCTGGACCGCTTCCATGTGCAGCATGCGCATGACGACTTCCATCGCGAAGCCCTCGGGCAGCAGCGCCAGCACGCGGCTCGCGTGGTCGGGTTTGATCTTCGACAGGACGACCGCGACGGTCTGCGGATATTCGTTCTTGAGGTAGTTGGCGAGAACCTGCTCGTGCACGTTGCCGAGCTTGTCCCACATGGTGCGGCCGGCGGGGCCGCGGATTTCTTCCATGATCGCCGCGACGCGCTCCTTGTCGAGGGACTTCACGAGCAGGCGTTCGGTGGATTCGTAGGAACCGACCAGCGAGCCGGTGTTCGAAATGGCGTCGGCGAAGTCGACGAACAGGCGCTCGACGAGATTCGCGCCCACGGTGCCGAGGTTGGCCATGATCTGCGAGAGTTCTTTGATCTCGTCGTCTTCCATCATGGCGAACAGCTTGCCGGCCTGCTCTTCGCCCAAAGACAGCATCATGATCGCGGCTTTCTGGGGGCCGGTCAGGCTGCGGTAGTCTTCTTTGATACGCGCCATCGTCTTCTATTCCTTGATGCCGCCGGTATCCGGGACGGCATTATACGCTCTGCTGGCATTCGCGCCTAACGGCGTGAGTATTAAGTTTCCTGATAAAGCCAGGTTCTGATGATCGACAGGGCTTCTTCCGGGTGCTTGTCGACGATGTCGCCGATCTTGCGCAAGGACGAGGCCTTCACACGGCCTTCCACCTTGTCGATGTCGATAAGCTCGTCCAGGTCCTCTTCTTCTTCCTTCTGGCTCATGGGCATAGGCACGCCGCCCGGACCCGTGAGTTGCGCCATGGCGCCGTCGGTGGTGAGCAGGGCTTCGTCGCCCTGCGGCATCGCTTCGAAGGCGCGCGTGACCAGCGGACGGACGACGAGCAGGATGACCAGCACGGCCACCACCGCGACGCCCAGGCCCTCGGCCATGCGCATGATTTCTTCCTTGTTGAAGCCAAGGAGGTTGAACTCGTCCTGGTTGCCCATCAGGTCGTCGAAGCCGGTGAAGGGCATGTTGACGACTTCGATCTGGTCGCCGCGGTCGGCGTTGTAGCCGACGGCCGTGTTCACGAGGGCGCGGATCTTTTCCATCGTCTCGTCCGGCAGCGGCGCGAAGGTGCGCTCGCCGGTTTCCGCGTTGGTCGTGTAGGTGCCGTCCACCAGCACCGCGACCGACAGGCGCTTGATCGAGCCCGCTTCCTTGATGCGGTTGGTGGTGGTCTTCGAGATTTCGTAGTTGATCGTTTCTTCCGAGCGGTTCTCGTTCGTGGTCATGCGCGCCGCGCCGCCGGTGTTGGCTTGCGCGTCCGGCAGCTGGTTGCCGACCGTCACGTCCGACGGGTTGCTTTCGTTCTGGGTGTTGTTCTCGGTCACGGTGACCTGGGACCGCGGCACCTGCTGGTCGGGATTGAATTCCTCGGCGGCGGTGACGACTTTGTCGAATTCCATTTCGGCGCGCACTTCGGCGCGCACCTTGGACGGACCGAGCGAGCTTTCCACCAGCGAGATCACGGACTGCGACAGGCGCCGTTCCATGTTCTTCACGGCTTCGTCCTGCTGCGCGGCGACCATGGCGTTGTCGTTCTCGAACGAACGCGAGAGCAGCGTGCCGCGTTCGTCGACGATGGAGATGTTCGAGGGTTTGAGCTTCGGCACCGCGGCGGCGATCAGGTGCTGCACGGCGTTGACCTGGTTCTCGGCCAGGCGGCCGGTGCGCATCTTGATGTAGACCGAGGCGGTGGGTTCCTGCGTTTCGCGGGTGAACATCTCGCGTGTCGGCATGACAAGGTGGACGCGGGCGTTCTGCACGCCTTCGATGGACTTGATGGTGCGCGCGAGTTCGCCTTCGAGGGCGCGCACGAGATTGATGTTCTGGATGAAGTTGGTGGCGCCCAGGGCGTCCATGCTGTCGAACACTTCGTATCCGACCGAGCCGCCCGACGGCAGGCCGAGTTCGGCCATCTGCATGCGCGTCGATGTGACCTGTTCACCGGGGATCAGGATCTGCGCGTTGTTGTCGGTGGTCGTGAAGGGGATGCCGGAGAGCTCGAGCTGCTTGATGATTTCGCGGGAGTCGGTGGCCGAGAGATCGCCGTACAGGACCTCCATCGGCGCGGTGGAGAACCTGGTCGCGAAGAAGATGATGAACGCGATCAGGCCGACCGCGACACCGCCCATGGCGGCAAGGCGTGCGGGGCCTAAGTTCTTCAGTTGCTGGACGAAGGGGTTCACGGGGTCTCTTCCTCTCGGCCGTTATCGGGCGTCGGTTCTCGTTTTGCCGAGGGGCGCAGGCTCTTAAGGCAAATTCTGGACAGTCGTCCCCCGGTCCCCGGACGCTACCGCCCGCGCCGTGAAGAACAGGTTAACGATGGGAAATTTTTGCCGGTTTGCCGGTTTTGTGGGCGGCACATTTTGCCCTATAGAGTTGCGGTCATGAAGTCCGCCGCCGCCGAACCAGCCCGTCTATCGGGAATTGTGATCGAACTCTCGGCGGCCATCGCCGCCGTGACCGATGAATCTCCCAAGATTCTCATGGTCCGGCCGCCCGATACCGCGGCCCGCGCCGGCCTGCCGTGCGGTCCCTTCGACCCCACGGGCCACCGGACCTTGGAGGAGGGGCTGCGCACCTGGGTGAATGAGCAGACCGGGCTCGCCCTCGGTTACGTCGAGCAGCTCTATACCTTCGGCAATAAATTCCGCGATCCGCAGGAGCGCGCCGGCGGCCCGCGTCCGGTGTCGGTGGGCTATCTCGCCCTGGTGCGCGAGACCGAGGTGAAGAGCAGCGCCAAGGCCGACTGGGTGGATTGGTACCGCCATTTTCCGTGGGAAGACTGGCGCAAGGGCGCGCCGGCGGTGCTGGATTCCCTCATTTCGCCGCGTCTTCTGGCGTGGCGGGATGAAGCCAGGGGACCCGAAAGGCAGCGCCGCCGCGACCGCATTGTGCTGGCCTTCGGCATGGAGGGCGCGGCGTGGGACAATGAACGCGTCCTCGAGCGCTATGAGCTTCTGTACGAAGCGGGGCTCGTGTTCGAAGCCAGTTTCGACAGCGGCCGGAAAGTGGAGCCCGGCCTCGTGGCCGCGCAGATGGTCACGGGCGCCGCGTTGACGAAGGACCACCGGCGGATCCTCGCCACCGCCTTGGGGCGCCTGCGGGCCAAAATCAAATACCGCCCGGTGATCTTCGAGGTGATGCCGCCGACGTTCACGCTGTTCCAGCTGCAGCGGGCGATCGAAGCGCTGGCGGGCGGGCCTTTGCACAAGCAGAACTTCCGCCGCCTGGTCGCCAACGAGGGGCTCGTCGAGCCCACCGGGCATATGTCCGTCCAGACCGGCGGCCGCCCGGCCGAACTCTTCCGCTTCCGCCGCGAGGTCGTGCACGAACGCCCCGCTCCCGGCGTGCGCCTCCCCGTCCGCGTCCGCAAACAATAATTATCTCTGATATAATTAAATTGGCATATATAACGCCATAAAATTCAACCATAAAATTATATCAGATATAATTTAAAGGGCTTATTTTGTTGAAAAGGCGAAACCTGGTCCGCGGGTAGCCCCTTGAGCCCGCTCAGCTTTTTTGCATTGCGGCAGAGCCGTGACGTTAAGCCGCCCGCTTGACTCACCCCCTTATGCTCCTTAAGGTTCAAAGTCACTCACATGGACCCGGCATGTGTTTTTTTTCGGGTCCCACATATGCTCAGAGTAAGCACAACTATCGCCGAAAAAGAGGGACGGGCATGAACGTCGTCAATACGCATATCACCCGCGCGAAAGACCTGCTCTTCACGTCGGACGTCGCGCGCGACACCGCGCACCTTTACGACAAGGTGAAGACCGTCATCCCCGAGATCGAATGGCCGGTGTTCGCGCCGCTCATCGCGCGCATCAATCAGCTCAAGAAAGAGAAGAACGCCGTCATCCTCGGCCACAACTATATGACGCCGGAGATCTTCCACTGCATCTCCGACATCACCGGCGATTCCCTTGCCCTGGCCCGCAGCGCCGTGAAGGTCGACGCCGACATGATCGTCATGGCCGGCGTGCACTTCATGGCCGAGACCGCGAAGCTCCTGAACCCCGCGAAGAAGGTGCTGATCCCGGACCTCGGCGCCGGCTGCACCCTCGCCGAATCGATCACCCCGGAAGACGTGCGCAAGCTCAAGGCGCAGTACCCCGGCATCCCCGTCGTCACCTATGTGAACACCTCGGCGGCCGTGAAGGCCGAGTGCGACATCTGCTGCACCTCGGGCAACGCGAAGGAGATCGTCGAAGGCCTGGGCGTGCCGCGCGTCATCATGCTCCCGGACGAATATCTCGCGCTCAACACCGCCAAGCAGGTGAGCTGCGAGATCATCACCTGGAAGGGCCGCTGCGTGGTGCACGAGACCTTCACCCCGCAAGACATTCGGGGCCTGCGCGACTCGAACCCGGGCGTGGTTGTGCTCGCCCATCCGGAATGCGCGCCCGAAGTCGTCGCCGAGGCCGATTACGCCGGCTCGACCGCGGGCATGGTCGACTATGTGAAGAAGTTCAAGCCGCGCAAGACCGTTCTCATCACCGAATGCTCGATGAGCGACAACGTCGCCGCCGAGTATCCGGAGCTCGAATTCGTGCGCCCGTGCAACCTGTGCCCGTTCATGAAGAAGATCGAGCTCACGAACATCCTGCACACCCTCGAGGCCGAGCAGCACGAAGTGACCATCGCGCCGGAGATCGCCGCGCGCGCCCGCGTCTCGGTCGAGCGCATGCTGACCGGCTGGAAGCCGTAATCGCCGCCGCAGGTTCACGGACGGCGCTCCCGCCATGAAGCTTCCCGACTATTTGCCGTCGAAGGAGTGGACCGACGATCTCATTCGCCGGGCCCTGCGCGAAGATCTCGCCGAGACCGGCGACATCACCACGTCGGCGACGGTGCCGCGCGGCCGTCTCGCGTCGGCCGTCATCGCCGCGCGTAAGCCGGGGGTCATCGCCGGGCTTTCGGTTGCCGCGCGTGTCTTCGAATTGGTCGATCCGGCCCTTCAGGTGACACTGTGTGTCGAAGACGGAGCCAAGCTCGCGCCGGGCGACGTGGTGCTGGACCTGGAAGGCAGCGCCGCCTCCATCCTGATCGCCGAGCGCGTCGCGCTCAACTTTCTTGGGCATCTCTCGGGTGTCGCGACCGCGACCGCGGCCCTCGTTGCGGCCGTCGCCCACACCCGCGCGCGCATCTGCTGCACGCGCAAGACGACGCCGGGTCTGCGCGCCCTCGAAAAGTACGCCGTGCGTTGCGGCGGCGGGGTCAATCACCGCATGGGCCTCTTCGATGCGATCCTGATCAAGGACAACCATATCGCCGCGGCCGGCGGCGTGGCCGCGTCCATCCGCGCCGCCCGTAAGGTCGTCGCGAAGGGCATCAAGTTCGAGGTTGAGGTCGATACGCTGGAGCAACTCGACGAGGCGCTCGCCGAAGGCATCGACCAGGTGCTGCTCGACAACATGACCCCCGCCCAGTTGAAACTGGCCGTGGCCAAGGTGAATGGCCGCGCCGTCACCGAGGCGTCCGGATCCATCACCGCCGCCACCGCCGGCCCGATCGCCGAGGCCGGCGTCGATCTCCTCTCGGTCGGCTGGATCACCCACTCCGCGCCGTGCCTCGATCTCGGCCTCGATTTCAAAAGCGGGATCTAAAAAAACCGGGACGGCCGAAGACGGAAAAGAAAAAAGCCCAGCGCATATGGCGCTGGGCCCTTTCCCGTCTTCAGCGGACCATGGGTGATGGCGGCCGCTAAACTACGAACTCGGATTACCGCTTGATGTTGAGCAGTTCGCTCAGCATGTCGTCGGCGGTGGTGATGATCTTCGCGGCCGAGGAGTAGGCGCGCTGCGTGGTGATCATGCGCGTGAACTCGGTCCCGAGGTCGACCGTCGAGGCTTCGAGGGTCGCCGCGTTGATGAGACCCGCGCCGGCCGAGCCGGCCTCGCGCAGAGTGGGGTTGCCGGAGAAGTCGGTCGCGATCCACACGTTGCCCGACAGCGACTGCAGGCCGTTCGGGTTGGTGAAGCTCGCCAGCGGGATCATGAAGACCGGGCGCGTCACGCCGTTGTCGAACAGCGCGGTCACGATCCCATCCTGACCGATCGAGACGCCGGCGAAGTTGCCGAACTTCGCGCCGTTCTGCTGCAGGTAGTTGAGCTGGAAGTCGCCCGAAAGCTGGGTGATGCCGTCCGGCGTGTTGTAGTTGCCGAAGAAGGTTTCGATCGCCGGGCTGTTCGGGTTGCCTTGTTCCATGTCTTCCGCGCCGTTCGCCCAGACGAGTTCAATGGTGAACTTGGGCGAGGGGGCTTCCGACGGATCGCGGCCGTAGAATTCCGCCGGCGTACCGGTGCCTGCGAACTCGATGCCGGCGACGCCGCGCTGCGCGGTGCCGGTGGCGCCGTTGGAGCCGAGAAGGTCGAACCAGGCATATGCGATATCGCCCGCGACGCCGGTTTCGGCTTCCCCATTGTCGAGGGCGGGCACGGTGTAGCCCGCGGCGTCGTTCTGGAACAGGATCGATTTACCGTCGGCGTCGACGATCGGATCCGGCGTCGCGGAGTCGTAACCGAAGGTGATCGGCACGGTCGCCGCCTGGTCGAAGGTGATGCCGTTTTCGCCGGCGATGCGGCGCGCCCAGTTGCCCGGAGGCGTCGGCGCCGTCGTTCCGTACGCGGTTTCCATGTTTGCGTTGATCACGTCGGCCAACTCGTCCAGCACCTGGCTGACGGTGCGCGAACCGGTGGCCACGGTGGTGAGGCCGTCGTCGGTGCCGCTCGGCGAAAGGGTCACGTTGAACGGCGTGTTGTTCACGCTGAATGTCAGCGTGCCCTGCAGCGGCAGCTTCGCCCGATCGTTGAAGTCGAGGCGGCCGGCGGCGAAGTAGACTTCGCCGTTCTGCGTCTTCTGGGTCACGACAGCCGATTCGGCCGGCTGTTCGATGGTCGCCGCCCACTGGTTGGCGGCGGTCTTGGCGAAATTGTAGCTGATGTTGTGCGGGTTGCCCAAGCTGTCGAAGATCAGGGCGTTCACGCGTTCCTGCGCATTGATCAGCGCGCCCGCGGGCAGGTTCGCGCCCACCGACAAGGTGGTCGTCGGCGAGGCCGTGCCGCCGATGGTCTGCAGGTTCATCGGGCGCAAGTTGCTGGGATCGATGATGTTGTCGTTGATGATGACCTTGTCGCCGTTCTCGCGGATATAGGCCTTCATGAAGGTGTTGTTGCCGACCGTCACGGTCTTGGCGGACGCGGTGCCGTCGTAGAAGCTCAGCGGCCAGCCCTGGAGATAGCCGCCGCCGACGTTCTGCAGGTAGCCTTCGTTGTCGACCTTGAACGAACCGGCGCGGGTGTAGGTGAAGAGGTCGTTGGCGCCCGCGTTTGCCGAGGCGCTCGTGACGAAGAAGCCCGCGCCCGAGATGCCGACGTCGGTCGACGATGTGGTCGCCTGGAGGAGCCCCTGAATGTCCACGTTCTGGCGCGGGCTCGACTGCACGCCGCCCGGCGAGTACTGGGTCAAGGAGACCTGCGCGGTCACCAGCGTCTTGAAGTTGACCTGTGTGCCCTTGAAACCAATCGTGTTGACGTTGGTCACGTTGTCAGCGATGGCGCCCATGGCGGAGGACTGCGACTGCAATCCCGACACGCCCGAAAACAATGCACCGAACAGCGACATCTTTCGTCTCCTTAGTTGACCGTTTCTTGGCCGTCGCTAATGAGTTTCCCTCAGTTCGCGAACCTGACCCGGCCGGGTTAATTTCTTCCTAAGCGCATCCCAAAATGCGCCGATAAAACACCTAGTTTGCGCTCGTCTGCTGCGGCGCCGTGACGGAGAGGACCTTCTCCATCGGGATGCCGACTTTGCCGGTCAGAAGGATCGTCTGACCGTTGATCTGCGTTACGCCCGTCACGCGCCCGAAAGCGGTGATGTAATTTTCCACCGGCTTGTCGTCCGCGCCCTGCGCCGTCACCGACAGCGTGTACGGGCCGTCTTTCAGCTGGTTGCCGTTCGCGTCCTTGCCGTTCCACTCGAACGAGTGCACGCCTTGCGCGCGGCCTTCCGCCGAGTCGATCGGACGCGAGTAGACGATGTCGCCCGCTTCGTTGCGCACGACGACCGTGACCTGCTTGGCTTCGGCGTCGAGGCCGTACGCGGCCTTCAGCGTGCCGTCCTGCATCGCGACCTGCGTGCTTTGGCCTTCGATGGTCGTGCCGATGTAGTTCACGGCGTTCGAGACGATGCTCTGGTTCGTCAGCCCGATCAGGCTCGTCAAGTTGTCGTTCATGCCGATCTGCTGTTCGACCTGGGCGAATTCGACGAGCTGGTTGGTGAACTCGGAACTATCCATCGGCGACAGCGGGTCCTGGTTCTTCAGCTGCGAGGTGAGCAGCGTGAGGAACGAGTTCAGGTCCTTCGCGAGCTTGTTCTTCGAGGTCGCAACGTTTTCCGCTGCTTGCTGCGGAGAGGTGATGCCTGAAACTGCCATGGCCGGTATCCGGTTCTTTCTGCTTTAGGCGAACGTATCCACGCCGCCGCGGGCAAACGCCGCCGCCGCGTAGTCGAAATCCTGTTCGGCGTTGTCGTTCGCCGTTTCGGCGTGCGCGTTGCCGCTGTTCTTGTTGCCGCCGCTGCCGCGCTGGCCGTCGGCCGCGCCGGCATCGGTGTCGCTGCGCAGGTTGAAGCTGAGGTTGTTCGCGTCGGTGCGCAGACCGGCGTCGTTCAACGTGCGCTCCAGTGTGCGGCTGTCCGTCTGCAGCAGGTTCAGCGTGTCCTTGTTGTCGGCGGTCACGGTGACGCGCACCTTATGGTCTTCGCTCATCTCGAGCTTGATCTCGATGCGGCCCAGTTCCACCGGCTTCAGGTTGATGGTGACGCGGTCGAGGCCCGCCTTGGCGGCCTTTGTGATGCTGACCTTGATCTGGTCGATGACATTCTGCGCGGTGGCGGCCGGACGTTCGGTCGGGTTCGCCGACGCGCCCTGCTGCGTCGCCTGGGACGAGGACTGGCCGCCTTGCGTGAACGCGCTGAAGCCCATGTTCGCGTTCGACGCGCCGCTCGAGGACGCGCCGGCTTGCACGGCCAGCGGGGATACTTCGGCGCGCACCGGCGTGTTGGCCTGGCTGTTGGTATTGGCGGAGCCCACCGGCTGCGCGGCTTGCGCCACGACGGCGGCCTGCGCGGCGCCGTCGGCGCGCACCACCGGCGCCGGCTGCGTCAGCGCGTTGGATCCGTCGGCCTGGCCGAACTGGCCGTTGGCGAGAGAGATCGCATCGGCCGCGCTGTAGCCGGAGTAGATATTGTAGATCGAGACGTCCGGCATGGACTGCTTCGCGCTGTGCGCGGCGTTCACATGCACCTGGACCTGGACGCGATTTTCATTGCCGAGAAGGCGGGCGAGGCTGCTCGCCTGGTCCTGCGCGGCGGCCGAACGCACCTCGGTCCGGACCCCGGTATCCTTGGCGGCCGCCTTGGTTTCGACAACCGCGGTCTCGGCGTCAACCTCGACCGTTTCCGTATCTTCGGCGGCCTGCGCCGGCGCGTAAGCGCTGATCGTCTGCTGCGCGCGGACGGTGTCTTTCACAACCGCTTCCGGCGCAACGGCTTTCTCCGCCGCTTTCACTTCGGTCTGCTGCACGGCCTTCGGATCGACGACGGTCTCGGCAACTTTGGTTTCGGCGGCGGCGGCGACGTCCGTCGTGGTCTCGGCGGTTTCGGCGGCCACGGTCTCGGGCGCCGCAACGGTGACGGTTTCGGTCGCGGCGGCGGCGGTCACCACGGCGGCTTGGGCCACCAGGGTCGGGTCCACGGCGGCGGCAACTTCGGCCTGCACGGCCTGCTGCGCGCCGGTCTGTGTTTCGGCGCCCGTGTCGGCCGCATCGGAATTCTTATCGCCCGCTGCGGCGGTTTCTTCCTTCTGCGCGTCGTTGTCGTCGGCGTCGTCCTTCGCCGGTTTCGCCTTGGCGTCCTTGTCATCGGAGCGTTCGGGACGCTGCTTGGCTTCGCGCGGCTCCGGCGCGCGCACCGCTTCGGCGTCGTCCTTTTTCAGGACGCCGGGATCCATCGCGCCGAGGCCGAGAACGCCTTTGAACTGCGCGCCCACGAGATCCAGAAGCGCGGCAAAGCCGTTCGCCGGCGCCTTGTCCTCGTCCATCGAGGTCTGCGCCGCCGGGCCCGTCTTCTTGCCGCCGTAGATGCTCTGAATTTCCATCGCTCGCTCCGTTCGGTTCCTGGGGAGGCGGGAAGGACATGATTCGGGTGTCCACACGCACGTTCCCAGGCCAAGCAGTGCAAGGGCCGGGCCAAGTTTCTGATTTTCTCTAAGTTATTGATGTAACAGGGGGTTGTTTGGGCCGGGAGGCTTCCGGAGGGGCCGGGAAGGCCCCTTCGGGCAAAAGATTCCGGGCCGAAGGCGGCAGTTTTTGCCGCGTGCGCTTACGCCAACAAACTCAGGCTGGCCTGGGTGAACGGGCTGTCGATAAAGCCCGCGAAGGCGTTCAGGTAGTTCTGCTGCTGCGAGGACAGGTTCTGCAGGTTCGTCAGCATCGCCTGGTACTGCTGGGCGGCCTTCACCTGGGCTTCCTGCATCTGCGACATCTGCTCGAACTGGGCTTCGCCCGACTGCTTCGTCAACTCATCGAGGGCGTTGTTCACCCGGCGCTGGTCGACCTTCGTTTGCACGGCCGAGCGCTCGAGGTCCGCGCCGACGCTGGTCATGTTGATTTCCGCGGTCGAGATATCCTTGAGGGCGCGGGTGCGGTCGGCCTGGGTCGCGAAATTGTTGTAGAACCACGACTGCATGATGCCGTTGCCGTTGCGCTTCAAGGTCCCGGTGACCGTGATCGGCGCCTCGTGCGGCACCACGGAGATTTTCACCGTGATGGCGTTGGTCTGCGCGTTGAAGCTGACAAGCTCCATGCCGTTGCGGGTCGAGGTCGCCTTGCGGATATCGATGCCTTCTCCGGTCGTGTACTTCTGCGCCGTGCCGCCCAGGCCCGAATAGGCTTCGATCAGATCCGAGCCCAAATCGGGCACCCACACCGTGCCGTCGTTGGCTTCGATCCTGAAATCGCTGCCGGCATAGGTCCCGATCAACTGCGTCGTGCCCATGCCCAAATCGTTGCGGTATTCGATCTTATTGGGCGTGCCGTCGCTGCGATTGATGTTGCCGATCAGGTTGAAGCCGACGCCGCCGGCGTCCGCCTCGTTGTTGATCTGCGTGACCTGCGTGTCGTACTGGTCCTTATAGAACTTGAGGTCCTCGGTCGTTCCGCCGACGCTGCCGCGCATCAGGAGAAGAGTCTGGTTGATCTTCTCGATGCTTTCCTTGCCGTTATCGACGGCGATCTCGGCGTTATTGACCTGCGCCTTCACCGCGATCCAGCGCTCGTTCTGCACCTCGATCGCATCGCGTTTTTGGGACGCGGCGTCCTGAATGGCCTGCTGCTGTTCGGTCAGGCGCGCGTTTGCATTCGCCTTGATCTGATTGATGAGCGAACTGGTGGTCGAGCCGATATTGCCGAGCAGGGCGCTGGTTCCGTCGGAGTTGAACGCACCCAGCACGGACGCGCCCGACGAGCCGGCGGTTCCGAGCAGGCCGGATCCGGTCACACTGATCGGAAGGCTTGAAAGTACGCCGACCATTTAGCTCCTCGGGTTCATCCCTTTACGCCGGGTCCATTCGGGCCCCGGAGCATTTTCTTCAGAAAATGCGACCAAATCAAAGACCAAGCGCGCAGCGCCTGGGGTGTCTTCGCGGCAAAGCTCACCTGCCGTCAGTGGTACCACGGCAGGGGTGGTTTTCCAAATTTGGACCTTTTAGGAGGAAGATTGAAAAAGGGTTAACGCCGCCCGGACTCGCCACATCAACTCCTCCCAATTCCCCGATTCCTCCTGCCGGAACAAGCGCATAGACGGATACCAGGGGCTGTCGTCGCGCCCGAGCATCCAGCGGTAATCCGGCATTTTGGGGATCAGCGCCCATACCGGGACGCCGAGCGCCCCCGCGAGGTGAATCGCGGCCGTGTCGACCCCGATGACAAGGTCCAGCTGGGCGATCACCGCCGCGGTATCGGCAAAGTCCTCCACCTGGCCGTCGCAGGCAAAGACCAGGCGCTC
>JADZAK010000025.1 GCA_020852595.1 Rhodospirillaceae bacterium
ACCGTCGGCGCAGGTGTTGTTGCGAAAATCCTGAAATAGGGTTTTTGGCCGGCGGCGCCGGCGTCGTTTACCAGGACGACGATGGTGCCGGCGGTAATTGGAATCGTTGCGAAGGGGCGATCGTCCCGGAGACAACATAGGAGTGTAGCTCAGCTGGTAGAGCATCGGTCTCCAAAACCGAGGGTCGTGGGTTCGAGTCCCCCCGCTCCTGCCACTGTTGAAGAGTTGAAATGGTTGATGTGACGAAAAAGACGGTGATCGAGGCGGACGCGGAAGCGCCCGTGGTGCGCCGTCGCGCCTCTCCGATGCAGTTCCTGCAGGAAGTGCGTCGCGAGGCGTCGAAGATCACATGGCCGAGCTGGAAGGAAACCTGGCTCACCACCGTGATGGTGTTCATCATGGTGGCGCTCACCATGGTGTTCTTCTTTTTCGTGGACAGTGTGCTTGCCTATGGCGAGCGCCTTTTGATCGGGGCCGCATAATGAGCGAAGCCGGAACCCAGGCACACGCGGATGCCAGGTGGTACATCGTCCACACCTACTCGAATTTCGAGAAGAAGGTGTCGGAGGAAATCCGCCGCCAGGCCAAACTGCAGGACCTCGAGGAATTCGTTGCCGAAGTTATCGTGCCGACGGAAGACGTGATCGAGGTGCGTCGCGGCCAGAAGGTCAATTCCGAGCGCAAGTTCCTGCCGGGCTATGTGCTGCTGCACGCCAAGCTCACGGACGAGGTTTATCACCTGGTCAAGAACGTCGCGAAGGTGACGGGCTTCCTGGGCCAGAACAACAAGCCGATGCCGCTGCGCCAGGGCGAAGTGGACCGCATCCTGAACCAGGTTACGGAAGGCGCGGAGCATCCCAAGTCCACCATCTCTTTCGAAATCGGCGAGCAGGTGCGCGTCGCGGACGGCCCCTTCACCTCCTTCACCGGCACCGTGGAAGAAGTGGACGAGGACCGCAGCCGCGGGAAGGTTGCGGTGTCGATCTTCGGCCGCGCCACGCCGGTCGAGCTGGAATACACGCAAGTCGAGAAAATGTAGTCGCATGCCGGGCACCCGCCCGGCGAAGCTGGTCCGGGGCTGTGTCCGGTCAAACCATCATCCCGCGGGAGAAACGCAAGTTTCGTTTGAACCGCTAAGCCGCAAAAAGGAGGCGGCGAGACATGGCAAAGAAAGTGACAGGTTACGTCAAACTGCAGGTGCCCGCGGGCGCGGCGAATCCTTCGCCGCCCATCGGCCCGGCGTTGGGCCAGCGCGGCCTCAACATCATGGAATTCTGCAAGGCGTTCAACGCCAAGACGCAGGACCAGGAAAAGAACATGCCGATCCCGGTGACCATCACCGTGTTTTCGGACAAGTCCTTCACCTTCGAGATGAAGACCGCTCCGGCGTCCTACTTCCTCAAGAAGGCCGCGAAGCTGACCTCGGGCTCCAAGTCCCCGGGCATCACCTCCGCCGGCAGCGTCACCCGCGCCCAGGTGCGCGAAATCGCCCAGGCCAAGATGAAGGACCTGAACGCCAACGACATCGAGAACGCGATGCTGCTGATCGAGGGCTCCGCCCGCTCGATGGGCATCACGGTGAAGGACTAACCGCCATGGCATCCTCCAAGCGTTTCAAGAAGGCCTGCGAAGGCGTCGACGTCAACAAGAGCTACTCGGTCGAAGAAGCCGTGAAGCTGGTGAAGGCGCGCGCCACGGCCAAGTTCGATGAAACCATCGAAATCTCGCTCAACCTCGGCGTCGACCCCAAGCATGCGGACCAGATGGTGCGCGGCGTGGTTTCGCTTCCCTCCGGCAGCGGCCGCACCATGCGTGTCGCCGTGTTCGCCAAGGGCGCCAAGGCCGAAGAAGCCAAGAAGGCGGGCGCTGACCTGGTCGGCGCCGAAGAGCTTGCCGCCGAAGTCACGGCCGGCAAGATCGACTTCGACCGCTGCATCGCCACCCCGGACATGATGGGTATCGTCGGCCGCCTCGGCAAAGTGCTGGGCCCGCGCAACCTGATGCCCAACCCCAAGGTCGGCACGGTCACCATGGACGTCACCCAGGCGATCAAGGACGCCAAGGGCGGCGCGGTGGAATTCCGCGTTGAAAAGGCGGGCATCGTGCAGGCAGGCGTCGGCAAGGCCAGCTTCACCGAAGACGCCATTGCCGCCAACGTGAAGGCCGTCATCGACGCCGTCATGAAGGCCAAGCCGTCGGGCGCCAAGGGCAACTACATGAAAAAGATTTCCATCTCTTCGACCATGGGTCCGGGCATCAAGATTGCCCTGGCTTCGGCCGGCGTGGGTGGTGCCGCGGCCTAACGGCGGCGAATGAATTCCGGCGGACGATCGCCGGAACTGTCCGAGACTGCTGGAGGCCGTGAGGTCTTAAACGTCCAGCATAGACAGGGAATAAACCGGATTTGCGATCCTTAAGATCGCCTTTTCGGGTTTGGACCCTGGGGCAGCGTAAAGAGCAACAGGGTGAGGTGCGGATCGTCCCGCATCCCACGTTAGGAGAGCAAAGTGGAAAAAGCCAAAAAGGCGGAAGTCGTTGAAGACCTGAACGGTGTCTTCTCGAAGGCCGGCTCTGTGGTTGTCGCCCACTATTCCGGCATGACGGTTGCCCAGATGGCCGACCTTCGTTCGC
>JADZAK010000026.1 GCA_020852595.1 Rhodospirillaceae bacterium
AAGGTGCCCGACCCGAAGTTCTCCTCGCAGACCAAGGACAAGCTGGTGTCCTCGGAAGTGCGCCCCGTGGTGGAAAGCATCGTCGCCGAAAAGCTCGGGACGTGGTTCGAGGAACATCCCTCCGAGGCCAGGAAGGTCGTCGGCAAGGTGGTCGAAGCCGCGCTGGCGCGTGAAGCGGCGCGCAAGGCGCGCGAACTCACCCGCCGCAAGGGCGCGCTCGATATCTCGTCCTTGCCCGGCAAGCTCGCCGACTGTCAGAACCGCGATCCCGCGCAATCCGAACTGTTCATCGTCGAGGGTGACTCGGCCGGCGGATCGGCCAAACAAGGCCGCGACCGCGGTTTCCAGGCCATCCTGCCGCTGCGCGGCAAGATCCTGAACGTCGAGCGCGCGCGCTTCGACAAGATGCTGTCGTCCGCCGAAATCGGCACGCTGGTGACCGCGCTTGGCACCGGGATTGGACCGGAAGAGTTCAATATCGCCAAGCTGCGCTACCACAAGATCATCATCATGACGGACGCCGACGTGGACGGCAGCCACATCCGTACGCTTCTGCTCACCTTCTTCTATCGCCAGATGCCGCAGATTATCGAGAACGGTCATTTGCTCATCGCGCAGCCGCCGCTCTACAAGGCGAAGAAGGGCCAGTCGGAAGTCTATTTGAAGAACGACCATGCGATGGAAGAGCATCTCATCGCGGCCGGACTCATGAACGCCGTGCTGGTCACGGGCGGCGGACAAATCGGCGGCGAGGATCTGAAGCGCCTCGTTCACCGCGCCCGCGATACCAAGAACAGCGTCGAGATGCTGTCGCGCACCTTGCCGTCGCGCATCGTCGAGCAATGCGCCATCGCCGGCGCGTTCAATCTCGATGTGCTCAACAAGCAGGACCTCGCGGTGCAGACGGCGAGTTATGTCGCCAAGCGCCTCGATCATCTCGAAACCGAATACGAGAAGGGCTGGCACGGCGAAGCGGCCCCCGGCGGCGGCCTCAAGTTCACCCGCACCCTGCGCGGCGTGACCGAGACGCACACCCTCGACGCCCGCACGCTGCATTCGGCCGAAGCCCGTCACCTCGACAGCCTGGCGTCCGAACTGCAGAGCACCTACACCCGCGACGTCGCCCTGAAGTACAAGGAAGACGAAGTCCAGATCAGCGGGCCGGTGACCTTGCTGCAATCCGTGCTCGCGCATGGACGTAAGGGCGTGTCGATCCAGCGCTACAAGGGTCTGGGGGAAATGAACCCGGGCCAGCTGTGGGAAACCACCCTCGATCCGAACGTGCGCACGCTCTTGCAGGTGAAGGTCAGCCACGGCGACGAAGCCAACGAGGTCTTCTCGACTCTCATGGGCGACGTCGTCGAACACCGCCGCGACTTCATCCAGGACAACGCGCTGAAGGTCCGTAACCTGGACGTCTAACGCACGCCGATGTCGTCCGGCGGAAGCCGGGACGACACGGCGCTACTCCGCCGGCAGCGACATATCGCGGCCCGCCGGCTTTGGGGCGGCGGCGATTTCCAGCACCAGTTTATGCAGCAATGACTGGCTGAAATCGTTGGGCGTGCGCACGGTCACGAAAAACGCGCCGGGTCCGCCGATGACCTGTTCGTTGTAATAACGGTCCAGGTCCTCGGGCACTTCCTGTTTCCACTTCGGGCGCTCGAACATCATCGCGAGGCCGTTGACGGTGACGCCCTTTTTCACGGCGTCGTCGCGCGCGTCCTTCACGGGGCGGCCATAGTCGCTGTAGCCATCGCCGGAAATGTCGATCACCCGGCGGCTCGGGTCGTAGCCGTTTTTGTCGAACAGCTTCACCGAGAAATCGAGGCCGGCGCTGATGGAGGTCGTGCTTCCCGGCTTCATCGGCGCCTTGGAAATCTCGTCGGCAAAGGCGGCGGCCGATTTCGCATCTGAAATCACATGCCAGGGCACGACCTGCACCTGGTGATAGACGCTCGACCATTCGACATAGGTGATCGCGATTTTGCCGATCGGGCCCGACCTGATCGCCTCGGTCACGCGTTTGTCCTTGAGCGCATGGACATAACCGTTGCGCTGAATGGAGGCTTCCTTCTCGTCGATGCTGAGCGAAACGTCCACGGCCATGACCAGCGCGAGGTCCACCGCGATGTCGTCGTCAGCCGCGATGGCCGGCCCGCACATGAGGGCGGCGCCAGCGGACACGGCGGCGGCGAGGGAACGCAGGGAGGTCATAAATCCACTATGCCGCGCCCGGCGGCGGAATAACACTGGCTTTGGACGGGGGGCTTTCTCGCCCTCGCGGCGCTCGGCGCGCCGGTATAGGCTGCCAGGTTCGGGAAAAGGGGGGGCTACCATGACACTCGACCGCCGCACGTTCCTGGGCAAAACCGTCACCTGCGCCTGTCACCTCGCGCTCGCCGCGTCCGTCATGCCCACGGCCGCGCGCAAAGTCTGGGCCGCCGAATCCTTGGGCCAGGTGGTGGCGCGCGAAGCTTTCGGGACCTTGGAAAAAATCGCCGACGGCGTCTGGGCCGTGATCTCGCAACCCCTGAACGGCGACCGCACCACCTTGGCGAACGGCGGCCTCATCGCCGGCAAGAACGCGGTGCTGGCGGTTGAAGGTTTCAACGCAACCGCCGGCGCGGAATGGCTCGCCGCCAAATCCATGGACCTCACGGGCATGCGCCCGACCCACGTCGTGCTCACGCATCACCACGGCGATCACGCCAATGGAATTTCAGGTTTCCAGATGAACGGCGCGCAATGCGCGGTGCACTCCACCGCCGTCACACGCGATATTGTTGTCGGGCGTGACGCCAAGACGCCCGGCGCGCTCGCGGCGCGCACCAGGGCCCTCGACGGCGCGGTCCTGCTCTCGAACACGGAAGCCACCAGCATCGATCTCGGCGGGCGCAGCGTGAAAGTCGTTCCGCGCGGCGGCCACACCCAAAGCGACGTCACCGTCGAACTCGACGATCCTTCCGTCGTCTTCTGCGGCGACCTGGTGTGGAACGCCATGTTCCCCAACTATGTCGACACCACGCCGTCGAAATTCGTCGGCGCCGTGCGCGGTCTCAAACGCGCCAAGGACACGCTCTACGTGCCGGGTCACGGCTCTCTTGCGAAAGCACGGCAGATCGACCGTTACATCGCCATGCTGAACGAAGTCGAAGCCGGCGCGCGCAAGTCCTTCACGGCCGGCATCGGCGCCGAGGACGCGGGCCGCACCTTCATGCTGTCGGAATCCGTCGGCCCCTGGGCGCTGTTCAGCAACGTTTTCTATCCGCGCGCGTTCGAAGCCTGGTATCGGGAATTCAAGGTGTAACCAATGCAGCATCGGGTTTCTGTCATTACCCTCGGCGTGACCGATCTGGCGCGCTCCAAACGCTTCTATGTGAAGGGCTTCGGCTGGAAACCCGTCCTCGATACGGACGAGATCGTTTTCTACCAGATGAACGGCTTTGTGCTCGGCACATGGCTGAAGGCGAAGCTGGAAGAGGATATGAAGCAGCAGGCGTCACCGGCGCCGGGCGCCTATACCCTCGCGCACAATGTCACCGATCCGTTGCAGGTGACTCGGATCCTCACTCAATTGGCCGAACAGGGCGGCACCCTCCTGCGCGCCGCCGATCAGCCGCCGCACGGCGGACTTCGGGGTTACATTGCCGATCCCGACGGCCACACCTGGGAAATCGCGTGGAATCCGGCATGGCCCATCAGTCCCGAGGGCTACGTGACCGCCAAGTTTTAAAGTGAAATTCTAGCGGTTGCCGCCGACGATATCGCCGAGGGCGCCGAGCACCGAGCCTTCGCCGCGGTTCTGACCGCCATATCCACCCGCCGCCGCCAGCATGCGGCCCGCGAGGCGTGCGAAGGGCAGGGACTGGACCCATACTTTGCCGGGGCCCCGCAGCCGCGCGAAGAACACGCCTTCGCCGCCGAACACCATGCTTTTCACCCCGCCGACGGAGACGAGGTCGAAATCCACATCCGGCGTCAGCGCCGCGAGGCAGCCCGTGTCGACGTGCAGTTCTTCACCGCGTTTAAGGTCGCGCTCGACGACCGTGCCGCCCATCTGCACGAACACCCAGCCGTCGCCGTCCAGCTTCTGCATGATGAAGCCTTCGCCGCCGAACAGGCCCGTGAGCACGCGCTTCTGGAAATGGAGGCCGATGGATACGCCCTTGGCCGCCGCGAGGAAGCTGTCCTTCTGGCAAATAAGCTGCCCGCCAAAGTCGGAGAGACGTAAGGGTAGGATCGCGCCGGGCGTCGGCGAGGCGAACGCCACGCGCGCCTTGCCTTGTCCGGTGTGGGTGAACACGGTCGTGAACAGGCTTTCGCCGGTGATGAGGCGTTTGCCCGCGCCCAGTAACTTCGCCGCGAAGCCCGCGTTGGCGCCGCCGCTGCCGTCGCCGAATACCGTGGACATCGCCACGCTCGCGTCCTTCCACACCATCGCGCCGGCTTCCGAGATGGCGCTCTCACCGGGATCGAGTTCGATCTCCACGAACTGCAGTTCCTGGCCCTTGATCTCGAAATCGATATCGTCGGCGACGCCGCTCTGCTTGGCGTGGGTCCAGGGGCCGGTGCGCGGAACGCTCGGGACAGGCATGGGAAGCTCCTTCGGAAAAGTCCGTTGCCTTATGTAGAAGAAAGACGGACGTTCACGCTAGAGTGCGGCCATGAATACCGTTTACACGAAAATGAAATCGCCGGTCGGCGAACTCACCCTCGTCGCCACCGCGAACGGCCTGGCCGCGATCTTGTGGCCCAAGGACGATCCGGCCCGCGTGCGGGTGAAGCCGGGGACCTTGAACGAGGGTCATCCGCTGCTCCGCAAGGCGGCGGCGCAGCTCACGGAGTATTTCGCCGGCAAGCGCAAAGTCTTCGATCTCGCGCTCGATTTCGACGGCACCGATTTCCAGAAGCAAGTCTGGCGGGCGCTGCTCACCATTCCGTTTGGTGAAACGCGCAGCTACGCCGAGATCGCCAAGGCGATCGGAAAACCGACGGCCGTGCGGGCCGTGGGCGCCGCGAACGGCCGCAATCCGATCTCCATCGTCGCGCCCTGCCACCGCGTGATCGGCTCCAACGGCAAGCTGACGGGGTTCGCGGGCGGCCTTGCCGCGAAAGCGACGCTTCTGAAGCTGGAAAGCGCCTAAGCGTCCTCGAGGAAGGGGCGGATCGTTTCCAGGAAGGTCTGGCCGTAGCGGGCGAGCTTCGCGTCGCCCACGCCGCCGATCGTCGCCATGTCGCCCAAGCTGCGCGGCTTCACGCTCGCCATGGTCGCGAGGGTCTTGTCGTGGAAGATCACGTAAGGCGGCACGCCCTGTTCCTTGGCGAGCTCCAGGCGCTGTGCGCGCAAGGCTTCGAACAGGCCGGCATCCTTGGTCTCGACCGCGGCTGAAGCGGCCGCCGCGCGCTTCCCGCGGCCCGGCTTGGCGGCGCGCGGTTCGCGCAAGGCCAAGGCGTCCTTGCTCTTCAGGAAATCACGGCCCTGGTCCGTGATGCTGAGCCCGCCGTGATTGTCGAGATCGACAAAGAGCAGGCCCGCCGCCACGAGCTGCCGGAAAATCCCGCGCCATTGCACCGCGCTGAACTCTTTTCCGATGCCGTATGTGCTCTGGCCGTGATGGCCGAACTGCGTGATGCGTTCGTTGTCTGCGCCCAGGAGCACGTCGATCAGGTAGTTCACCCCGAAGCGCTGCCCCGTGCGGTAGGCGCACGATAAAGCCTTTTGCGCCGCCGCCGTGCCGTCGAAGGTGCGCGGCGGGGAAAGGCAGGTGTCGCAGTTGTTGCAGGGCGCGCAGGCGTCGCCGAAATACTCCAGCATCACCTGGCGGCGGCAGCGTGTCGCCTCGCACAGGCCGAGCAGCGCGCTCAGCTTCTGGCGCTCCACGCGCTTCTGCTCGTCGGACGTCTCTCCGGACTCGATGAAACCGCGTTGCTGCGCGACGTCCTGCAGGCCGTAGGCCATCCAGGCGTTGGCGGCCAGGCCGTCGCGGCCCGCGCGGCCCGTTTCCTGGTAGTAGGCTTCGATGTTCTTGGGCAGATCGAGGTGCGCGACGAAACGCACGTTGGGTTTGTCGATGCCCATCCCGAAAGCGATCGTCGCCACCATCACGATGTTCTCTTCGCGCAGGAAACGCGTCTGGTTGGCCGCGCGCAGCTCCGCGCCGAGACCCGCGTGGTAGGGCAGGGCGTCGAAGCCTTCCCCTTTCAGCCAGGAGGCCGTCTCCTCGACCTTGCGGCGCGACAGGCAATAAACGATGCCGCTGTCGCCGAGGTGGTTCTGGCGAATGAAGTTGAGAAGTTGCGACCGCGGGTTCTCCTTCTCGACGATGGTGTAGGCGATGTTCGGCCGGTCGAAGCCGGCGATGAAGGCCTTGCCGTCCTTGAGATGCAGGCGCTCGATGATGTCGCGGCGCGTCGGCGCGTCCGCCGTGGCGGTCAGGGCGATGCGCGGCACATCGGGGAATTTTTCGGCCAGCGCGCCGAGCTGCATGTACTCGGGCCGGAAGTCGTGGCCCCACTGCGACACGCAGTGCGCCTCGTCGATGGCGAACAGCGCGAGCGGCGTTTCACGGAGAAGACCGAGGAAGTCGTCCATCGTCAGCCGCTCGGGCGCGACGTAAACGAGATCGATCTCGCCGGCGCGCATTTTATCCTTGGCCGCGCGCACCTCGTCCCAGGACGCCGCGGAATTAATGGCCGCCGCGCGCACGCCGACTTGGCGCAGCGCCGCCACCTGGTCCTGCATCAGCGCGATCAGCGGCGAGATCACGATCCCGACGCCGGACCGGCACAAGGCCGGGATCTGGTAACACAGCGACTTGCCGCCGCCGGTCGGCATCAGCACGAAGGCGCTGCCGCCCGCCACGACGTGGTCGATGACCTCGCCCTGCTGCCCGCGAAAGGACGGGTAGCCAAACGTGTGTTCAAGGATATGCAGGGGCGTGCTCATGGCAGCGGACCCTAATCGCGCCGCTCCGGTTTCGCTACGCTTTCTTCTCGGTTTTCTTCCGGGATTTCTTCGCCCGCGCCTATGAAAGGACGAGTTCGGCGCGGCCGTTTGCGATCTTCATCTTGGTGCCGTAGGGCGCCGAGAGGGCCGCCAGGCGCTCGAGAATCCCGGTGCCCGCTTCACCGGTCGCGATATCCGGCATGCCGCGCGTTTCCATATCGCTTGCGCCGCCGAGGCCGGTGTCGTTCATCTGGACCGGTGTGAAAGCCATGCTTGCGATGCCCGCCTTGGTGCAGCGGCAATCCACCGCCACGCTCTGCCACACGTCGTTTGGATAGTGGCCCGGCTTGGTGACGGTCTGGAAGAAGAAGCCGCCCAGGTCATGGAGGATGGCTTTGCCCTTATAGATCTCCACGCCGTGCAGCAGCGGCGGGCCGTGGCAGACGAAGATGGTCGCGCCCGCGTCGACGGCTTTGTGTGCCAGCGCCTTCTGCCAGGCCGGCGTGTCCGCCATGTTCTTTTCCCAATAGTGCTGATGCAGATAGGCGATCGTCACGTCGGCGTTCTGGGACGCATTCTCGATGACATCGAGATAACGGCCGACGTCCTCTTCATTCAGCGCGCCGCTCTCGGCGCGGCGCAGTTCGTTGACGCCGGGATGCCCGGGGCCGGCCATGCCGCCCTTCGCCACCGCGCCCGCCGCCGCCGACACCAGCGCCGCCGTGCCGTGCGGGGTTTGTTTGAGCGCCGGCGCGGCGGCGGTGGCGAGATCGGGTCCCGTGCCGGCATGGGTCAGCCCGCGTTCATCCAGGGCCGCGATGGCGTCCAGAATCCCGCCCTCGGCGAAATCGTAGGCATGGTTGTTGGAGGTCGCGAACGTGTCGAAGCCGGCCCGCATCAGGACATCGATGATCTCCGGCCCCGCGGCATGGAGAAATTGATCGTTGCGCATGGCGGTGCTCGACCGCGGCCCCTTGATGGCGGTCTCGAGGTCGGTGAACACCATGTCCGCGCCCTTGAACAGCGCGGCGAACTTGGACGCCGCCGGCCATTGGGCGGCGCTCAGCGCGTGCTGCAACAGCGCCTGACCGGTCATGACGATCCGAAAAGGAGCCTCCGCGGCCCGCGCGAACTTCAACAGCGGCAACGTCAAGCCGGCGCCCAGGAGGGCGCGGCGCGAAAGGGCGGATGGCGTCATGTGACCCTCTTCAACTCTGTGAAGGTTTGACGGATGCTACCTTCAGCGCGTCCGAAATGCACCCGAGGCGTGTTTCCCCGCCTTGGCGCGCGCGGTGCGGCAAGGCTAGAGTTGCCCTTCCGGCAGGTCGGGGACCCATAACGCCCTTCGGGGCGTTGGCGTCTGATCGGCTTGTTTGCGAAAGGAATATCCCATGCCCGGCACCGTACGATTGCACCGCGTTCTCGCGGCGAGTCCCGACAAAGTGTACCGCGCCTTCGTCGAGCCCGACGCCAAGGCCAAATGGCTGCCGCCGAACGGCTTTGTCTGCACGGTGCATTCCCACGACGCAAAGGTCGGCGGCGCGTACAAGATGTCCTTCCGCAACTTCACCACCGGCGGCAGCCATGCCTGGACCGGGAGTTACACCGAACTCGTGCCCGGCGCGCGCCTGCGCTATTCCGACCGCTTCGACGATCCGGGCATGCCCGGTGAAATGCACGTCACCGTCACCCTGAATAAAGTCACGGTCGGGACCGAGGTGAATATTGTGCAGGAGGGCATTCCCGACGCCATTCCGGTGGAGGCCTGTTATCTCGGCTGGCAGGAATCGCTTCAGAACCTGAAGCAGCTCGTCGAGCCGGACATCAGGCCGTAGCGCCTGCGGCAATTAGAGCGGAAAACCCCCGCCGGGCCATTCTACCGGGGCTTTTGCACGCGCCGGAAAAACACCGACCCCCACGCGATTATCGCGCGCTGGTCCCGCGCCGCGGGACCGCTATAGTGCGTCTCCCTTGTCCGGCGCCGCCAAAGGGGCGCGCCGGTTGGCCAGCAAGAAGCTGAGAAGTCGGTTCCATGTCTGTAGATCCGAGGTCTGTAGATCCGCAACGTCAGAAGACGGTCATCGCGCAAACCCGGTTCCTCGTGATCGATTCCGAACCGAGCGTCGGCGAAGCGCTGCGGCGGTTCCTCGTGTCCGAAGGCGCGCCCGCCGTCACCGTCGCGCCCTCGTCGCTCCTGGCGCTGCGTGTGCTTCAAGATAGAAAAACCCCCGTCGATTGCGTGATTTGCGCCCACCGTCCCGCGAACTCGGGATTGGACTTCCTCGCGAATCTCCGGTCCGGACGCTGGGGCGGGCCGCTTCAATATCTCAGCTGCATCCTTCTCCTGGACGGCGACGACACCGATGTCGTGCGGACGGCCGCTGCGGCGAAGGCCACCGGCTTCATTCAAGGCGGCCTCGGCAAGGAGAATGTCCGCCAATCGATCGTCAAGGCGCTCGATCCGCGCGGCATCGCGCAGGCGCTGCCGAACTTCAAGGTCGCCCACATTCGCGCGGGTGAAAACGATCTTGTCATCGCGCCGTTTCCGGCTTCGTTCGCGCGGCTCGGCGTCGTTCAGCAGAAGAAGGCCGTGCAGGCCGTCGAGCTCGCCGTCCGGAAAAATCAGTGGAGCGGCAGCGTCATCGCGATCTATCCGGACGCCGGCGGCAAGCCGGGCTTTGTGGCGCCGCCCATCTATGACCGGTTCCTGACGCGGCTGACCGTCGAGTCCGTCGACAAGATGCTGAACCGCGCGCTTCATGTGGCCTGGACCGACGGCGATCCCACGGCCGATACCGCCGCCGAACCGGCGGAAGACGCCGTCGAACCGCTGCCGCTGTTCGAGGACGCCGAGGAAGAAGCGATCTCCGATCGCCGCCGCGGCGCGCCGATCGGCGAGACGTCACGCGCGCGCGGCCTCACGGAAGAAGACATCCGCGGCGTGGCGAAGGCGTTCAAGGATATGGGCCCGCAGGACTTCGTCGACAAATTCGTGCGCCAGCAAACCATCCTCCTGCGCAACGAACTGCAGCCCATGGCGCCGGCCATGCGCGAATTCTATGTCAGTATCGATCTCCTCAGGAAAGAGTTCTTCCCGGGCGTGGAGATGCGGGGTTCGAAGCGCGCGTTCCAATCCCTCACGCACATGCTCGATCAGCTCATGCTGCGCTCGCTCGCGCATCTGCCGCAAAACGGCGTGCCCTGCTCGCTCAATCTCAATGTGCACTCCATCCTGACGCAGACCTTCGATGCGGCCGTCAAGAACATCTCGGTCGAGAACATCACCTTCGAGATCCCGCAGCCGATGATCACGTCCTATTTCGAGGAATTCAAGAAGGCGCGCGATCTGATCTTCGCACGCGGCGGCAAGATCGCCGTCGATCAGATCTTCCCCGATACCATGGGCGCGATCGACCTCAATCTTGTCGGCCCGAACTTCGCGAAGGTGCACTGGAAGGGCGATCTCAAGAATTTCTCGGCCACCCACCGGGACTTCGTCAAAGGCGCGCTCGACAGCGGCATCACCATGGTGATGAGCCGCGTCGACGATCCCGTGGCGCTCGAGATCGCGCAGGAGTTCGGCATCCGCAACTTCCAGGGCTTCCTGATCGACGAGATGCCGGAAGCCAGGGTCGCTTAACTAAAGGGTCGCTTGATTAAAGGGTCGCCGAGTTAAGCGGTGCCGCCCGCGTCGCTCTGGCGGGTTCTATCGCGGCGGGCTTAAGATATGGCCTGTTTTTCCGTTCAAGGATGAGCCATGCGTTTTCTTTTGTTCATTGCCGCGCTCCTGCTCGCGCCTGTCGCGGGGCACGCGCAATCGCAACCGGGCGTCGATCTGAAAACGCTGTTTGAAAAGGCCCGTGCGCTCGGCGGCGAGAGCGAGCTGCGCGGCGATATCGCCGACCGGCTCGGCTTCGGCGATCACCCGCTTCCCATCACCGACCTCGTCATCGTCAAGGACGGCGTTCAGCACGCGGTGAACGCCTTCATCGTCGGCGATAAAGGCTACATCCTGTTCAATAGCCACCTGCGCGTGCCGGAAGTCTATCTGTTCGTGAAGGCCGTGGACGGCACGATGATGGCCGGCATCCACGGGACACAGTTCCAGCCTATTACGAGCACGGTCGCGATGACGCCCGGCGATGCGGCCGTGATCGCCGAGGAAGAAGCGTTCTGGGCCGCGTGGCTCGCCGCCGGCGCGAAGGCGCCGCCACCATAGAGGCGCGAAGGCGCCCCCATCTTAAGTGCGCCTTCCGGACGTGACGCGGGTTACTCCAGCGTCTTGGCCACGCGGAACCCGGCGTTGTTGGCCCGGAAGTGCGGCGAGACGATGAACCGCTGCGACGAGCGGATGTAATAGGTGCTGTTGAACCATGAGCCGCCGCGCATCATGCGCGCGTCGCAGATGCGCCCTCTCCACGCCGAACCGTCGGCCGGCGCGCCGTTATAATTCTCGTGGTAACAGTCCTCGGTCCACTGCAGGACGTTTCCCGCCATGTCGTAAAGGCCAAACGGATTGGGGGGAAAGGAACCGACCGGCGCGGTCTGTTTATTGTCCCACTCGCTGCCGCAGCCGTCGCAATTGGCCATGCCCTTTTTGCGGTCCTCGCCCCAATAGTAGGCGGTCGTCGTGCCGGCGCGCGCCGCGTATTCCCATTCGGCTTCGGTCAGCAGGCGATAAGGACCTGTGGCGGTGGTTGAGCCGCTTTCCGCGGCCGCGGAGCTCCGTACGGAGTCCTTGATCCGCTCGTTCAGCCACTTCACATACAGCTGGGCGTCGTACCAGCTGATGTTGATCACGGGGCGCTTCCCGCGTCCCCACTCCTGGCTCGACGGCGAATTGCCCTCGCATCCGCCGTCGATCACACACGCATCCCACTCGTCGAATGTGATGTTGTAGATCCCGACCGCGAACGGCTTGCGGAAGGTGACCGCGTGCTGGGGGCTTTCGTTGCCGCTCAGTTCCGCCTGGGGCGAGCCCATTTTGAATGTGCCCGCGGGAATGACGGTCATCTCCGGGCATTGCGAACAGTCGCGGAACGTCTCCGCCGCAAGGCACGGCTCCGCCGCAAGCCACGTCTCCGCCGCAAGCACTGTGAAGCAAAACAAAACGGCGCGGCGGCTCATAACATTTTCCCGGTACGAGTGTTGCTGAGGGCCGCATGTTTGGCGTGCGGTCGTCACGCCGAATCAATACGACAAGATGCGCCGTGCCGCCAGACACGAGAAGGGGTCTCCAAAGGACTCACGGGAAGGTTAGAACAGGCTCGCCCGCCAAGACCGGCCCTGGCGCCTGGCTTTGGACACAGGGGGCGATCTCATTTTCAAGCCACCGATTGATTTGCGTCAATGCGGCGACCCGACGTGTTCCGGGACAAAGGGTGTTGCGTAGAGCCCGCCCCCCGAGATCGGGATTCACCGGATTCCATACACCGCGGAAACGCGGCCCTCGCCTTAGCCAACGGTGGCCGTCATGTCGCTTAGCATTCCACTCCTTCGCCGCGATCACGTTCACTTTTCGCTCATCCTCGACATGCTGGACCGCCAGACGGAGGCCTTGGAGCGCGGCGACGAACGGGCGGCGGCGATCATCCTGCTCGGCCTCAAATACTTTCGGGACTATCCGCGTAAAGTGCATCACCCGATGGAGGATGCGGTCTATGGAGTCTTGCGGCGCCATATGGTGCGGGGCGCCGACAAACTGTTCAACGCCGTCGAGGAGCACGCCGAGCTCCAGCAGGAGCTCGCCGCGGTCTCGGCCGCGGCCCGGTCTCTCGACGGCAAGGACGTGACCGCATTGGCCGGCTTCGCCGAACGCTTGCGCAAATTCACGGCGCGCGAGCGCCACCATATCGAGATGGAGGAAGCCTACCTCTATCCCGCGGCGGTCCACTTGCTGAACCCGGAGGATTGGGCTCAGGTGGCGGCGTCGTGCTCCGGTGAGAAGGACCCGGTTTTCAGCGACGCGACCGCGGCCTCGTTCGACCGCCTCTTCGCCGAGATCCTCGTAAGGGATCTGGCGGCGCGCGATGAGTAAGCGCCCCGCGCAATCGACAAAGCGCTCCGCGCAATCGACAAAACGCGCGCAAGCGCCGCGCAATCTCACCCGCGCCGGCTTCGACAAGCTCGCGGGTCCGCTGCGCACACAGCTGCTCGGACTGCAGGATCGGCTGAAGTCGCAGGATTTTTCCGTCATCCTCGTCTTCGTGGGATCCGCGCTCGCCGGGAAAAACGAGTCTCTCAATCTCATTACAGAATGGCTGGATCCGCGCTGGATCATCACCCATGCCTACGGCCCGCCGTCATCCGAGGAGGCCCAGCGCCCGGAATACTGGCGCTACTGGCGCGATCTGCCGCCCAAGGGCCGGATCGGGTTGTTCGCCGGAAGCTGGTATCACAACCCCGTTCACGACTTTGCCGGCGGCGAAATCGGCAAGCGCAAGTTCAAGCGCGCGCTGGACGACGTGCGCGCATTCGAAAAGACTCTCGCGGCCGACGGCACGTTGATCCTGAAGTTCTGGCTGCATATGGACAAGGCCGCCTTGAAGAAACGCATGAAGGCGCTGGAAGCGGACAAGGCGAGTTCGTGGCGCATCGGCGCCCAGGACTGGGCGCATCTGAAGCAGCACCGCACGCTGCAAAAGGCGCACGAACTGGCGGCCGACCACACCGACATGCCGGAGGCGCGCTGGATCCGCGTCGATGGCGCCGATCCGCGTCGCCGCGCCCTGGAGATCCTGACCACAATTCGCGGCGCGCTCACCGATCATATGGCCCGGCGCGGCGCCAGGCGTGCGCGCGTATCGAAGGCCGCGGCGGCGGCAAGTCAGGCGCGGCGCTCGGAATTGGCGAAGATCGAAGCCGTCTTGCCGGCGCTGGAAAAACAGGTCCGCGGCGCGGCCCCTCAAACAACGCACTCCAGGAAAGCAAAAGCGGAAGAGACCTCGATTCTGGACCGCCTCGATCTCTCGTCGCATCTCGAGACCGAGGTTTACGAACAACGGCTGAAGAAGCGCCGCGCCGGACTTGGCAAGCTGTTCAGACGCCTGCATTTTGAAGGAAGGTCCGCGATCATCCTGTTCGAGGGGCCCGATGCCGCGGGGAAGGGCGGGGCGATCCGCCGGCTGACCGCCTCCATGGACGCGCGCGACTTTCAGGTCATTCAAATCGCCGCGCCCACGGAAGAAGAGCGCGCCCAGCACTATCTTTGGCGGTTTTGGAAACACCTGCCTCAGGCGGGCCGGCTTACGATCTATGACCGCAGCTGGTATGGCCGGGTTCTTGTCGAGCGCGTCGAACGTTTCGCGCAGGAAGATGAATGGTCGCGCGCGTACGGGGAAATCAACGACTTTGAACGCCGGTTGAGGGCAAAAGGCATCGTTGTCGTCAAATTCTGGATTCATATCTCCAAAGACGAGCAGCTTCGCCGCTTCAAGGAGCGCGAGACGATCTCCTATAAAAAATGGAAGCTGACCCCCGAGGACTGGAGAAACCGCGAGAAGTGGAACGACTACGCGATGGCGGTCGACGAGATGGTGGCGCGGACAAGCACGGAACTCGCGCCCTGGACCGTGGTCGAGGGGAACGACAAGAAATTTGCCCGCATCAAGGTCATGGACACGGTGTACGAGGCCCTGCGGACGGCGATGGAATGATTGAACCGGGCTTTTTTGTTTCCGCCTTCGGCCACCCGTCAATTAAGTATACTGGAGTGACCCCCTTTTCTGAGACAGGGTAATTAGGGACAGTTCTCAAAGGAGAGAACTGATGCCCAAGACGAAGGCTCGTCGTTTCAGTCAGGATTTCAAGGTCGCCGCGGTCGAGCGAATGCTCG
>JADZAK010000027.1 GCA_020852595.1 Rhodospirillaceae bacterium
CGAAGCTTCATGAACGGATCGCCGAGGCCGGCGCGGTCGTTTCCGAGATGCCGCCGGGGACCGAGCCTCAGGCCCCGCTTTTCCCCCGGCGCAATCGGATCATCTCCGGCGCCAGCGCCGGTGTCGTGGTGGTCGAGGCCACCCTACGCTCAGGGTCTTTGATTACAGCCCGCCTGGCCGCCGACCAGGGCCGGGATGTGTTCGCGGTGCCCGGTTCGCCCCTGGACCCCCGGGCCCACGGTCCGAACAGCTTGATTCGGGATGGAGCCGTCCTCGTACAATCTAAAGACGATATTTTAGATAATTTGCATTTTAAACGTGTCTCGACTGTAAAAAAATCCACAGCCCTCGAGACGCCGCGCCAACCAATTGAAAATAAAAGTGAAATTAGGGAGGCGGATATTCGCCTTCAAATCGAGAGCGCGCTGGGCGCCGCCCCTGCCGCCGTTGACGAACTGGTGCGCCAATGCCAAGTGTCCGCCGCCGTCGTCGCCACCGTTTTAATGGAACTGGAACTTGCGGGACGGCTGGAGCGATTACCAGGTAATCGGGTGGCGTTGGTCGGAACGGTCTGAATTTTTTAACTTTTCCGAGTTATCAGCCAAAATTTACACGCCCTGGGTGATGCCAAAAGCGGGCTCACCGCTTCCATTTCGGCGTGGATGTGGGTAACCGATAGGTCGTCCGATGCAGGTCGTTATCGTTGAGTCGCCGGCCAAGGCGAAGACCATCAATAAGTATCTCGGCGCCGATTATAAGGTGCTGGCCTCCTATGGTCATATCCGCGACTTGCCGCCCAAGGACGGCTCGGTCCGTCCCGACGAAGACTTCGCCATGGATTGGGAAGTCGACGCCTCGTCACAAAAGCATCTCAAAGAAATCGTCTCCGCCTTAAAGGGCGCGAAGGGCCTGATCCTCGCGACCGACCCGGACCGCGAGGGTGAAGCGATCTCGTGGCATGTGCTGGAAGAGTTGAACCGCAGCAAGGCCCTGAGCGGTCAGCCGGTCAAACGCGTCACCTTCAATGCCATCACCAAGAAAGCCGTGCTGGAAGCCATGGAGCATCCGCGCGAGCTGGACCGCGAGCTGATCGACGCCTACCTGGCGCGCCGCGCGCTGGACTATCTCGTGGGCTTTACCCTCTCGCCGGTTCTGTGGCGCAAGCTCCCGGGCAGCAAGTCCGCCGGCCGCGTGCAGTCCGTCGCGCTTCGCATGATCTGCGACCGCGAACTCGAGATCGAGAAGTTCAAGGCCGAGGAATATTGGACGGTGGGCGCCGACATGGCGACCGCGGCCAAGGAACCCTTCACGGCCCGCCTCACCCATCTCGATGGAAAGAAGCTCGACAAGTTCGACCTGAATGACGGGACCAAGGCCGAGCGCGCCGCCGGGATCGTGCGCAGCGGGGCCTTCAAGGTCGTCGCCGTCGAGAAGAAGAGCAAGCAGCGCCGTCCGTATCCGCCGTTCACGACGTCCACGTTGCAGCAGGATGCTTCGCGCCGCCTGTATTTCTCGGCGCGCCAGACGATGGATATCGCGCAGAAGCTCTATGAAGGCGTCGAGATCGACGGCGAAACGACCGGCCTCATCACCTATATGCGTACCGACGGCGTTCAGATGGACGCCGACGCCATCAACACGGTGCGCGGCCTGATCGGCGACCGCTACGGCAAGAAGTATCTGCCCAGCGAAGCGCGCATTTATAAGACCAAGGCGAAGAACGCCCAGGAAGCGCACGAAGCGATCCGCCCGACCGATCCGTCGCGCACGCCCGATATCGTCGCGAAGTACGTCACGCCCGATCAGCTCAAGCTCTATGAACTGATCTG
Organism: Rhodospirillaceae bacterium; assembly: GCA_020852595.1. Lineage (GTDB taxonomy): Bacteria > Pseudomonadota > Alphaproteobacteria > Rhodospirillales > Rhodospirillaceae > SHVO01. The sequence goes on from JADZAK010000027.1 coordinate 1,830, forward strand.
GAAGCGCACCGTCGCCAGCCAGATGGAATCGGCGGTGCTCGATCAGGTGTCCGTGGTCGCCTCGACGCCCGACAGCCAGACGAATTTGCGCGCCAGCGGTTCGACCATCGTGTTCAAGGGCTTCCTCGAAGCCTACGAAGACACCGGTTCAGCCGCCGCCGCGACGGCCGAGGATGACGAAGAAAACCTCGGCAATATCCTGCCGGCGATGAGCGAAGGCCAGCCTTTGTCGGTGACGACGGTGACGCCGGAGCAGCACTTTACGCAGCCGCCGCCGCGCTTCTCGGAAGCCAGCCTCGTCAAGGCGCTGGAAGAACAGGGCATCGGCCGCCCGTCGACCTACGCCTCGATCATCCAGGTTCTCCAGGACCGCAAGTACGTGCGCATGGATAATCGCCGCTTCATTCCGGAAGACCGCGGCCGCGTGGTCATCGCGTTCCTCGAAACCTATTTCGAGCGCTATGTCGAATACAGCTTCACCGCCGACCTCGAAGAACAGCTCGACGACATCTCGGGCGGACGCCTGAACTGGAAAAAGGTGCTCGCCGACTTCTGGCGCGATTTCATCGCCGCCATCGACGGGACCAAGGATCTCACCCGTACGGCTGTGATCGACGCCGTGGATGCGTTGCTTGAGCCGCACCTGTTCCCGGCCCGCGCCGACGGCAGCAATCCGCGTCAGTGCCCGGCGTGCGCCGAGGGACGCATCGGCCTGAAATTCGGCAAGTTCGGGTCCTTCATCGGCTGCAGCCGCTACCCTGAATGCCGTTACACGCGTCCGCTGGGCGCGCCCGACGCCGGCCCCGGCCAGGCGATGGACGGCCCGAAGGAACTGGGCAGCGATCCCGCCACCGGCCTCAAGGTCACGCTGCGCATCGGTCCTTACGGTCCTTACGTTCAGCTGGGCGGTGAAGAGCTCGCCCCGGCTCCCGCCCCGCCGCCCCCGCCCGAACCCGAAGAGGTCGCCGCGGACGGAAAGAAGAAAAAGAAAAAGGCCGCCAAGCCCAAGGCGCCGAAGCCCAAGCGCGCGTCGCTTCCAAAAGGTACCGATCCGAATGCCGTGGACCTCGACCGCGCCCTGAAGCTGCTGTCGCTGCCGCGCGAAATCGGCGTCGACCCGGAGTCCGGCGAAATGATCGTGGCCGGCATCGGCCGCTTCGGCCCGTACCTCAAGTACGGCGACAAGTACCAGTCGCTCGGCAAGGACGATGACGTCCTCGAGATCGGGCTCAATCGCGCCGTCGTCGTGATCGCCGAGGGCCGGAACAAGCCCGGCCGCAAGGGCGCCGGCGCCGCCAAGACGCTCGGCAACCACCCACAGGATGGCCGCGCCATTACATTGCGGTCCGGACGCTTCGGACCCTATGTACAACATGGTCAGGTTCGGGCGACATTGCCCAAGGACATGGACGCCGCGAATGTCAGCGTCGATTCCGCCGTCGCTCTGTTGGCCGCGAAAGCCGCCAAGGAGCCGGCCACGAAGAGCAAGGGCAAGGGCAAGACAGCCCGTAAAACAGCGGATGCATAGTTGAACCGGGACAAGTCGCGAAAAAAAGCGAAATCAAAAGGCGGCCACCCCTCGCCGCTCCCGACGCGAGACGAGATCCTCAAGTTCATCCAAGAGTCGAGCACGCAGGTCGGCAAGCGTGAGATCGCACGCGCCTTCGGCATTACGGGCGCGGATAAGATCGCCCTGAAAGCCATCCTGAAAGACCTCAAGGGTTCGGGCGCCGTTGTAAGCGGCGAAGGCAAGCGCGTGGGCGCTCACGGGGCCATGCAGGCCGTGGACGCCATCGAGGTCACGCATACGGACCGCGAAGGCGACATGTTCGGCAAGCCTTTGAAGTGGGACTCCAATGCTCCGCCGCCGACGATCCTCGTCCGCCAGCCGTCCAAGATCCTGAAGGGCCGCGAACGGCGATTCACCGTCGGCGTCGGCGACCGCGTCCTCGCCAAGATCGTTCCGGCCGGCGACAACAGCTTCGAAGCCCGGCCGATCAAGAAACTCGCGACCGCCCCGGCGCGCCTGCTCGGCGTTTACGAGCCGGGCCCCGAAGGCAAAGGCGGATATCTCCGTCCTGTCGACAAGAAGTACCGCTATGAGGTTTGGATTTCGCAGCGCGACGTGAACGACGCCGTCGCCGGCGACCTCGTGGCCGCTGAAGTGTACGAGGAACCCAAACACGGTCCGCAGCGGGCGCGCGTTCTCGAGCGCCTCGGCCCGATGGACGCCAGCCGCAATCTCAGCCTGATCGCGATCCATACGCATGGATTGCCGCACTTCTTCTCCGAAGCCGCGGCCCAGCAAGCGCAGCGGTCCAAGGCCGCGCCCATGGGGCAGCGTGACGATCTGCGTCAAATTCCCCTGGTGACGATCGACGGCGAGGATGCCCGCGACTTCGACGACGCCGTGTGGGCAGAGCCGGATTCGGATCCGCAGAACGCCGGGGGCTGGCACCTCCTGGTCGCGATCGCCGACGTGTCCTGGTACGTGCGGCCCGGCGATGCGCTGGACCGGGACGCCTACGCGCGCGGCAATTCCGTTTATTTCCCCGACCGCGTCGTGCCGATGCTGCCGGAAGAGCTTTCCAACGGCTGGTGCTCGCTGAAGCCGAAGGAAGACCGCCCGTGTCTCGCCGCGCACATGTGGATCGATGCCGACGGCAAGCTGCTGCGCCACCGGATCATCCGCGGCATGATGCGCTCCATCGCCCGCCTGACCTACACGCAGGTCCAGCGCGCGAAGGACGGCCAGCCCGACGATACGACCGGCCCCTTGATGGCCGAGATCATCCCCGCGCTCTACGGCGCCTATGAGGCCCTGGACCGGGCGCGCGCCAAACGCGGCACGCTCGAGCTCAACATCATCGAACGCAAGATCATCGTCGACCGCGAGAGCGGCAAGATCCTCGGCGTCACGCCGCGCGAACGTTACGACAGTCACAAGCTGATCGAAGAGTTCATGATCGCGGCCAACGTGGCGGCGGCCGAAACCCTTTCGCGCTCCGCCTATCCGGCCGTGTACCGCGTCCATGACCGCCCCGATCCGGAGCGTATCGAAAACCTTCAGGAAGCGATGGAGAGCGTGGGGCTCAAATTCCCGAGCCCCGGCTCGGCGCGGCCGCAGGAGTTCAATCGTCTGCTGCGCCAGGTCAAGGACAGCCCGCACGAGAGCATGGTCAACACGCTGGTGCTGCGCACCCAGGCGCAGGCGGTCTATAGCCCCGAGAACATCGGGCACTATGGCTTAGGTTTGCGCAAATATGTGCACTTCACCTCGCCCATCCGCCGCTATTCGGACCTTCTTGTGCACCGCGCCCTGATCGCGGCCAACAAGCTGGGCGAGGGCGGCTGGGATCCGCACCGCGACCAGGATCTTGTCACAACCACCGAACACATCTCCTCGACAGAGCGCCGCGCCGCCATGGCGGAGCGCCAGACGGTAGATCGCTTCGCCGCGCTTTACCTGCGCGACCGCGCGGGCGCGGTATTCGTGGGCCGTATCAGCGGCGTCAGCCGCTTCGGCGCCTTCGTGACACTGGAGGAAACCGGCGCCGACGGCATTTTGCCGATGCGCCATCTTCCGCAGGACTTTTACGATCATGACGAAAGAGGCCACCGCCTGGTCGGCCGCCGCCGCAGACTCGAGCTTCGCGTGGGCGATGTCATCGATGTCCGCCTGGTCGAGACCGACGAGGTGGCAGGCAGCATCGTCTTCGAATACGCTGATCGAGCCGGATCAGCCGATCGCGGGAAGCATGGTCATGAAAAACAGCGCGAACGGCGCCCAAAATCCGGCCGGCAGAAAGTGAGGCCCCGCCGGCGATGATGTCTTTGTTCGGATCCTTGTCACGTCCCTTGCGGCGCGCGGCCGCGGCACTTTGCCTCGCGGCGCTCGCGGCGTGCGCGACCGCAACGCCCGAGGCGGATCGCCGCCCACGCAGTGTCGTCGTCGACGGCATCGATATCGCCATGATGGCGCATGTGCTCAATTACGGTTTCACCGAGATCAAGGATCGCGCCCTGAACGAGCCCGACATAGGCGGGCTTTTTATGCACGCGCTTGAAAACCTTTCCACCATCGACCCCGCCGTCGGTGTTGGCATGAAGGACGGCGAACTCCTGCTGACCTACGCAGACGTCCCCCTTCCGCTGGTCGCGGCGCCGGCGCACGGCGATATCGGCTCCTGGGTCAAGACGACCCTGACCGCCGTTCTGACGCTGCGCCAGGTTTCGATGCCGATGAAAATGGCCAATTCGGAATCGCTCTATAAGGCGATTTTCCCGCCCGCCCTCAAAGTCCTCGATCCATACTCACGCTACGCGGGGCGCGACGAAGCGATCCGCAGCCGGCTGATCCGGGACGGAATCATCGGCCTGGGGATCCGCGTGATCGCGGCGAAGGACGGCGTCGCGATCCAATCGATTGTGAAAAACGGTCCGGCCGAGAACGCCGGCCTGAAGCTCGACGACCTCATTACACACGTTGACGGCGTGCCGCTGGTCAACCGGCCGGTTGAAGAAGCGCGCCGCTTCCTGGAAGGTAAGGCCGACACCGTCGTTCAATTGACGGTTCGCCGCCCGCAAGCGCCCGATGCCTTTTCCGTCGCCGTCCGCCGCGACCTCGTCATTCCGGACACGGTCGTCGCCAACACCGTGAATGACATTCTCGAAATCCGTATCCGTAGCTTCAATCAACGCACCGCCCAAAGCGTCGAGAAAGCCGTCTTGAGCGCGCGCGAGGCCGGACCGGTCAAAGGGATCGTGCTGGACCTGCGCAGCGATCCGGGCGGCCTTCTGGATCAGGCGGTCGATCTCGCGGACCTGTTCCTCGACAGCGGCACGATCATCGCACTGCGTGGGCGCCACCCGGGCGCGCAGCAGTTCTACGGCGCGCACAGCGGTGATATCGCCCAAGGTATTCCTATTTCGGTGGTGATCGACGGGCGCGCGGCCTCGGCGTCTGAAATCGTCGCGGTCGCCCTTCAGGACAATCAGCGCGCCGCCGTCGTCGGCACGGTCAGTCTCGGTAAAGGCTCGGTCCAGACCGTGATCCGGCTTCCGAACCAAGGCGAGATCGTCCTGACCTGGTCGCGCGCCTATACGCCGCGTGGCGCGCTCCTGCATGGTCTGGGGGTCCTTCCGGACGTCTGCCTCAGCGGTGAAAGCGGGACGCTGTCCGATACGGTCGGGCGCATCTTTAAGGGAGGAGGGCCGCCGGCGGAACTCGTGAACGGCTGGCGTGCGCCGCCCGCCGAGGCGCAGGGTCTCGAGGAATTGCGCGCCACCTGCCCCCCTGAAGCCCACCCCGACCGGGCGCTTGACCTCGAGGGCGCGCGCCGCCTCGTGCAGGATCCGGCCCTGTACGCCCAGGCCCGTCAGGGCAGCGCCCGACAACTCGCTGAAAAACCACAGTAATTTTGTGGTCTAAGGGCGCCCGGGGTTTCTTGACACCTCAGCGCAGCAGTGTATTGTGCGCCGCTCAATTGTACCCGCCTCGCACACGCGCAGGCGTTTAGAGAAGCGACAAGGTAAATACCATGGCAAAGCCAGCCACGATCCAGATCAAGCTCGAGAGCACCGCCGGCACGGGCTACTACTACGTGACGATGAAGAACCCGCGCACGAAGACCGAAAAGCTGGTGTTCAAGAAGTATGATCCCGTCGTGCGTAAGCATGTGGAATTCAAAGAAGGCAAAATCAAATAGTCATCGCCTCATGGCGATGCTTTGTGAAGCCCGCCTCACGGCGGGCTTTTGCTTTTGAGGGATAGGATTTATTGGGCCGCTTGAGGCTCAAGGAAACGGGAAACGGTCTGCAGGAAGCTCGCGACCGAGATCGGCTTGGCGATATAGCCGTCGCACCCGCCGTTACGGATCTTCTGCTCGTCGCCCTTCATCGCGAATGCGGTGATCGCCACAACGGGAATCGAGCGAAGGTCGTCATCGGCCTTCAACATCTTGGTGATTTCCAGCCCGGAAATCTCGGGCAGCTGGATATCCATCAGAATGAGGTCGGGGCGGTTCTTGCGCGTAAGATCCACGACAACGCGCCCGTCCTTGGCTTGCAGGGTGTTATAGCCGTGCGCCTGCAGGAGGTCGTTGAACAGTTTCATGTTCAACTCGTTATCTTCAACGATCAGAATGGTCTTCGGCATAGCGTGACGTTATGGCCTCGACGGTTTTCTAGAAGCCGTATTGCCATGGTCCCGAGCGCAAATCCAGAACTGCGGAAACAATGGTTTCGACTAAAACCATTATAGCGCAAGGCTCCCGGGACGCAAGATATATACAGCCGCCGCTCACGTTCGCCGCGTTCTGCACGCCTCTGTCGGCGATCAAATTACCGGAAAACGACGGTCTTATGGCCGTTCAGAAGGACCCGGCGTTCGGCGTGATACTTCACCGCGCGGGCGAGCACCACGTTCTCCAGATCGCGGCCGATGCCGATCATATCGCGTTCCGAGTGGGTGTGATCGACGCGCTCGACGGCCTGCTCGATGATCGGCCCCTCATCCAGGCCATCTGTTACATAATGGGCGGTCGCCCCGATGATTTTGACGCCGCGTTCATAGGCCTGTTGATAGGGCCGCGCGCCCATGAAACTCGGCAGGAACGAATGATGGATGTTGATGCAATGGCCCGACAGGCGCCTGGAGGCTTCGGGCGAAAGCACCTGCATATAGCGGGCGAGCACGACGAGATCGATCCTGAGTTCGTCCACCATCGCCAGCCACGCCGCTTCCTGCTGGGGCTTCGTGTCCGGCGTGATGGGAAGATGCTTGTAGGGAATACCATGCCATTCGACGAGGGCGCGCATGTCGTCGTGGTTCGAGAACACGCCGGCGATGTCGATCGGCATCTGGCCCGTATGCCAGCGGTGCAGCAGATCGTTGAGGCAATGACCGAACTTTGACACCGCGATGAGGACGCGCGGACGCGTGTCCGCCGGTGTGAAGTTCCATTCCATCTGATACTTTTTCGCGACGTCGCCGAACGTCTCCGCCAGCGCTTCGGCGGTCGGGCTCTGCGGCGAGCGCGTGAACACCTCGCGCATGAAAAAGCGCCGCGTGTTCGGATCGCCGTACTGGGACGACTCATCCATGAAGCAGTTATGGTCGCGCAAAAATCCAGATACCGCGGCAACCAGCCCCGTCGCATCGGGACAGGTGATGTTCGCGATGTATTTGCCCCCGGTCATCGGCACAGTTCCATTCTTGTTTGGCCGCTAGGGTATAGGCGAGCGGCCCCTTCCCCCTCAAGCCAAAGAAAAGGCCGCCCCACCGAAGCGGGGCGGCCCAACCTTGAAAAGCCAGCTTAGGCGCCGGCGAGGGCCGGGCGCGGAAGCGCCTTGGCGGCGGTCGCCTCCAGGCTCTTGGCCGCCTGCAGCACGGCGCGCTGCAGTTTGGCAAAGGCCCGGTTTTCGATCTGGCGAACGCGCTCGCGGCTGATGCCGTACTCTTCGCCGATTTCTTCCAGCGTACGCGGCTCATCGGAGAGGCGGCGCTCTTCGATAATCCGGCGTTCGCGCGGCGTCAGTTCCGACATCGCTTCCTTGAGCAGCTTATTGCCCAGCGCGCGGTTCTCCCGGTCGCCGAGGACCGTTTCCTGGTCCGGCTTGTCGTCGACCAGCAGGTCCTGACGCTCGGTATCGCCGTCTTCGGCCACGAACTGGTTGAGCGAGCTGTCCGAGCGCGACAGGCGCCGGTTCATCTCGATCACGTCGTTCGTGGTCACGTCGAGACGCTTGGCAATGGTCTCGGCCGCTTCCTGCGGGATATCGCCTTCGTCGTACAGACCAAGACGCGCCTTCAGCTTACGCAGGTTGAAGAACAGCTTCTTCTGCGCCGCGACGGTGCCGACCTTCACCAGCGACCACGAATTCAAGACATATTCGTTGATCGCCGCTTTGATCCACCACATGGCGTAGGTGGCCAGGCGGAAACCGCGCTCGGGCTCGAACTTCTTCACCGCGCGCATCAGGCCGACGTTGCCTTCGGAAATCAGATCCGAAACCGGCAAGCCGTAGAAGCGGTAGCCCATCGCGATCTTGGCGACGAGGCGCAGGTGGCTCGTGACGAGTTTATGAGCGGCCTCGACGTCGTCGTGTTCGGCGAAGCGACGGGCCAGCATGTATTCTTCCTGCACATCGAGGACCGGGAACTTCTTGATGTCGGCCATGTAAGCCGACAGTCCGCTTTCTGATGCGAGGACGGGAACGCGTGAATTAAACATCTCAACCTCCTACGGGCCTAGGGCCCAACAACCCTCGCTTATGCGACGGGTAAAACGTCAGCCGCTCGCCTGTTAACAGGCGAAACCGAACTGTGCTGTCGGATGGAGATGAATGGGACGCTGCATGGTCATATCCTCCTTGAGCAACATGACGCCTCTATGTTCGGCCCACCTCATGGTCTGGCCGTGTCGACGAAGGCCCTTCGAGGCACCCCCGTACAACACCTGAATATTAATCAACCTCCCGGCGCCCCGTAAAGAACAAACGGACGCGGGAGGCATGCATACTTGCATAGCTGAGGTTATATTTTACTTTATTTTCCAGTTACTTAGAAGCCTACGTAGAAAACAGTAACGCGCCCCAGCGACACAAATACGTGAATTCCACCACCCTTTCGTTCCAAGGTTCTTCTCTCACGTCCGACGGAGAGTTAACGCCGCGCGGTGGATCCGTGTTTCCGGAAATCGGAACGCCGGTTGCAGCGGGCAAACCCGCCGCAACCGGCCGATATGGAGCCTCTATTTCGCGGCGACGACGGTGATTTCGACCAGGTATTCCGGCGCGGCGAGATTGGCTTCCAGCGTCGTGCGAGCCGGCGTCGCGCCGCTCGGAACCCACGCTTCCCAGGCCGTGTTCATCTGGCCGAAGGTCTTGATGTCGGTGAGATAGATCGTGGCCGTCAGGATCTTCTCCTTGGAGGAACCCGCGGCGGCCAGCAGCTTATCGATCTGCGCAAGCACGTTCCGGGTCTGGCCGGTGACGTCGCTCGCCTGATTGTTCACCTGGCCGGCGAGATAAACCGTATCGCCGTGCACCACGGCCTGGCTCATGCGCGGGCCGACTTCGAAACGCTGGATTTGCGCCATCTGACTTCTCCGTTCGTTGGGTTGTCCGGAAGGGTGATACCCGGACCGCCCGCCGGAGTTCAAGCTGACTGGTACATATAGTCGCGGGTCAGCGGCACGGTTTCGAGCTTTTTGCTCATCTGAATGTGGAAATTCACATGGAAGCCGTAATGGAAGGCGCCCTCGGCGGTGGACAGGAAGAACTCCCACATCCGGCAGAAGCGCTCATCGTACAGAGCCTCGATCTCCTCGCGCTTGGCCATGAAGCGTTCGCGCCACGCCCTTAAGGTATGGGCGTAGTGGAGCCGCAGGATCTCGATATCGGTCATAATCAGGCCCGAGCGTTCGATATGCGGCACGACTTCCGACAGGGCCGGCGAATAGCCGCCCGGGAAAATGTATTTGTTGGTCCAGCTGTCCGTCGCGCCCGGCCCATCCGTGCGGCCGATGGTATGGAGGACGGCGACGCCGTCCGGATCCAGCCGGTCGCGGACGACTTCAAAGAAGCGCCGGTAATGCGGCAAGCCGACGTGTTCGAACATGCCCACGGACACGACGCGGTTGAACGTTTCGGTGACGTGGCGGTAGTCCTGCAGGCGGAACGTCACGTTGTCACCGACATTGGCCGCAGCCGCGCGCTGGTTCGCGACTTCGATCTGCCGCTCGGAGAGGCTGATGCCCACGACCTTCACGCCATAGGTCCGGTGCAGGAACAGCGCGAGCCCGCCCCAGCCGCAGCCGATATCGAGCACGGTCTGGCCGGGCTTCAGAAGCAGCTTGGTGCCGATATGCGTCATTTTCTGAATTTGCGCCTGCTCGAGCGTATCTTGCGGCGTGCGGAAGTACGCCATCGAGTACTGCATCTGATCGTCGAGGAAGGTGCGGTACAGCGTCGTCGACAGATCATAGTGATGCGCGACGTTCTGCTTGGAGCGGCCGACGGGATTATAGGTGCGCAAGAGCGACATGCTGCGCTCGACGGATTTCATGGACCGCGCCAGCCAATGGCCGTGATAACCGGCGAGGTTCGACATCACGAGGGCCAGCATCGCGTAGATGTCGGCGTTTTCGACCACGAGCGTGCCGTCCATATACGCTTCACCGGCATAGAGCGCCGGATTTTGGAACAGCTTCGTGCCGAGGTTCGGGTCCTTGAACCGCACGGTTACGTGCGGCGCGCCGCCGTTCCCGCACACATGCGGCTGACCATCATGATCGATGATCGTCAGCGTGCCGTTTTTCATCAAAGGATGGAGGAAGCGGGCAAATAACACAGACCAAACCCCGTTCAGTTCGCCGCAAGCCTAACTGCCGAATGGCGGCGCTGGCAATCAGTCAATCGGCGCGATGTCGCGGCCAATCGCCTCGGCAACGCGGATACCGTCGACGGCGGCCGACAGGATGCCGCCGGCATAACCGGCCCCTTCGCCGGCCGGATAAAGTCCGCGCGTATTGACGCTGCAAAAGTCCTCGCCCCGCTTGATGCGGATCGGCGAGGACGTGCGCGTCTCAACCCCCGTCATGACGGCGTCGGGGCGCGCATAGCCCTTGATCTGCCGGTCAAAGGCCGGAAGCGCCTCACGGATCGCCGCGATCACATAATCGGGCAAACACTGACTGAGATCGGTCAGGTGAACGCCCGGACGGTAGGACGGCGTGACATCGCCAAAAGCGGTTGAAGGCCTATTCTCGAGAAAATCGCCGACGAGTTGGCCGGGAGCCTCGTATGTGCCGCCCCCCGCCGTAAAGGCCAGGGATTCCCAATGGCGCTGGAAGTCGATCCCGGCGAGCGGGTGCCCCGGATAGTCGGACGGGTTGATGTCGACAACGATACCGCTGTTGGCGTTGCGCTCGGCGCGCGAATACTGGCTCATGCCGTTGGTCACGACGCGGCCCGGCTCAGAGGTGGCGGCGACCACCGTACCGCCCGGGCACATGCAAAAGCTGTAGACCGACCGGCCGTTGGAGCCGTGATGCACGAGCTTGTAGTCCGCGGCCCCCAGAATGGGATGGCCCGCGAATTTTCCGAAGCGGCACTTGTCGATCATGGACTGCGGATGCTCGAGGCGCACGCCGATCGAAAACGGTTTTGCTTCGACATAGACGCCCCGGTCGTAGAGCATCTTGAATGTGTCGCGCGCGCTGTGCCCGATCGCGAGAACCACATGGTCGGTCCGGATCTGTTCCCCGCTCTGGAGCGTGACGCCGCGCACCTGGCGTGTTCCATCGGACGCCGTTTCGATCTCGATGCTCTCGACCTTGCTCTGGAAGCGAACCTCGGCGCCGCGCTCGATCATGGTCGCGCGCATGTTCTCGACCATCGAGACCAGCCGGAAGGTTCCGATATGAGGCTTGCTGACGTAGAGGATTTCGTCAGGCGCCCCGGCTTTCACGAATTCCGTGAGCACCTTGCGGCCGCGGTGTCCCGGATCCTTGATCTGGCTGTGCAGCTTGCCGTCGGAGAAGGTGCCCGCCCCGCCCTCGCCGAACTGCACGTTGGATTCGGGATTGAGGATGCGTTTGCGCCAGAGCGCGAAGGTATCCACCGTGCGCTCGCGCACGATCTTGCCGCGTTCGAGCACGATGGGCTTGAACCCCATTTCCGCGAGGATGAAGGCGGCGAACAGGCCGCAGGGTCCCGTCCCGATGACGACGGGGCGGGTTTCGAGATTGGCCGGCGCCTTGGCGACGAGCTTGTAGCTCGTGTCCGGCGAGGGCGCGATGCCCTTCTCGCTGGCCGCGCGGCGAAGCACGGCCGCTTCATTCTTCACCTCGGCGTCGACCGTATAGATAAGGCTGATGGCGCCGACCTTGCGGGCGTCATAACCGCGGCGGAAGACCGTGAACGACACCAGTTCCGGCGCGGACACGCGCAAACGCTTCAGCACCGCGGCCTTGAGGGCGCTTTCGGGATGATCGAGCGGCAGCTTGATTTCCGTCAGCCGCAACATGGTCTATTGCACGAGCTCGCGTGTCTTCAGAAAGGTGATATCCGGATTGTCGTCCATCGTGCGGCCGAGGTGCCACGCGTTGCGCGCGAGGAACACCGGCGCATTATCGTGATCGTCCGCGACGGCGATACGATTTGAGTCGAGGAACTTCTTCAGTTTCGCCGGATCGTCCGCCTTCAGCCAGCGCGCCGTATAAAGTTCGGTCTGCTCGAATTTCACCGGCACTTCGTATTCGGTACGGATGCGGTCCGCCAGTACGTCGAACTGCAACGAGCCGACAACCCCGACGATCCAGTCGGTTCCGAAGCGCGGGCGAAAAACGCTCGCGGCGCCTTCCTCGGCAAGCTGTTCCAAGGCGCGGCCCAGATGTTTGGCTTTCAAGGGGTCTTCCGGGCGCACGGTCTGCAGCAATTCCGGCGCGAACACCGGGATCCCCGTGAAATGAAGTTCCTCGCCTTCCGTCAAAGCGTCGCCGATGCGCAAGTTGCCGTAATTCGGCACGCCAATGATGTCGCCCGGCCACGCTTCTTCCGCGGTGGCGCGATCCTGCGCCATGAACAGCCGCGGATTGGAGATGTTGAGCGTCTTGCCCGAACGGACGTGGTAGAGCTTCGAGCCGCGTTTGAAATGGCCCGACGAAATACGCACGAACGCGATGCGGTCACGGTGCTTCGGATCCATGTTGGCCTGGATCTTGAACACGAAGCCCGAAACGCCCTTCTCGGTCGGCAATACCGGCCGCTCGGCCGCCGATTGCGGACGCGGTGACGGCGCCATTTCCGAGAGCCCCTGCAAAAGCTCGCGCACGCCGAAGTTATTCACCGCGCTCCCGAAGAACACCGGCGTCATATGGCCTTCGAGATACGCCTGGCGATCGAAAGGCTTGCACAGGCCGCGCACCATGGCGACATCCTCGCGCAGCTTTGCAGCCGCGGCCGGCGGCAGCAGCTCGTCGATCTTCGGATCGTCGAGGCCGTTGCATTCGACGCCCGCGTCGGCTTTTTCGCCCTTCGTACGCGCCATCAGGATGAGGCGGTCGTGCAGGAGGTCGTAGCAGCCGAGGAAATCGCGGCCCATGCCGATGGGCCAGCTGGCCGGCGATACATCGAGCGCGAGGCGGCTTTCGATTTCTTCCAGAAGCGCGAACGGCTCCTGGCCTTCGCGGTCGAGCTTGTTGACGAAGGTCGCGATGGGCATGTCGCGCAGGCGGCACACTTCGAACAATTTCAGCGTCTGGGCTTCGATGCCTTTCGCCACGTCGAGCACCATCACCGCGGAATCCACGGCGGTCAGGGTGCGATACGTGTCTTCGCTGAAGTCTTCGTGACCGGGCGTGTCGAGAAGATTGAAGGCGTGACCGTCATATTCGTAGCTCATGACGGCGGACGTGACCGAAATCCCGCGCTCCTGTTCGACCTTCATCCAGTCCGAGCGGGCGCGGCGGCGTTCGCCTTTTGCCTTCACGGCGCCCGCGAGCTGGATAGCGCCGCCGAACAGCAGCAGTTTTTCGGTCAGGGTCGTCTTACCGGCGTCGGGGTGCGCGATGATCGCGAACGTGCGGCGGCGCGCAACTTCTTGAGCTAACTGTGCCGACATGACTTAACCTTCGTACGCATCCAACTGAAGCTCGACCCGTACGCCGTCGAGCGCCGGGCCCGGCCGGATTTGGCAGCATAGGCGGGAATCCTCGGTGCGGTAATCGGACATGTCGAGCAGATCGATTTCCTCGCCGCGCGCACGGCCTACACGTTCGATCCACGCGGGATCGACATGGACATGGCACGTCGCACACGCCATCGCTCCGCCGCACTCGGCGCGGATGGGCAGACCCGCGGTCCGCATGCTTTCCATGACACTGGCGCCCGGGCGGACCGGCACCTCGTGGGTGGATCCATCGGGCAACGCGACGACGACTTTCATTCCGGCCTCTTAAACCCGAGGCCGGCAACGCGCCGTCCTTACGAAACGCCCAGCTTGGCCTGGATATTGGAGCTCGAGGTGGTGTGCTCGAATCTCAGCTTTTGATTGGGCCTTGCATAATGGAAACAGCCATGGGCCATCAAGGCCGATTCGTGGAATCCGGACAGGATCAACTTCAGCTTGCCCGGATAGGCGCACATATCGCCGATACAGAAAATGCCCGGCACGGCGGTCTCGAAACTCTCGGTGCTGACCGGGATTCGATCCTTATCGTCCAACTGGATACCCCAGTCGGCGATAGGCCCAAGTTTCATGGTCAGGCCGTAGAAGGGCAGCAGCGTGTCGCACGGGACATCGAATTCCTGCTTCTCGGCGTTCTTGAGGGTAACCGAGCTGATCTGGCCGTTCTCGCCATTGATCCTGACGATATCCCCGATCTGGAGGTTCACCTTCCCTTCCTTCACCAGGGCATACATTTGATCCACGGTCGCCTGCATGCCCCGGAATTCATTGCGCCGGTGCACGAGGCTCATGCCCGACACCACGCCTTGCAGGTTCACGGTCCAGTCGAGCGCTGAATCGCCGCCGCCGGCGATGAGCACGTTCTTGCCGCGGAACTGTTCCTTCTTGCGCACGGCATAGAACAGCGACTTGCCTTCAAACTCGTCCAGCCGGTCGAGCTTGGGCTTCTTCGGCGTGAAGCTGCCACCGCCGCCGGCGATCACGACCGCATGGGCTTCGATGCGCGTGCCGACGTCGGTGGTCATGACGAAGCCGCCGCCCTCGCGCTTTTCAAGGGTGGTTGCCATCTCCTGGAAATGGAACGTCGGATTGAACGGCGCGATCTGCGCCATCAAATCATTGGTGAGTTCCTGTCCGGTGATTTTGAGGCGGCTCGGGATGTCGAGGATCACCTTCTCGGGATAAAGCTCGGCGCACTGTCCGCCGGGCCGGTCGAGAATGTCGACGACATGCGCCGAAAGGCCCAGCAAGCCGAGTTCGAACACGGCGAAGAGGCCCACCGGCCCCGCGCCGATGATGATCACATCTGTCTTGTGAGATTGGCTCCCGGCGTCCGGCATAGTCCCTCCCTGTACAGGAACGCAGACATGAAACGTGCCGTTCCAAGAAAACGGCACGCGTGCCTCGAACAGCGCCGGACGATGACCCTAGCTACTCCCGCGGTGGAGACGACGATAAATAGTCGTCCCACTGCCCCGGCGTATCGAGATCCATCAGGACGCCAGTGTCCTCAAATTCGACTTCGTAAACAAGAGACTCGTTGGCGCCGATCAGGTGCCGCGCGCCCACGTCGCCCGATATTTCGTGCATTTCCTGGAAAAAGCGGCGTCCCCACAGAACGGGGTTTCCGCGCTTGCCGCTATGCGTGGGCACGCCGATTTCGCGCCCCTCCTCGGGATCAAAGCCCGCGACGAGCGGACCGACGTGCTTGGCGGCGATGTCCGGCATATCGCCGAGACAGATAATGGCCCCCGCGGCGGCCTGGCCGACAGCATCAAGGCCCGCTTTCAAGGACGTCGATAGACCTTCCGCATATCGCGCATTGTGCACGATCCGGACGTTGAGCCCGTGAAGCGCCTCTGTAACTTTCTCCGGCTCATGGCCTGTTACAACGACCAGCTCGGAGACCGGGGAAGCCAGGATCGCATTCACCGTTCGGCGCACCAGTGCAATTCCTTCGACATTCATCAGCAACTTGTTGCGTCCGCCCATGCGCCGCGACTGGCCCGCGGCCAGTACAACGGCGGCGATCTTCGATTTCGGCGCCGGCGCGGGCTTCTGTACGGCCTGCGCGCGCGGGAGAGGACGGCTCGGTGTGTCGACGAGAAGTCCGCCGACACCCATGGCCATGATGTCGCGGCCCGTCACGGGGATATCCGCGGCGAGCCTTTGCATCACCCAATCCACCCCGTTGAGTTTTGGCGAGCGGGCGCAGCCCGGCAGCACGAGGACGGGACAGGCGCCGACGCGGGCAAGCACCAGGAGATTTCCCGGATCGACCGGCATGCCGAAATGATCGATGACGCCGCCCGCGGCCAGGATCCCCGCCGGCGCCACATCCTCGCGGTCGGCGGTCGCCGAGGCGCCCACGAGGAGAACAATCTCGGCCCCGCCGTCAACCGCCGTCTTGATCTCTCCCGCGACGGCTTGAGAGTCATGAGCAATCCGGGTGGAACTCGTCACCGTTCCATTGATCTCGGCGATACGCTGCCGTGCGATTTCCTCCGTCGATGCGATCACCGACGGCTTCAGGCTCGGGAGCAGCGTGGAGATCAGTGCGAATTTCTTGGCGCGATAGGGAGCCAAGCGGAGACCGTGCCGCCCCAGCTTTTCTTTCACGTCGCCCAGCACATCGCCGGAAACCGCGAACGGTATGATCTTCACGGTCGCGACGATTTGTCCGGCCCGGACGGCTGCAAAGTGAGGAAGTGTCGCGATCGTCACCGATTCATCCGTGGCATTGGCCGCGTCCACCGCCGATTTTTCCACGAGCAGGACGCCGTTCGCGTCCGCGATCAGGTTGCAGCGGCCGGTCCGCGCGGGCGAGGCTTGAATATGCGGCGCGGCGAGCGCAGCCGCGACTTGGCCGGCGGCGGCATCTTCGCCGATATCGTCAGGATCGAGCCGCGCGCCGACGACCGCGGCGATCCCGCCGGCCTTCAGCATCTCGACATCGGCGGATGTAACGACGTGACCCTTTTTCAGGAGCGTCGTCCCGCGCACGGTATGGCCAAGAACAAGCCCGACGGCGGCTTCGACGGGGAAGCTGCCGTATTTCATGGCGCCTCGGCGCGCAGGACATCGATAATTTGCGCCACGATCGAAACCGCGATCTCGGCGGGCGTGAGGGCATTGATATCCAGGCCCACGGGACCATGAATGCGGCTCATGTCTCCATCGGAGAAACCCGCCTCCTTGAGCCGTTCAAGGCGTTTGGCGTGCGTTTTTCGGCTGCCCAAAGCGCCGATATAGAAAGCGTCGGAGCGCAAGGCCGCGATTAGGGCCGGATCATCCAGCTTGGGATCGTGCGTGAGGGTCACGACAGCGGTGCGGCGATCGGGCTTCAGTTCAACCATCGCTTCGTCGGGCCAAGCGACCTTGGCCGCGACGCCCGCCATTTGCTCGGACCGGGCGAAGCCTTCGCGCGGATCGACGACGATCACCTCAAAACCCGCCAGCGCCGCCATGGGCGCAAGGGCTTTTGCGATGTGAACCGCGCCGACAACGATCATCCGCAGCGCCGGCGCATAGACCCGCACGAAGAGATCGGCTTCCACCAGGCCCGACTGGTCGGCGGCGATCCGCGCCCGGACGGCTTCAAGCTCTGAACCGGTGAGCACGAGTTCGCCGATCTGGCGCGCGCCGTCGACGAGCGCCGAGGTCCCGGACGCCAAGCGCGTGACAAGGGCGCAGGCGCGTTTTTGCGCCCGCCATTCCTGAAGCGTGTGAAGGAGCTGCGCTTTCATGGTGTCAATGGATCCACGAAAACCTGAACGCGGCCGCCGCACGCCAAGCCGACTTCCCACGCCATCTCATTGGACACGCCGTATTCGAGAAGCTTGGACTGGCCGTTCGCGAGGCTTTCGCGCGCGGCGGCGATGACCGCGCCTTCTATGCATCCGCCCGAGACGGAACCGGTGAAATCGCCGCTCGCGGTGATCGCCATGTGGCTTCCGACAGGCCGCGGGCTCGATCCCCAGGTCGCGACAACGGTCGCAAGCGCGACGCGCTGACCTTGAGCCATCCAGCGCTCGAGGTCGGCGAGCGGGTCGTCGGGGCGCTGTCCATCGCTCGTCATCAACGCTCATACCTTTACGGAATCGAGAGGAACCAAATTCTATCCACAGCCCGGCGCAATCTTACGCCAAATGTGGCCGCCCAAGTCGCCACATCTTGGGGTGTCACGAGACATACATACAAAATGGGGTGACAATTCGCGTAATTTTAGTATAATTCCCACAGTAATAGGGGACGTTCGCCAGAGCTCATGCAGACGGCGCGAACTCAAGGTTACGACGCTAACACCGACACGGGGTCCGATTACAGTGAGGACGCCGGACGGCACCCCTTCGGCGATCATACGCCCCCAGCATTCCTGAACACACCGAACGACCGCGGGCACGGCCATCGCCCGCCGCATTTCATTTCCGCATCCTCATACAAAAGCGAAGGAGGCGCTGAAGTCGGACGTGACGACCTCGCGCACGGCATCCGCCGGGCCGGGACGGGTAAGTTCACCAGTCAGGAGCACAAGGTCCAGATGGGCAAACGGTCAGCTCGTACAAAGAAACATTTTCACGAGAACCAAGACAGTTTCCAACTGCATGCGATCCCCGGAGGTTGGGATCCGATCGACGAACGTCGCGACCAGAGTTTTATCCGCAACGTAAAGCCACACAGCGATGCACAGCGCCAGCTGATGGAGGCAATCGAAAGCAAAGCGCTGACCCTGGCAATTGGACCGGCCGGAACTGGAAAAACCTATCTCGCCATCGCCGCGGCGGTAAAAGCCCTCGAGGAATCGCGTATCGACCGCATCGTGCTGTCGCGGCCTGCGATCGAAGCCGGCGAAGCGCTGGGCTACCTGCCCGGCACCATGGAAGAGAAGATGGCGCCCTACCTGCGCCCGCTCTATGACGCTCTTTCGGACCGTCTTGGCGGCAAAAGGTTGCGTCAATTCGTTTCCGATGGCACCATTGAGATCGCTCCCATCGCGTACATGCGCGGACGGACACTGAACAACGCCTTCGTCGTGATCGACGAAGCACAGAACTGTACTTACGGTCAGATCAAGATGCTGCTCACGCGGTTAGGCTGGCACTCGACGATGGTCATCACGGGCGATCCGGATCAAAGCGATCTGTTGCCCGGCGTGTCCGGTCTCGGGGACATCGCCGAACGCTTGAGCACCATTTCCGATATCGCCGTGGTTCGCCTGACGAAGCAGGATGTCGTACGGCATCCCCTGGTCGCGTGCATGCTCGCCGCGCTCTAGAAACACAAACCGCCCTCAATGGAAATTGAGGGCGGTTCCGAGGTGCGTCCCTGAAACTTGGGGCGGTGCGTAAAAGCACCGCCCATTTTTTTGTGCACCGTTCGAAGGGAAGCTCACCACAAAAGCCCCCCTTGGCCAAGACAGGGAGGCGTGAATTTTGTGGGTCGGCGGTGGGATTTTCTCTTTGACCCAAGATATCGTGGCAAGGGCCTAAAACCGGCCCCAAGTGTAGGCCCGGCATTTTGACCTAAGCCCCGAAAATGGCCGTCAGAATCCGCATGACGTGGGTCTGGGCCAGGGGATCGAGCTTGATGCCCGACGCGGCGAAATAGACCGTGAGGTTGTTGTGGGCGTCGTCCTTTTGCTCTGCCGGGGAGCGGGTCACCCCCCGGTCGTCGCCGGTGGTGACCAGGGCATAGAGCGCAAGGGTCTGCAGGTGCTCGAGATCGAGCTCGCACTGCTTGATCCGCTCGCGCAGGGCCTCGGCCGCCTGCTGTTCCGCGCCGGCGAAGGAACGGGTCTCGAGGACGTGCTTGAGGTTCCGGCGGCTGGTGCGCACAGGCTCGACCAGATTGCGCTGCCAGTCCCGTGAGATCTTCAGCGCCGCGCCGAGGTAAGTGGCGAGATTTGCCGTCCCGGCGCCGCGGAACGACAGCCAGATACAAAACAGAATGATGTTCACGTCGGCATTCAGGCGGTTCTGCAACGCGAGGCAGGCCTTCTCGACCCCCTCCCGCTTATAGGCCCAGGTCGCAAAGTCCCAGAGCGGGTTGGCCTTCACGGCCTCGTCGAGGGCCGAGGCGGTCATTTGGCGGTCTTGCGCTTCTGCCTGCGTTTCGGCCGCGCGTCGCCCGCCGGGTCGCGCCAGCGCCTGACCAAGCCGGTCTCGATCTCAAAAAGGTCCAAGGTTCGTCCAACGGTGTGCTCGATCATGTCCTCGATCGTATCCGGGCGCGCGTAGAAGCCGGGCAGCGGGGGCGCGACGATGGCCCCGATTTCCGAGAGCTGCGTCAGCGTGCGCAAATGGCCTGTATGAAGCGGGCTTTCCCTGACCATGAGAACAAGACGGCGGCGCTCCTTCAGGACGACGTCCGCGGCCCGCGCCATGAGGGTCGATGTTACACCGTAGGCAATCTCGGAGGCGGTGCGGATGGAGCATGGGGCAATGACCATGCCCATCGTCTTGAATGACCCCGAGGAAATCGCGGCGCCGAGATCGGTGTTCTGGTGGACAACGTGCGCCAGCGCCTTGACCTCGGCGACCTTGTAGTCGGTCTCGTGGGCCAGGGTGATTTCAGCCGATTTCGACATCACGAGGTGAATCTCGAGCCCCGCCTCACGCAGAACCTCGAGCATCCGCACACCGTATACGATGCCCGAAGCGCCGCTGAGGCCGACGATGAGGCGGCCCGGCGCGCGGCCGGCGGTCTTCTTTTCTTGGCTCATGATCGCGGCGGTCCCGATGCTCTACAGGGGCCGAACCTTAGAATATTTCCCCGGGACTGTCTGCAAATCGCGGCCGGCCGGAAACCCGCTTTTCCTGGCGCATCCGGACGAATCTTCCTAAGACAGAATAAGCGTGCGTTTTGTTGAAGGAGAGGCCAATGAGCGGCAAGGACATCACGATCGACGGCAGGGACGGGAACTTCACGGGCTACCTGGCGGCGCCGGCCTCGGGAAAAGGCCCCGGCGTGGTCGTGATCCAGGAGATCTTCGGCGTCAATCCGTGGGTCCGCTCGGTCGCCGATTGGCTCGCGTCCCAAGGATTCATGGCGCTGGCGCCGGATATCTTCTGGCGCATGAAACCCGGCGTGCAGCTCGACCCCACCCGCGAGGCGCAGCTTCAGGAAGGCTTCGGCTACTACCAGAAATTCAACGTCGATAAGGGTGTCGAGGACATTCAGGCGACCATCGACACCCTGCGCCGGACACCCGGCTGTACGGGGAAAGTCGGCAATCTCGGTTTCTGCCTGGGTGGGCTTCTTTCGTACCTGACGGCGGCGCGCACCGACACGGACGCCTGCGCCAGCTACTACGGCGGGGGCATCGACACCAAGCTGGCGGAAGTCCAGAACATCAAAGCGCCGACGGTCTTGCATCTGGCCGGCAGCGATCCCTACATTCCGCAGGATGCGATCGACGCCATCAAAGCGGCGGTGAAGGACAAGTCCAACATTGCGGTGCATGTCTACCCGGGCATGCCGCACGCCTTTTGCCGCGCCAACGATCCGAACCACTACAACGCCGAGGCCTGTGCCCTCGCGCACGGGCGCAGCGTCGAACTTTTCAAGGGCGCGCTCGCCTAAGGGCGCGCCAAGGGACCGTCCGCCGGCATGAATAGCATCGACACCGCAAATACGCTTCTGCTCTTCGGGTCGGTGCTCGTCGTCCTCGGGATCCTGTCGAGCCTTGTCGCGCAGCGATTCGGCGCCCCGCTGCTGCTGATCTTCCTTGTCATCGGGATGTTCGCCGGTGAGGATGGCCCGGGCGGCATTTCATTCAGCGACTATCGCCTCACCTATATCATCGGCTCTCTGTCCCTCGCGGTCATCCTGTTCGACGGCGGTCTCAGAACCAAGATCGGACACCTCAAGGGCGCGGTGCGGCCGGCCCTCATGCTCGCCACATTTGGCGTCGTCATCACCGCGGCGCTGACGGGGATTGTCGCCGCGGAAGTCCTGAATATCCCGCTCGTTCACGGCTTACTGCTTGGAACAGTGATCGCGTCCACGGATGCCGCGGCGGTGTTTTTCCTGATCCATGCCGGCGGCCTCCAGATCCGTCAGAGGATCGGCGCGACAATTGAAATGGAATCGGCCACCAACGATCCCGTGGCGGTCTTCCTGACGATTGTGCTGGTTCAAGTCATCTCGCTCCAGCAACAGGGCTTGGATATCGAGCCGCTTGCGCTGCTTGGAACGCTTGTTGGCCACGCCGTCGTGGGCGCGGCGATGGGACTTCTGGGCGGCTTTGCCGCATCGATCGCGCTGAACCGGATCAATCTGCCCGGCGGCCTCCATCCGCTGCTGGTGATCGCGGCCGCGGTCCTCATCTATTCGCTGACATCCGTGCTGTCCGGAAGCGGCTTCCTTGCGGTCTATCTTGCCGGCCTCGTCTTGGGGAACCGGCCGCTGCGCGCTTCGGCCAGCATCGTCACCGTGAACGACGCCGCGACATGGCTCAGCCAGATCGTCATGTTCCTCGTTCTGGGCCTGCTCATAACCCCGACCCGTCTGCTGACTTATGTCCTGCCGGCGGCGCTCGTCGGCGTCTTCTTGTTGTTTGTCGCCCGCCCCGTCGCCGTGTGGCTTTGCCTCCTCGGCTCGAAGTTCTCCAAGCGGGAAAAACTGTTTGCCTCGTGGGTGGGACTGCGCGGCGCAGTCAGCATTTTCCTCGCGGCGATCCCGACCCTGTCGGGCATCGAGCACGCGGATCTGTATTTTAACGTCGCATTCGTGATCGTGTTCATCTCGCTGCTCTCGCAAGGGTGGACACTCACCTGGACGGCCCGGAAACTTGGCCTGGCCCTGCCCCGTACTGCGGCCTCGGTCCACCGCTCGGAACTCGATCTTCCCGGCCAGTTGGCCCTGGAAATGGTCGGATACCCGGTCTCGGCGCAAAGCGCGGTCATGAACGGCGCCGTGGTGCCGAAGTGGGCGCGCACCGCCTTCGTGATCCGGAACCAGAACATCCTCATGGCCGGGGAAGCGGGCACCCTCAAAGCCAATGACTACGCCTACTTCCTCGCGCCGCCCGACCGCGTCAGCCGCCTCGACCAATTGTTCACGGCGCACGCCGAACTTCTCTCGGCAAACGAGCCGTTCTTCGGTGAATTCGCCTTCACGGGAGATATCCTGCTCAAGGATGTGGCGGCCTTCTATGGCCTCTCCATTAAGCCCGAGATCGCGAACCTCAGTATCGCCGACTTCTTCTCTTTGCGGTTTGAAGGCAAGCCCGACGTCGGCGATCACCTGCATCTCGGGACGGCGGAGATCGTCGCGCGGGAAATCGACGAGGACCGCGTCATTCGCGCCGGCCTGCAACTCGACGTGCTGACGGACAATCGTGAGCGTGACCTTTCGCCCGCCGGCCTGGGCGGTCTGATTATCAGGAAACTCTCGGCACGCCGGAAGGCAAAGTCGGCGTCTTAACCTAGCCGAGCGGGCGCAAGGCGCCTTTGTGAAAAAGCAGCGGGTCTTTCCCGATATTGAACAGGCGCCGCACGCGGCCCACGACGATGTCGTGGTCGCCGCCCGGATAGCGCGCTTCCACCAGGCATTCAAAGTAAGCCGAAGCGCCCGCGATCAACGGCACGCCGTCGAGTCCGTTTTGCGTCGCGACGCCTTCGAACTTCGGGATGCCCACGCGCGCGAAGCGCTCCGCCATGTCTTTCTGGCCGGACGACAGCACGTTGACGGCAAAGGGCGTGCCCGCCTGGAAGCAGGCAAAGCTGCCCCCTTCGCGGCCAAGGCTCCATAGAATGAGCGGCGGATCCAGCGACAGGGAATTGAAAGACGTCACTGTGATGCCGAAACGATCGCCGTTTGGCGAAAAGCCCGTCATGACCGTGACGCCGGTCGCGAACTGACCGAGCGCGTTGCGGAAGTTCCGGTAACCTTCCGCGCTATCGCGAGGGTCCTCGCCGGTGCGGCCTTCAATTTTCAAGAGGGTAAACGATTCGTTCAACGGCGCTCATCGAGCCCATGCGCGATGGCCTCGTTCGGGCTCGGCAACGGGGAATCGTCCACACAATCGAGACCTTGAGCGAGGCGCGAATTGCGGTAGCCGTAGAATGAATACAGCACCACGCCGATCACGAAATAGGTTCCAAGAATATAGGCCGGAATACGATCGTCGTTCATGGCCTTGGTCACGATGTCTTCCACCAGCGGCGTGATCATGATGAAGGCGAAGAGAATGCCGAGCATCGGCGCGACGCCCATCCACACCTTTTCCTGACGCGTACGCCACACCGACGCCAGCCAGAGGACCGCGATGACGATCAGCGCGGCGGCGCCGTAATCGGTCCATTGGGACTGCATGAGGAAGCGGAAGATCGCCAGGCCCACGAAGCCCAGCAGGGCCGCGAGCAGCACCATGACCGGCTTGGTCACGAAACCGCCGCCGAAGGGCACGCGGAAGGGACGCGGCAATTCCGGGCGGCTGGTGCGCAGCGACATCACCGCGAGGCAGACGATGCCGAACGCCGTGGCTGTTCCAAGGCTGACGAGGTCGCCCAGAATGGTGATCGGCAGCAGCGAAGCCGCGATAGCGATCAGCACGCCGAGGATCATCGTGCCGACATAGGGGGTGCGGAACTTCGGATGCACCTTGCAGAAGGCGCGCGGCAACAGGCCGTCGCGGGCCATGGCGAAGAAGACGCGCGACTGGCCGTAGGTCAGGATCAGCATCACCGACGACAGGCCCGCGATGGCGCCGACTTTGATCAGGAACGAGAATGCCGGCATGCCCATACGGTCGACGGCGAGCGCGATCGGCTCGGGAACGCCGAGTTCCTTATAGGAGACCACGCCCGTCAGAACCGCCGCGACGATGATGTAGATCGTCGTGCAGACGAACAGCGACCCAAGAATGCCGATCGGCACGTCGCGCTGCGGATTGCGCGCTTCGGCGGCGGCGGTCGAAACCGCCTCGAACCCGACGTAGGCGAAGAAGATCACCGAGGCCGCGCGGAACACACCCTGAAGCCCATACGTAAACCCCCCTTCGTTCGGGGGAATGAAGGGGGACCAGTTGCTGGTGTTGATGAAGCCGAAGCCAAGGGCGACGAAGGCCACGAGCACGCCGACTTTAATAAAGACGATGACGTTATTGACGTTGGCGGATTCCGAAACGCCGATCACCAGGAGCGCCGTGACGGCCAGGATGCCGGTCGTGGCCAGAAGATTTACGTTGCCGGTGACATCGAACGAGAGGTGGCCCACCGAACCCGCCAGCGATTGGACCATGGAACTTGTGAATTCCGGCGGGATCACCATCCCGAAGTCCTTGAGGAAGCTGGTGACGTATCCGGACCATCCCACCGCGACCGTTGCCGCCGCCACGCCGTACTCCAGGACGAGAAGCCAGCCCATGATCCAGGCGAACACCTCGCCCATGGTCGCGTAGGAATAGGTGTAGGCGGATCCCGCGACCGGCATGGTCGAGGCCAGTTCGGCGTAGGAGAGCGCCGCGAAGCCGCAGGCGGTGCCGGCGACGATGAAGGAGAGCATGACGCCGGGGCCGGCAAAGTTTGCCGCCGCGTTCCCGGTCATGACGTAGATGCCCGCCCCGATGGTGCAGCCGATGCCGAGAAGGACGAGGTGAAACGCGCCGAGGGTTCGCTTGAGATGATGGTTGGCAGCCTCGCGCTGCACTTGGTCGACCGATTTCCGGATGAAGAGTCTTCCGCCGCGCAGCGCTGCCTCTGACATTTTTTCCCCGCTCTGTTCGGCCCTATAGCCGCGTCCGTTTTCAAACGTTAACGGTAGCTTACCCGGCCCGCAACGTCCCCTCGTGTGACCGATCGACCCGGCAGACCTTTCCTAGCAATTCCGCCAACGCGGCACGTTCGGTCGCCTGAACGCGTTAACCCTCCTGAACGCGGTCTTAAAATACAGCATAAGTCCCTGATTACGAACATTTTTATTAAGGCGAATTTCTTGGCACGCTTATTGCTGAAATAGGCGCGTGAGGCCGCGGAGTGCGTGGCCATCCGAGGCTATGGGGAAGAGTATTTATGTCCGTCATTGACTTCATTGCTGTGCGCCGGCGTCAGAGCGACACGAGATCCGAAGCGACGCCCGCGGTCAGCGACAAGACCCGTGCAACGCCGGCGGCGCTGACCGCCAGCCAGTTCACGCGCCATATCGCCCACATCATCGAGGATGAGATGCGCCGCTCCCTGAAGCGTCATGTCGAAGTGATCGATCCGCGGGAAATGATCGACCTCGCCAAACTCGTCGCCGAGTTGAAGGCGAAATACATCGGCACGACCCTTGCGATCGCGTCGAACCGCCAGCCCATTACAGATTCCGAGCTCGAACAACTGCGCGGCTACCGCGTCAAGATTCAGGAGCTCGAAGCCGCCCATAACGAACTGAACGAAGCCATCGCTTCGCAGCTCGTCGAAGTGCGCGGCGTGGTGAAAGAGTAGTTCATCGCCACCTGTTCCAAGTCGCCAAGCTCCAAGTCGCCAAGTTCCACGAGGTGACCACCGCCCCGGGTGCGGGCCAGAATGGCCCGGCCCGGGGTTTCCGCTTGTATTGCGCGGCGCGCGCGGACACTCTCGCGGTCCCAAGACCGGAGACCCGCCATGGCGCTGACGATCTATCACAATCCCCGCTGTTCAAAATCGCGCGAAACCCTCGCGCTTCTTGAAGGCAAGGGCCTTTCGCCGCATGTGGTCGAATACCTCAAGACCCCGCCCAGCCAGGCCGAACTCAAACGAATATTGAAAGCGCTCGGCATGCCGGCGAAGGACATCGTGCGGAAGAAAGAAGCCGCGGAGGCGAAGATCGACGCCGAAGCAATGAAGGAAGCCGACCTCGTCGCGGCGATGGCCGCACATCCGGAGATCCTCGAACGGCCGATCGTCGTAAACGGCGAGAAGGCCGCGCTGGGACGCCCGCCCGAGCGGGTTCTGGGCATCCTGTAAAAAAACAGGGCGGCTCGAGGCCGCCCCGTTCCGCCGTTCGCATTTGATTTAGCGCGACTTGTCTTCGAAGACCGTCCCGCGATGCTTCGGATCGGAATATTTGTACGCCTTCATGCTCTCCAGATTCGATTTGCTCAAGTTCGCGACCACTTTGCCGCCGTTGTCGGTGATCTGAAGGTCTTTCCAACCGAGCGCGACGTCGCGCTCGCCGACGCCGAGGAAACCGCCGACCCCGACGATTACGCTCGTGACCTTGCCGTCGGTGCCGATATTCACGGCTTCGACTTCGCCGATGCGATCACCGGCGGTGTTTTCCACCGATTGGCCGATGAGTTTGCCGGCTTCGGCGCGGCCCATCGGCATCGTCGTGCTCGCCGCGGTTCCCGCGGTCGCGCCGGCGCCCGCGTTCGTCGTGCCGGCCGCCATCGCGGGCGCCGCGCCGATCAAGGCCGCCACGCTGAGAGCCGCAAGTGTGTGCTTAACCATCTTCAACCTCCTAACCGCTTTTTTGAATCGCCGCTCTTTGCGCCATGCGGCGAGTGCAGAACGGACGGCGATAGAGGTTGTTCCTGCGCGCGGGTGAAAGCCCGCGCGTGCGTATTAAAGGTCGAGTTTCGCGTTCTTGATCAGCTCCACGTTGTCCTCGATCGTGTAGAGATTGTGATGGACCGTATCCTTGAAGAAGTTATAGCGCTGCTCCCAGGTTGAATCGCGGCGTTTTCCCTTGCCGTCCCAGAAGCGCCGCCGCCACTCGTTGATCTTGATCTGCCAGAAGCAGACGATCATGCCGATTGCGCGATAATGGATTTCAACATTCTCCCGCAGCGTCTTGAACTTCTCGGGCGTAATCTCGTCGAAGAACTTCTCGACCTTGTGAAACTGATCGAAATAGCCGTTGAGGGTGATGATCGTATGGCGGCCGGCGGTCAAAGCCTCCTGAGTTTCTTCCTTCATCCCGGGAAACCGCACCGTGAGCGTATCTTGATCGTGCAGCTTCTTCGTATCCGAGAGGAGTTCGCGCAGGTCGGCGAGCAGGCCGTCGTAGACGCGCTGATAGTAGGAAATGGCCAGGATGATTTCGCTGAGCTTGGAGATATAGGCGACGATTTCGGTCGGCTCAATTCTCAGCCGGGCGGCGATATCTATGAGGTTCTTCAGGATTGCGCCGCGGTTCTCTCCGTCGAGAATGCTTGAAAGGGACGATCGCCCCGTTACCTTCACGTCGGTGCCGCCGAGGATCGCTTTGAGAAGCCCGCGCGAATAATTGTTCATATAGCCCTGGAGACGCTCCTGCTCCTGGGGCGGTAATTTGATCTGCTCCAGTTCCTCGTCCGTCATATGATCGTTGAGGGCCGCGCGAACCGAATACACATCGAAGCTGCGTGCGTTCATCAACGAGACAAGGCGCTTCTGGTCGTGCGCGCTGAGCGAAATTTCGCGAATGACTTCCGAGGCGGTGCGCACGCCGATCCCCACGCCCTCGGCGTTGAACATATCGACGACCGGCTTCAGGTCGTGCAACAGCACGATCTTGGACTTGCTCAGCGTTTTGCTGTCGAAGATCTGCCACTTGTCGAGCGGCATTTCGAAAAAGATGTCGATGGGGTCGGTCTTGGCCGCCATGGGCAATGCGCGCTCGATTCACCGCGATCGGAACTGTGACATCATTTTCCGAATCGAGGCTTTAGATCAAATATTTAAACGCCTTTTCGGAAAGATTGAGGCGCTCGGCGGGGCATATTGACGGGGTGGGAGCCGCGCGCCACTGTTGCTTCGGGGCGACTCAACGGGGGTTTCCGCAAGAAATGAGCGCCAGGGAACGCTGAGTTATGACGGCCATCGCAGAATTCGGCGCCTCGGCGGCGGCCAAGCACGATGCGCTCGTTCAGCGTCTCGCCGGTCTGAGTGCGGAATTCGGCGAAAGCCTGGCCGCCAAAATCCACGAGGTCCGGCGGAT
The DNA here is from genome assembly GCA_020852595.1 of Rhodospirillaceae bacterium. Lineage (GTDB taxonomy): Bacteria > Pseudomonadota > Alphaproteobacteria > Rhodospirillales > Rhodospirillaceae > SHVO01. The sequence continues at coordinate 30,412 of JADZAK010000027.1, forward strand.
TTGGAGCCTGATTCCCAACGCGCCCTCGGCGGAAGAAGCCCGTTCGGCCCTCGTCAAAATTCACGACATCGTTCACACCCTCGCGGGCGCGGGCAAAAGCTTCGGCTTTCCCCGCATCAGCACGGCGGCCGCGCCGCTCGACGGATTGTTCCGGCTGGTTTCGGAGCAGGCCGGCCGCGGGCACGCGGAAAGCCTTACGCTGGAAGAGATTGCCCAGGTCGAAATTCTGATTCAGGCGCTCGAGAACGCCGCCGCGGCGCCGGGCGAGGCCATCGACCTTGAGGACATGGGCGACGCGCCGGCCGCGGCCGAGACGCATCATCGCCCCACGTATGTATTGGTCCTCGCGGGCCCCTCGGAGACCGACACTGTTTCCCTTCGCGATGCGCTGGAAGGTTGTGGCTATCGGACCAAGGTCCTAAGGACCGCGGATGATATGCCCGCGGAGCTGTCGCGCGGCGAACGCGGCATCGTGCTCGCGGACGTTTCGGCCGGGGATCGGCACCTCGAGCTGTTGCGGCACAACATGTCGCTGGCGCATCTCCCCCTCATTCTTTGCTCCAGCCAGACGGGCTTCGCGGACCGCTTGAGCGCCGTACGCCATGGCGCCGCGGCCTTCGTCGCAAGGCCGTTCGAGCTTGAACACCTGGTCGAACGCATCGCGGCGCTGGAAGAAAACGATTACGACCGGCCTTACCGCGTTGTCATCGCCGAGGACGACGGGCCGCTGTCTTCGTTCTATCAAGCCGCTCTCGAGCATGCCGGCATGGAAACGCGGGTGATCCGCCGGCCGTCGAAATTGCTCGACACGCTGTCAGGTTTCGATCCCGACATTATCCTCATGGATCTCTATATGCCGGAATGTACCGGCCTCGATCTCGCGCAGATCGTCAGGCAGTTCCCCGCCTACACCACTATTCCGATTCTTTTCCTGTCGACCGAATCGCGGCTGGACCTTCAACTGCGCGCCCGCCATCTCGGCGCCGACGATTTTCTGCCAAAGCCGCTGCAGCCCGGCCAGCTCATTTCCGCGGTGACAAGCCGCGCGAACCGTTACCGCGAACTGAAGAAACTCACCGACCGCGACAGCCTGACGGGCCTGCTCAATCACACCAACATCCTGCGTAATCTTGAACGCGAGCTGAGCGTCGCCGGCCGTACCGAGAACCCTGTATCCTTCGCCATGATCGATATCGACCATTTCAAGTCGGTCAATGACACCTACGGCCACGTCGTGGGAGATCAGGTTATCCTGCGGGTGACGCATCTCGTGCGAAATCGTTTGCGGCAGGTCGATTACGTGGGGCGCTACGGCGGCGAGGAATTCGCGGTCGTGATGCCGAATACCGATGCGGCCGCGGCCAAAGAGGTCATGGATAAACTGCGCGAGGCCGCGCAGGAACTGGAACACGAATCCGAGCAAGGCTCCTTCCGTGTCACGTTCAGTTGCGGCATCGGAGCCTATCCCGCCTTCAAATCGGTTCTGGATTTGACGCAGGCCGCCGATGATGCGCTTTACCGCGCAAAGCGGGCCGGCCGGAACCAAGTCGTCATTGGCGAAATCTAGGCGACCTGCTACGCCTTGAGGATGAGCGAACCTTCGCCGCCCGCGACTATCGACGTCATCGAAAAACGCACTGTCTTTCAGGGCTACTTCCGCGTCGACGCCTATACGTTGCGTCACGCATTGTTCGACGGCGGCTGGAGTGCGCCCATGAGCCGCGAGGTTTTCGAGCGCGGGCACGCCGCGGCCCTCCTTCCCTATGATCCGGCCTTGAGGAAATTCGTTCTCTGTGAACAGTTCCGCGTCGGCGCGTATGCGGGAGGGATGGATCCCTGGCAGTTGGAAGTCGTCTCCGGGATCATCGAGGACGGCGAAGCGCCGGAGACCGTGGTGCGCCGCGAAACCGAGGAGGAAGCCGGGCGCACCGTGCTCGACCTCTGGCCCGTGCAGCGCTACCTCGCCAGCCCGGGTGGAACCTCGGAAACGATCGCCTTATATCTGGGGCGTATTTCCACCGAAGGCGCCGGCGGCATCTTTGGGCTGCCGGGCGAGAACGAGCACATCCGGGCGAAGGTGCTTGGCGAGGACGAGTTGAAAGAACTGATGGATGCCGGCGCGCTGACCAACGCGGCGACCCTCATCCTGGCGCAGTGGTTTTTCCTCAATCGCGACCGCATCCGGGCGCAATGGAAGGCATAGAGATGAACGACAAGACCTCCGCATTGGTGGAAACGCAGTGGCTCGCGGATCATATGGACGACCCCAATGTCCGAATCGTCGACGTCAGTTATTTCGTGCCGGGCGGCGTTGAACCGGCCCGCAAGCAATACCTGGAAGGTCACATCCCGGGCGCCGTCTTCTTCGACATCAACGATGTCGCGGAGCCGGGCGGATCGAAGGAACATACCTTCCCCAGCGCCGGTGTCTTCGCACGCAAGGTCGGAGCTCTCGGGATCGGCAACACGCATCATGTGATTGCCTATGACCACCTGGGCGGCACCTGCGCGGCCGCGCGCGTGTGGTACATGTTCCGCGCCTTCGGGCATGGGCGCGTTTCGGTCTTGAACGGGGGGCGCACCAAGTGGACGGCCGAGGGCCGGGCGATGACGCAGACCGTATCCAGCGTTCCACCGGCGGTGTTCCGGGTCAGCGCCACGCCGGTTTTACGCGCGAAGAAAGATATGCGCGCGAATATCGACGCGCGCTCCTACCAGGTGCTTGATGCGCGCGGACAGGGGCGCTTTGAAGGGACGGAACCGGAACCGCGCCCCGGCCTGCGCTCCGGGCATATTCCCGGCAGCCGGAGCCTTCCGTTCGCGCAACTCATCGACGCCGACACGAAGGTTTGGAAAGACCCTGACTTTATCCGCGAACGCTTCGCGGCCGCCGGCATCGATCTCGGCGCGCCGCTGACGACCACATGCGGCTCGGGCGTATCGGCCTGCGCCCTGGCGCTCGGCGCGCATCTTGCCGGCAAGGACGACGTGGCCATCTATGACGGCAGCTGGCTCGATTGGGGAAGCGATCGGGACGTGCCGGTCGTCACCGGTCCCGCATAACCGAGACTCATATAGTCAAGGCCGCGCGTACTTTTGCGCGCGTACGTGCAGGAGATCGGCGAGGCGCCGCTGAAGACCGGCGGCGAACATGAGTTCGGCGATGAGAAACGCAGGAGCCATGAAAAGCTGCAGCACGTTGGTCAGGAACGCGGGTTTGCGGCCTTCGAAAATATGACCGGCGAATTGGATCGCCCAGCCCACGATAAAGCAGGCAGCCGCCACGCTCCATCGCGGCGCCGGTTCCATCTCCGCGATGCACGCCGCCAGGGCATAGAGCGGGAGGCAGGCGATCGACGACAGAACGCCGACAAGCGGAACCGCCACGACGTAAGACAACAGGATAATCCCGAGAACAGCGCCGGCCGCCGAGACCGGCCCGGCCAGCGGGACCTGGATCAGAACGATCAAAATCGAGAAAATGATGATGGGAACGCCGACATAATGCGTAAGCTGGTTGCGCCTGTCTTTATGATAGGCCGCGTACATCGCCAGTTGATCTAGGAACCAATCGCGAAAGACTCGGATCATGGGGCTCCCGCACGACGTTAAGCGCCGTCATGTTAGCGCACCGGCGGCCAAACCACTATGAGCAATAACCCCCGACGCCTTGGCCGGATCGCGTGCGAACTGCCGCCGTTTCACGCGCGCGCGCCGTGGCTGGGCGGCGATTTGCAGACGCTGCGGAACACGCTCCATTTCGCGCCACCGGACCTCGCGGCGTATCGCCACCATAGCCTTCAGCTGCCGCTGCGCGACGGCAGCGGCGACACCTTGATCGCGGCGCTGAACCTGCCTTTTGAGAATGGAAAAAAACCTCTGGTCGTCTTGATCCACGGCCTGACCGGATCGGAGACCAGCCGCAACATCCTCGCGAGCACGGCCTATCACCTGTCGCGCGGGCACCCGGTCCTGCGCTTGAACTTGCGCAACGCGGGGCCTTCGCTCGGCAAATGCCGGCACTTCTATCATGCGGGACGCAGTCAGGATCTTCGCGACGCTCTCGCCGCCCTTCCCGGCGAACTCACGGCGCGCGGGGTCTTCCTTGTCGGCGTGTCGCTCGGCGGAAACATGCTCTTGAAAGGGCTTTCCGAACGCGAAGGACTCGAGCGGGTTGTCGGCGCCGCTTCGGTGTGCGCGCCCATCGATCTGAAAGCCGCGCAGATGCGCATTATGGCGCGGCGCAACTTCGTCTATCAGCGCCACCTCTTGGGTTTCCTCGTGCGCGACAGCCGCTTCGTCGTGAAAGACACACCGCTGGCGGCCCGCCTGCCGGCCCTGCGCACCATCTACGATTTCGACGATCGGATTGTCGCTCCCCTGGGCGGCTTTACGGGCGCGGACGACTACTACGCGCGCAGCTCGGCGGGGCCCCGCCTGGGCGCGATCGCAAAGCCGACCCTGCTCATCGCCGCCGCGAACGACCCCTGGATTCCCGTCGCGTCCTATACAAACCGCGAATGGCTCCAAAATGAGCCGCTCTCCCTGGCTATCACGCCGGGTGGAGGCCATGTGGGCTTTCATGCTAAGGACAGTGCCGTTCCATGGCACGACCGTGCCATCGGTGCGTACATCGATTCACTGCGCTGATAACCAATCATGTCCCATGTGGACGTCGTCATCGTAAATTATCGTTCGGCGGCCTATACCGCCGCATGCGTCGGCGCGGTCCATCGGGTCGCGCAAGGCGACGGCGTCGCCGCCAATGTGATCGTCGTGAACAACAGCGACATGGCGCCGGACCTGGAGGCGCAAGTCGGGACACACGGCCCCGCGGATTTCGTTCACAACACGGCGAACCTCGGGTTCGGCGCGGCTTGCAACATCGGCGCGGCGCGCGGCACGGCGCCGTTCATTCTGTTCCTGAATCCCGACGCCGTCTTGAAACCGGGATATTTCCAAGCCGCGATCGCCTTCATGAACGACCCCGCCAATCGCAAGGTCGGCATCCTTGGCCCGGCCATCGAGCGCGAAGACGGCGCGTTAAGCGAGACCAGCGCGGACCTTCCAAGCTTCGCGTCTCTCCTGACACGCACCCTTGGCCTGTCGCGCGCCTTTCTTCCGGCCGGCCGGCACGCGCACAGCGGCCCCGTCGGCCAGGTCATGGGCGCGGCCCTCCTGATCCGGCGGCCCTTGTTCCAGAACCTCGCGGGTTTTGATCCGCGTTTCTTTCTGTACTACGAGGACGTCGATTTGTGCGCGCGCGCCGCCTCAAGGGGGGCCGCGACTTATTATCTGACCGCCGCGCGCGCGGCCCACATCGGCCGCGTGTCGAGTTCGCACGATACCGGGATGGCCCTGGCCCTGTTTTTGCGCAGCCGCGTTACCTACGCGCGCCTGCACTTCGGCGTCATCGCCCAGGCGCTGCTGGTCCTCGCGAGTTACCTGGGGGAATTGCCGCTGCGTCTCTTGCGCACCCTCTTCGGCGGAAAAAGCATTACGGGCCTGGCCGTGCTGCGGGCCTACCGCCTTCTCTCGATCAACCTCATCTCCGGCACGAGCCTCGCGACCCTCGGCGTCCGCGAAAGGTGATGGGGTCCATGGCGCGATCCGTCCTCGCTTTGACCCGCTATGGCCGCCTCGGCGCCAGCAGCCGCGTGCGTGTGCTGCAATATATTCCATACCTGGAACGCCGAGGGTTGAACGTGCGCGTCCACGCGCTGTTCAGCGATACGGATCTGCGCCGTCTTTATAAGGACGGGCGCAGGTCCTTTCCCCGGCTCATGGCCGCGCTCGCCGGCCGGATCGGCGCGGCCATCGGCGCTCATCGCGGCGGCGTGGTCTGGTTGCAACAGGAGCTGTTCCCGTTCCTGCCCTACGCGCTCGAAGCGGCGCTCCTCGCGGGCAAGAAACTGGTCATCGACTTCGATGATGCGCAGCACCTTTATTACAAGGGCCGGTTTTTCGGGGCGAACAAGATCGAGAAGCTGATGCGCCGCGCGGACGCGGTCACGGTTGGCAGCCCGATGATGGCCGAGGTTGCGCGCGAGGCCGGCGCACGGAATGTCCAGCTTGTCTTCAGCGCGGTCGATACAGCGGCCTTCCCGCCTTCCGCCCCCGTGAGCGCGCCGTTTACCGTTGGCTGGATCGGCACGCCCATGACGGCGAACCAGTCCTTGCATATCCTGCGCGAGCCGCTCGCACGCTTCCTGAAAGAAACGGGATCAAAAGCGATATTTATCGGTATGGACGAGACCCAAGTCCCCGATCTTCCCGGCGAGCGCATCGCCTGGAGCGAAGCGGCTGAGCGGACCGTGTTGCCCCGGCTCTCGGTCGGTATTTGTCCGCTGGAGGACAGCCCATGGACCCGGGGGAAAAGCGGCTACAAGATCATCCAGTATATGGCCGCGGGAAAACCGGCGCTGACCTCGCCGGTCGGGATCGCGGCGGATATCGTGGAAGATGGATTGACGGGCTTTCACTGCCGGAACGCGGACGATTGGTACCGGCGGCTGCGTCAACTCCATGACGGCCCCGCCATGCTGGCCGCGTTGGGAACGGAAAGCCGGCGCCGCGCGGAGGCCAAATACGACATCTCCATCGCGGCCGCCGCGATCCACGGTATTTTAGAGGAATGCTTGCGTGGATAATCCGCGGGCGACACCCCTTGCGCCGCGCCTGTTGGGCGGGCTCAGCCTCGTGACGGTCCCCCTGATCGCCTGGAGCCGCGACATCGCGGTCGCCACCGTGATTTTGGCCGCGCTCAGCTTGTTATTGCATGGCGAACGGCGCTTCACGCTGCGGTCCGCGATCGCGACGCCCACGGCACTCTGCGGCGGATTGTTTTTGGCATGGAGCTTGGCGTCCGTGTTCTGGGCGCCGCACATGCCCTGGGAGACCTGGCTCAAGACAGGCGCCGCAATTGTCGCGGGCGTTCTCTTGTGCCTCTTGATCGCCGGACAATCGGACGATGCGATGAAGCGGTGGACACCGTACGCGCTTTACGCCGCCGGCGCGCTTCTGATCCTGCTCGCCGTCGAGCGCGCGACGGGCGGGTTCTTCATCGGTCTCGACCGGACGGCGGATAGCGTCTTCCAGCGGCTCACCACCCTTTCGGGCGGCCTGGTGTTGCTGTGCACCACCTCCTTCGTTTGCGCGGTCCTTCTCTCGCGCACCCTGGGGGCCTTGATCGCCTTTCCGCTGTGGATCGGCGTGACATTGGCGGTCAGCGTTTTCTATCCCATGGACGCGGAAGTCGCCGCCATTCTGTGCGGCACGGCGGTGTTCCTGCTGATTCTCGTGGGCGGACGCGGGATCGCGGTCCTGCTGATGGCCGTGATGGCCGCGGGCATGGCGGGCTGGGGATTCATCGCGGAAAGCGCGGCGGGCGCCGGCTTGCACCAGTGGCTGATCGATCATGTCGATCCCAACTGGGGATACCGCATCGAGATCTGGCGGTATGTGCACGAGCTCGTTCAAGCCCGTATCGTGCAGGGCTACGGCTTCGACTCCGCGCGCGTGCTGGGCGGGTCCGCGACGATGCTGCCGTCGTTCCAGGGCAAGACCACGTTCCTGCATCCCCACAACGGGATGCTTCAGCTGTGGCTGGAACTGGGCGGGATCGGCGTGGCGCTGTTTCTCGCGGCCGCGGTTCTGGGATTCAGGACGCTGCTGGCCGCCGCGCCGACCCGCATAACTCTGGCCACGGTGTGCGCGACCGTCACGACCAGCGCCGTGCTCTGGTCCTTGAGTTTCGGGGCGTGGCAGGGATGGTGGCTGGCCGTGCTCGGCCTGACGGCGGCCGGCGCCGTGTTCGCGGTGCGCGTCCTGAACCCCGAGAAATTACAGCGAAAGCGCCTGCTGTTCCTCGTGACCGAGTTTTATTTCTTCGATGCGCTGCGCAAGGAGCTCATCCCCGGCGCCCGCGAGCAGGGTTATGAGATTTATGTCGCGGGGCGCTGCCGGCCCGGCGATCTCGACCGCGCCAACGGCGAGATCACGATCATTCCGTTTGACTGGAAACGTTCGCCTTCAATCCTTGTATCGCTGGCTTACGCAGTTCCGGACCTGATGCGCGTCGGAAAATTGTTGACGGATGTGCGCCCGGACGTCCTGCACAATATCGCCCTGAAATCTTCGATCCTCGGCTCGCTGGCGGCCATGGGACGGAAGACGGCGGTCATCAACGCCGTCCACGGCTTTGGTTTCATTTTCATGAGCCGCTCTCCGGCGGCGCGCGCGGTCCAGGCCGCCTGTGGCCTGGTTCTGAAGCTCTCGGCTGGTTTCAACGGCGCGCGCATCCTTCTCATCAACCGGCACGACATGGCGCTCGTGCAGGGGCGCATGGGCGTGCCCGCGCAGAACCTTCGCCTCATCCACGGCACAGGGATCGATCTCGCAAAATTCACCCCGATGGCCGAACCGCCGGAAGCGCCCTTCCGCTTCCTCGTGATCGGCCGCCTTCTCTATATGAAGGGCATTCACATTGCCGTTGAAGCGCTTCGGCTTCTGCGCGCGCGCGGCTTCGCGGCGGAACTCACCCTTTGCGGTTCGCCCGATCCCGACAACCCGTCATCCATTCCCGAAAACATTCTCACGGAATGGAAGCAGCGATCGGGTCTTACTTTTGCGGGCCAGGTTGCCGACGTGAAACCCTATATCGCCGCCTGCCATGTGCTCATTTTGCCGTCGCTGGGCGGCGAAGGCCTGCCCCGCGCGCTCTCGGAAGCGGCCGCCTCGGCCCGCGCGCTCATCGCCACCGATATTCCCGGCAGCACCGAAATCGTCATCGACCGCCGCACGGGCCTCGTGGTTCCGCCGAACGATGCCGCGGCGCTTGCGGACGCCATGCAGTGGATGATGGAGCATCCGGCGGACCGGCGCGCCTTCGCCGGGGCCGGCCGGGCGATGATGGAACGGGAGTTCTCGTCGGAGCGCGTGACCGACGCGCATACGGCGCTCTACGTCGGCCTGGTCAATCGCGGCGGTTAGACCTTTCAAATTCCCTAAAAATCGAAGCAATCGCGGCCTTGTCGGCATTGCATGAGGCGAGGGCTTCGATGAAATCCTCGATCACGAACGCCGCGTCACGTTGCGTCGCGCCCGGCGCAGGACGGGTGGGCCCGTCACTGGGCAGCAGCAGCGGCGACGGGATCGCCGGCGGCGGCAGCGTCACCACGCGCGTCTGCACGCGGGGGCTTTGGCAGGCGGTCAAGCTGATCGCGAAGAACAGGAGCAAGGGGACCGTCGGCATCGGGGGGCGCATCGCGTATCACCTTTCGTCTTGTGTCGGAGTCCATGCGCAGGTCGCGCTTCTTCAAGGCATTCACCGACGCGACCGCGTCGATCTTTCGCGTTTGGAGGGCCTGCAACCGCGCCACCTCGGCATTGGCGTTGCCGACGGCGACAGCCGAGGTGAGCAAGGCTTCGGAGGTCCGGGCCCGCGCCGCGTAGTGCTCGCCGCGCAGCCACAGCCCGACGAAAAGCCCCAACAGCGCGAGCCCGAATAGGGCTTTCAACGAGGTCATGGCGTTAGCTCCATTTCACGCCACCACCTCTCGATGCGCTCGACGTAGGTGATGGTCTCACGCGTATGTCCCGCGCCGGTGACAAGCGGGAGGCATTCGCGCACCGCCGGCCAAAGACGCGCGCCGCCGCAATAGCTTTGCGCCTTCAGGATATTTCCAGCCCCCGCATTATAGGACGCCTGCGCGAGCTGGTTCCGTTCGAGCGAAGAACGATCGCGGCGCCACGTCCGGCGCAATTTCGCCATGTAATAGGCGCCCGCATCGATGGCGATCTCATCATGCGGCGAGCCTCCAAGATCGAGCTGACGCGCGATCTCGCGCCATGTCGCCGGCATGAACTGCGCGAGGCCCCGCGCCCCCGCCGGAGAGACCGCCGCCGGGTCCAGGCGCGATTCCTGATACAGCTGCGCTTTCCAGAGTTTCCAGACCGGGAGATCCGGCCACCAGCGTTTGACCGCCTGTTGAATCGGCCGGTCGTACTTATCCGTAAATCCAAGCGGCCAGGACGGCGAAGGCCAGGATACGAAGGCCAAAGTAGCGAGACATGGAAGCAGGGCTCTTTTCCATCGCATCATAGACATTCTCCCAGTCGATCTTGTTTTTGCGGTCGTAAAAAAGGCCGACGTGGTAGAGCGAAACGGCGGCGATCCCGAACGTCAGCGTTTTCGCCGCCAGGCTGAGAGAAAGGATTTGCAGATCAGGCATGGGACTCGTCCTCCATGATGCCGTCCATGAGCAGACGCTTGGCGCAATCCAGCATCCAGTTGACACCGGGCGCTTCCGCCGTGCTCATGGCGAAATAAACCGTGCCGTCGGGTCTTTGGCCGACGACGACAACTTCGGTCAGCGCCGCTTTCAAGGCCGCCTGAAGGATCTTCTCCGGCGGAATGACGGCGGCCGTCACGGTGCCGAGTTCAATGACGTTTCCCATAACGCTCCTTATGATGAAAATGTCAGCGCACGCGCCAACAGGTGATGGAATCGAGCGGCCAATAGGTCGTGACGCCGTCGCGGCACTTGATCTCCAGGACCGCGCTGTCGAACAGCAGCGCCCAATCCTTGAAGTCGGCCAATTCGTAGCTGAATGTTTTTGTGCGCCGGACGACCTCGACGACCGCCGGACGCGCTCTCGCCTGCGGCATCGCGTCAGCCGGCCGGCCAGGGAACGCCGTTGACCACGATCCAGGCCAGCGCCGAGGCCAGGACACTCACGAGACCGCGGATGATCCAATCGAGCCGGCTGTGTATGCGGTCGAAGGATTTTGCGATCTGGCCGTAGCGCTCGGCGCATAACCTTTCGTGCCCTTCCAAGCGTTCCTCCAGGATGGCGACTCTGATGAGAGGATCGAGAGAGAGTGTCATTTAAGGTCTGCGCCCTATCGCCGCGACGAATTGACGAGGATGTCCATGGCCAGCGCGCCCTGGCGCCAGTAGCTGGGGGCGGCGTTGCCGGAGATGGTGAAGCTCACCTGCTCGCCCTTCACGCGCACGGAGCGCTCGCCCGTTGAGGCCGTCACGCCCAGCGCGGGATAGGACCGCTGCGAGGTCCCCTTCGCGCCGCGGATCTTGCTGGTGAAGGCGATGGCGTAGCCGCCTTGCAGGTCATCGGCGTCGGGCCGCACGCCGTTCACGACCAGTTGGCCGTCGCCTTGCGCGTTGAAGGCGCTGGTGACGAACCAGGCGCGCGGCCCGCCATCCTGCGTGAAGCCCTTTTCATGGAACCACACGCGGCCGTTTGTATCGGCGGCTAACGGATGCTCGAACACCGCGCCATCGTCGTAAGCGCTGCGGTCGAACCGGCCGCAGCTCCACGTTCCCCGGATCGTGTCATAGACCACGTAGCGCGAGCATTCGTTGCCGTCGCGCAGATCCGGATCGAACCACCAGACCTCGGCGTAGTTCTTGCCCGTCACGCGGCTGGCATAGATTTTGTCCTGCTGCACCCACGCGAGATGATCGCGCACGTCGCGCGCCAGTGTGCAGAACAGCAGTTGCGGTAGCGTCCCGCCATAGGCGTAAAAAGCTCCGGTCGGCGTCATCCAGTACCAGACGCCCGCGATCTGCGCCGCGGCGTTGGGACCGATCAGTCCGCAGCCGCGGCCCATCTCGGTGAAGTCGTAGACCGTGTTCGGATTGCCGTTGAAGCGCATGGACCATAATGCATCCGTGGTCCAGATGACGTTCTCGCGCGCGCCCCGCAGCCCCCTGACGATGCGCCCGCCCGCCGGCAGCGTGTAGCCGCCCGCGAGATTGGCGCTGGTCGGCGTCCAGGCCTGATGATCCTCGGCGTCGCTCCAATCCACCTGCAGCGCATCGAAGGCGCCGTCGAGATTGGAGCCGCACGCCACCACCATGCGCTCGGCCGTCACGAACATCGACCCGATCTGCGTCGGCGCGTTCGGCACCGGACACGCGGTGGTCAGGACGTACACGGACACGTCATGGACCGTGCCGGCAAAAGCCGGATCCTTCAGTAATTGCAATTGCGTCGATCCACCGCCGGCATAAAAGGCGCGGCGATAGTTGCCGGTCGCGGTGAGGCCCGTTCCGATGGTCCCACCGCCGGAGATCACCGCCAGCGATCCCGCGTCGACGGTCAAGTTCAAGGTCATCAGGTGCCACGCGCCCGGCTGAAGCACGATGTTCTGCTCGAGGCTCGCCGAAGTTCCCGCGCTGCCGGCCGCGGCGCCGCCACCCACAGACCATCCTGCCCCAACAGACCAGCCCGCCGCGGACGAGAACGACCCGTTCGTCACCGGATCCGATGTGCTGAAGTTCGGCGCCCATTCGTAGAGGCCATCGCCACGCGGACTGCCGAGAAGATTTTGCCCCCACTGATCGAAGGCCCAGGTGCGCGGGTACAACGCATAGGACGACGCGCCGCCGCCGTATCCGCCCGAGCCGTAACCGCCCGTGCCGAACCCAAGGCCCCCCAGTCCATCCGCCTGCCCCGGCGCGAGATAGGTGGTGATGTCCACGCGCGCCGCCGTCGGCCCGGCGCTGGAGGACGCCGTCTCTGCGGCTGTGAACGTGAGCGATGCCGCGCCTTCAACCGTAAGGACCGTGTAGACGCCGTCCAGGGTCACGCCGCCGACCGCGGCGACGCTCGCATTCTCGAACTTGAATTTCTGATCGAGCGCCAGGCCATGTGTCCAGCCGGTGACCGTGACCGTCGCCGATCCAAGGCTGGTTGCGAAGCCGATCGATTGCCGATCGTAGCCTGTCGCGGGCGTGATCTCGGTGACCGCGCCGTCCTGGTCCATCGCATAAAGACGCAGGTGCGTGCCCAGCGCGGCGTAAGCGCTGCGGGCATTGTCCTGCCAGGTGAACAGGCCGCGGCAAAGACCCAGGAGGGGGGACGCGCTCGCCCGCTCCCACCCATAAATCGTCTCTGGCAGGCCGTTTACAAACCTGATTTTATCGGCGTCGATATAGTAGCCTTGGGCCTTGAGCGGTGAGTCGTCCTTCCACACGCCGGGCTCGAAGGTGATATTCGTCCAGGTCATTTCATGTCCAAGAAAAAGATCGAAGAATATTTGGAGGCGCTCACCAGCACCGAGATGAAAGAGCGCGGGCGCCGCGCGCTGCCCACAACCCATGTTCTGGAATGGGCCGATTATCCTTTTCGGTATGCGGCCCCCGCGTTCCAAGAGTTCATCAAAAACGGAACGCGCGCCGCGGCCCAGGAAGCGCGCGACACATATGCCCAAATTCTCGGCGTTTACGCGGCCATTCTCGCGCGCGACTATGCGAAGGCGGACGCGTTCATGGAGACGTATGGCGCCGGCCCCGCACCCGAGCCGTTGCGCGCCATGCGATTCACGCGGCGCTTCACCATGCCGCCCATTGATCTGCCTGCCGTGCAGGGCGCCTGGCCGACAGAACCCTCGCTGTTCGTGTCCTGCGATCCCGGTTATCTCAGGGCTTACGCCGTTCCGCTGCTGCGGTCCGTCGCGCAGGCGGCGCCATCGGCCAATGTGCATCTCCATATCATGGGCATGGCGGACGTCCCCGCCATTGACGGCATCCGAATCACCAGCACGCACGAAGCCGTGCCCGCCGACTTTCCGGCGCGCGAATATTTCGGCGCGGTGCGCCTCGCCCGCTTCGCGCAGGCCCTGGAGAGCGCCGGCGCGCCGCTCATCATGGTCGACGCGGACGCCCTGGTGACCGCCGACTTCCGCCCGCTTTTCAGCGGCAGACACGCCGCAATGCGCGTGCGCGCGGGGCGGATCGAACCCTGGACCCAGTATTCAGCCTGCTGCCTGCGCGGCACCGCGGACTCGCTCAATTATTATAAAGCCGTCGCCGACATCGTATTACGGACGATGCACGCGCCATTCTGGGGTATGGATCAATATGCGCTGTTGGCCGGCCATGTGCAGGAGCACACCCCAATCGATCTTTTTGGTCCCGACGTGGCAAGCGTCACGGACGAAACGCCGGGCGTGTTCTGGTTCACGGCCGGCAACGCAAAGCTCAGCCTGTCGACCGGTCAGTCGCCGTATGCGCAGCTGTTTCGCCGATATTCCAAGGACAGCCTCGGCTGACCGCCCTCCCCCAGACGCGCCGGAGCGCATAAGAGAGTGGATGTGCTCCCCAGCCCCTATGCCGTCCGCGCCGCCAATCGAAATCCGGGATAAGCAAAGGCGCTTTTGACGCACGTCTCAAGAGTAATGTTGTATAATTCGATTATTATGACCCTTAATGATCGAATTATGAAACATCAATAGGCCTCTGGGAAATCACCATTTTTCAGTAATTAACTCTCACCCCGGCGGGCG
>JADZAK010000028.1 GCA_020852595.1 Rhodospirillaceae bacterium
CCGAAGATGCGCGCGCAGAACAGGCCGTCGCGCTCGGGCTTGAAGGTGCGGTAGTTGATGGTCTCGGGCTTCTTGATTTCGCCGTAGGACCACGAGCGGATTTTCTCCGGGCTCGCGATCGAGATGCGGATCTGGTCGAAGGACTCAGTGCCAGTAACCTGGCCGAAGATCTTGGTAAGTTCGTTCATGCCGAATTCTCCTTAAGGAGCTTTTCTCTACTGGGGCGGGGCGGCGTTGCCGCCGACCCTCGCCCGCTTGTTCCGTTGGTTCGCCGCGCGCCTATTGCTCGCTGTGGGACAGTTCCACATCGAGGCCGAGCGAGCGCATTTCCTTGACCAGCACGTTGAAGGATTCCGGAATGCCCGCTTCGAACGTGTCGTCGCCGCGCACGATCGCTTCGTAGACCTTGGTACGGCCCGAAACGTCGTCCGATTTGACGGTGAGCATTTCCTGGAGGGTGTATGCCGCGCCGTAAGCTTCGAGCGCCCACACTTCCATTTCCCCGAAGCGCTGACCGCCGAACTGCGCCTTGCCACCGAGCGGCTGCTGGGTGACGAGCGAGTAAGGACCGATCGAACGCGCGTGGATCTTGTCGTCGACGAGGTGGTGGAGCTTCAGCATGTAGATGTAGCCCACGGTCACCTTGCGGTCGAACGCTTCGCCGGTCGCGCCGTCGTACAGCGTGACCTGGCCCGACCCGTCGAGACCCGCCTTCTCCAGCATGTCCACGATGTCCGCTTCGCGCGCGCCGTCGAACACGGGCGTGGCGATCGGGATGCCGCGGCGCAGGTTCTCGGACAGCTCGACCAGCTGATCGTCGCTGAGTTCCTGGAACTCGGTGCGGTAGTTGCGTTCGCCGTAGATCTTCTTGAGCAGCGAGCGCAGGTCGCGGTCCGAGCGGCCCGCACGGTGGTTGTCGAGCATCGCCCCGACCTGCTGGCCGAGAGCGCGGCACGCCCACCCGAGGTGGGTCTCGAGGATCTGACCGACGTTCATGCGCGACGGCACGCCGAGCGGGTTCAGCACGATATCGACGTGCGTGCCGTCGGCGAGGTACGGCATGTCTTCGATCGGAAGGATCTTGGAGATGACCCCCTTGTTGCCGTGACGGCCGGCCATCTTGTCGCCGGGCTGAAGCTTGCGCTTCACGGCCACGAACACCTTCACCATCTTCAGGACGCCCGGCGGCAATTCGTCGCCGCGCTGCAGCTTCTCGACCTTGTTCTCGAAGCGCTGGTCGATGAGCTTGGTGCTTTCCTCGAGCGACTTCTTCATCGCTTCGATGTCTTCCATCACCTTGTCGTTGGCGACGGTGATCTGGCGCCACTGGCCCGGCGTATATTCGGCGAGCAGTTCGTCGGTGACCTTGCCGCCGGCCTTGAAGCCCTTCGGGCCCGAGACGGTCTTGCGGCCCATCAGCTGGGTCTTGATCTGCTCGTTGAACGAACGCTCGAGAATCGCCTTCTCGTCGTCGCGGTCCTTGGCCAGGCTTTCGATTTCGGCGCGCTCGATCGCGAGCGCGCGTTCGTCCTTATCGACGCCGCGGCGGTTGAACACGCGCACTTCGACGATGGTGCCCTGGGCGCCCGGCGGAACGCGCAAGCTGGTGTCGCGCACGTCCGAGGCCTTTTCACCGAAGATGGCGCGCAGGAGCTTTTCTTCGGGCGTGACCGGAGATTCGCCTTTCGGGGTGACTTTGCCGACGAGGATGTCGCCCGCCTTCACTTCGGCGCCGACGTACACGATGCCGGCTTCGTCGAGGTTCTTGAGGGCTTCTTCACCGACGTTCGGAATGTCGCGGGTGATTTCTTCCTGGCCGAGCTTGGTGTCGCGGGCCATGACTTCGAATTCTTCGATGTGGATCGAAGTGAACACGTCGTCACGCACGATGCGCTCGGAGATCAGGATCGAGTCTTCGAAGTTGTAACCGTTCCACGGCATGAACGCGACGAGCACGTTCCGGCCGAGCGCGAGTTCGCCCAGCTCCGTGGACGGACCGTCGGCGATGATGTCGCCCTTGGCCACCACGTCGCCCACTTTGATCAGCGGACGCTGGTTGATGCAGGTGTTCTGGTTCGAGCGCTGGAACTTCAGGAGACGGTAGATGTCCACGCCCGGCTGGGACGCGGTCATCTCTTCCGTCGCGCGAACGACGATACGTTCGGCGTCCACCTGCTGCACGATGCCCGCGCGGCGGGCAACGGTCGCGGCGCCGGAATCGCGGGCCACGGCTTCTTCGACGCCGGTGCCGACGAGCGGCGCTTCCGCGCGCAGGAGCGGCACGGCCTGACGCTGCATGTTCGAACCCATCAGCGCGCGGTTCGCGTCGTCGTTCTCGAGGAACGGGATGAGCGCGGCGGCGACGGAGACGAGCTGCTTGGGCGAAACGTCCATGTACTGGATTTCCGCGGGCGGCAGCAGCATGGCTTCGCCGGACTTACGGCAGCTGACCAGTTCGTTCACCAGCTTGCCCTTGGCGTCCACTTCTTCGTTCGCCTGGGCGATGTTGTAGCGGCCTTCTTCCATCGCCGAGAGGTAGACGACGTCGTTCGACACGCGCGCGTCTTCCACTTTGCGGTACGGGCTTTCGATGAAGCCGTACTGGTTCACGCGGGCGTAAGTGGCCAGCGAGTTGATCAGACCGATGTTCGGGCCTTCCGGCGTTTCAATCGGGCAGATACGGCCGTAGTGCGTCGGGTGCACGTCGCGCACTTCGAAGCCGGCGCGCTCGCGGGTCAGACCGCCGGGTCCGAGGGCCGAGAGGCGGCGCTTGTGGGTGATTTCCGACAGCGGGTTGGTCTGGTCCATGAACTGCGACAGCTGCGAGGAGCCGAAGAATTCACGCACGGCCGCCGCGGCGGGCTTCGC
>JADZAK010000029.1 GCA_020852595.1 Rhodospirillaceae bacterium
CGAAATCCGATATAATTTTCGCGACTGACATGAGCCGTGTTTTCGCATCCTTCCGCGACTCGGCCCATGCACATTTCCGATTTTCAGTGTGAGATTAAATTTGCGCCGGCTGCAAATTTAATCCCCAAATCGCCCGTCAAATGGCGTATTATAATGCGCTTGGTTCTTTGACATCGTAAATCACGACTCTTCCCACGCCGCGGCGGCCCGGCGCGCTGAAAATACGCCCGGGCGCGAAAGTGTCGCAAAGTGTCGCTTAGTGTCGCAAAACCGCGAACGGCGGCTAAACCCCTCACCGGCTTCAAAAATCCGGAAAGTGTCGCTGTCGCAAGTGTCGCAGGAAAAAGACGGCGGAAAGGGAGCGAACCCATTTTTTGAGACACGGAATCAACGGCGGCGCATAGCTCGTGCGTCGCTCTTGCAAAAACGCCGTGCCCGTCGCGTGGTGTCGCGTGACCCCAAACGCAGCTAAGTCGTTTACGTGCCTCGTCTATTCGGAAAGTTTCGCGTGTCGCGTGTGTCGCGCGCGAGAAATGCGATATGGCGGGGACGCGGCGCTACAGCTTGATCAGCTGGCGCAGGACTTTTTCCATATTCACCGCCAACGCCCAGCGCTCTTCTTGCGTCAGGGTTTCGAGCGCGCGCGACAACTGCTGAAGCGGATCGCCGCGCAGCAGGCTCTCGCCTTGATCCGTCAGCACCAGGCGATGCACGCGCCGGTCCTGTTTGTCGCCGACGCGGCGCAGGTAACCCTTGCGCACAAGCGCGGCCACGGTTTGCGAGGCCGTGCCTTTGGTGGTGCCCTGGAACTGCGCGAAGCCCGTGACGGTGCGGCGTTCGATCGTCGCTTCGTCGAAATAGCGCATGGCCGCCCACTGGGCTGGATTCAGCCCAGGCGTATAGCCAAGATTATAAGCAGCCTTGCCCACCTGTTCGATCAGGCGAGCCAAGCCCCTTGTTGAAAGCTTGGGGTCGCTACGCACGATGTTATTATTTAACGCTGACAAAGATTCCCCTAACGCGAGCAATATATCCGGTCGCGGCGCGAACAAGAAGCAAATTGCTTCGTAAAAACGAACCGCTATACAACGCATTCACGACAAGATGCGCTGCACACAACGGCAGATAAATTTAGACTCGGAATAAACCCACCTACGGTGTCTTCGGTGCGACTGCTAATCAAAATTGATCTCGTATGACGTTGGATCCGTTTCATATTTTGCGCCCGCTCTTGTTCAGGATGGACAGCGAGAAGGCGCATAAGATTGCGTTGCTTGGTTTACGGTCGCGGCTCGCTACGGTTTTTTACTCAAAAGCCGCCGACGATCCGGTCCTGCATCAGACCGTGTGGAACCGCGTGTTCCCAAATCCGATCGGTTTGGCGGCCGGCTTTGACAAGAACGCGGTCGCCTTCGAAGCCGCGCTCGATCTCGGGTTCGGTTTTGTCGAAGTCGGCGGCGTGACGCCGCTGCCTCAGAAAGGCAATCCGAAGCCGCGCCTGTTCCGTCTCAATGAAGACCGCGCGGTCATCAACCGCATGGGCTTCAACAACGACGGACTGGAAGTCGTCGAAGCGCGCCTGCGCGCGCGCGGCTCCCGGCGCGGCATTGTCGGCGTCAATCTCGGCAAGAACAAAGATCAGACCGATCCGACCGCCGACTATGCCACCCTCGCCGGGGCGCTGGCGCCCTATGCCGACTTCCTCGTGATCAACGTCTCCTCGCCCAACACGCCGGGCCTTCGCGCGTTGCAAAGCGCCGAGCCTTTGATCGCCATCATCCGCGCCGCGCGCGCCGCCATGGCCGGTCAGTCTCCGCCGCTCCTCATCAAGATCGCGCCGGACCTCACGCCGGAAGACCTTGAAGAAGCCGTGAAAGCGGCGCGCGCCGAGACTCTCGACGGCATCGTCGTGTCGAACACCACGATCGGCCGGCCCGACTCCTTGAAGTCCGCGCGCCGCGCGGAAACGGGCGGCCTCAGCGGCGCTCCCATGTTCGCGCTTTCCACGCGCATGCTGTCCGAGGTCTATAAGCTCACCGAGGGCGCGATCCCCTTGATCGGCGTCGGCGGCGTGGCGAGCGGCGCCGATGCCTATGCCAAGATCCGCGCGGGCGCGTCGCTGGTGCAGCTCTACTCGGCGCTGGTGTTCGAAGGCCCGGCCCTCGTGAACAAGATCAACACGGAGCTTGCCGCGCTCCTGAAGCGCGACGGCTTCGCCTCCGTCGCCGCCGCCGTTGGAGCCGACCACCGATGAGTTTGCGCGCGATCTCGGGCCTCGGCGAAATTAGAAGCGACTTTGACGGTTTCATCCTCGATCTCTGGGGGCTCGTGCATGACGGCGAGAAAGCGTATCCGCCGTCGGCCGATACGCTGCGCGCGCTGAAGGCCGCGGGCAAGAAAACCATCCTTCTGTCCAACGCGCCGCGCCGCGCGCATGCGCTGGTCGAGGCCATGACGAGGATGGGGCTCGGGCGCGATCTTTATGGCGACGTGCTCTCGTCCGGCGAGGCCACCCGCGCCGCGCTCATCAAGAAGGACGATCCGTTCTTCGCCGCGCTCGGCAACACGGTCTATCACCTCGGCCCCGAACGGGACCGCAGTGTGTTCGAAGATACGGGCCTCGCCATCGTGCCGGATCTTTCGGCCGCGAGCTTCATCCTCAACACCGGCCCCGCCCGTCTCGAGGAGAAGGTCGAAGACTATCTCCCGGTGCTGGAACAGGCCGCGAAGCGGGCGCTGCCGATGGTCTGCGCGAACCCCGACTTCGTCGTCATTCGCGGCGGCCGTCCCATCGTCTGCGCGGGCGCGATCGCCGCGCGTTACAAGGAGATGGGCGGGAGTGTGGCGCTGCGCGGCAAACCCGATCCGAAGATCTATCATCTCGCGGTCGAGACCATTGGCCTCGATCCCAAGCGCGTCGCCGTGGTTGGCGATGCGCTCGAAACCGACGTCAAAGGCGCCCGCGCGAGCGGTCTTGCGTCGGTGTGGTGCACCGGCGGCATCCACGCCGAAGCGCTCGGCGTGACGTACGGCACGGCCGCCGATCCGGCCAAAGCCGAAGCCCTCGCCAAACACGAAGGCCAGATGCCGACCTACATGATCCGGGGATTTTACTGGTAGTTACGGTTCGAACTGCTCGGCCACGATGCGTTCTTCCAGATTGTGTTCCGGATCGAACAGCACACGCAGGGCAATGCTGCGGTCTTCGCGCACCGTCACATCGACCACGTCGCGCACTTCCTCGCGGTCGGCCACGGCGGAGACCGGACGCTTGTCGGCTTCCAGCAGTTCGAGGCGCACGGTGGCCGTTCTCGGCAGCAAGGCGCCGCGCCAGCGGCGCGGACGGAAGGCGCTGATCGGCGTCATCGCCAGCAAGTTCGCGCCCACCGGCAACACCGGTCCATGGACCGACAGATTATAGGCCGACGATCCCGCCGGCGTGCACACCAGGATGCCGTCGCAGATCAGCTCGGACATGCGCTCACGGCCGTCCACGGTAATGCGGATCTTGGCGGCCTGGCGCGTCTGGCGCAGCATCGAGACCTCGTTGATCGCCAGGGCCTCGATCTTCCTGCCGTCGGCGGTGGTCGCTTTCATCCGCAAGGGATGCAGCGTGACCTCGGCGGCGCGGGCGAGGCGCTCCGGCAAACCTTCCTCGTCGAAGCGGTTCATGAGGAAGCCCACCGTGCCCCGGTGCATGCCGAAGATCGGCGCGTCGGCGGACATGTAGCTGTGCAGCGCCTCGAGCATGAAGCCGTCGCCGCCCAGGGCCACGATCGCATCGGCCTTCTTGGGATCGTGCTGGCCATAGCGCTTGATGAGCGCCGCCAAGGACTCCTGGGCCTGCGGCGTATCGGCCGCCAGGAAGGCAACGCGCGAAAAAGCCATGCTAACCGCCCGTCACGTTCATATGGCGCGCCACCGTCGGGCGCTTGTGGTGGCGGTCGATGACGAAGTCATGGCCCTTCGGCTTGCGCGCGATGGCCGCGCGGATCGCCTCGAGGAGCTGCTCGTTGCTCTCGCTGGCCCGCAAGGGCGCGCGTAAATCCGCGGCGTCGTCCTGGCCCAGGCACATGTACAAGGTGCCGGTGCAGGTCAGGCGCACCCGGTTGCAGGACTCGCAGAAGTTGTGGGTCATCGGCGTGATGAAGCCCACGCGGCCGCCGGTCTCGCGCACGCGCGTATAGCGGGCGGGGCCGCCGGTGGTGTCGGCGATGGGTTCGAGAGTCCACTTCTGGGCGAGCTTCGCGCGCACCAGGGACAGCGGCAGATACTGCTCGGTCCGGTCGCCGTCGATCTCGCCCATGGGCATGGTCTCGATGAACACCAGGTCGAAGCCTTCCCGGCCGCACCAGCCCACGAAGTCGATGAACTCGTCCTCGTTCACATCGCGCATGGCCACGACGTTGATCTTCACCTTGAGGCCCACGGCCTTCGCCGCGCGGATGCCGTCCATCACCTGGGCGTGGTTGCCCCAGCGCGTGATGGTTTTGAATCGCTCGGGATCGAGCGAGTCGAGCGAGATGTTGATCCGCTTCACGCCGGCTTTCACCAGGCCCTCGGCATGTGCGGGAAGCTGCGTGGCGTTGGTGGTGAGGGTGAGTTCGTCGAGGGCGCCGGTCTTCAGGTGGCGGCCGAGACCGTTGAACAGCTCGAGAATGTTTCGGCGCACAAGCGGTTCGCCGCCCGTGATGCGAAGTTTGCGCACCCCCAGCTCCACGAAGGCCGAGCACAGCCGGTCCAACTCCTCCAGCGAAAGAAGGTCCTTCTTCGGCAGGAAGGTCATGTTCTCCGCCATGCAGTACACGCAGCGAAGATCGCAGCGGTCCGTCACGGAGACGCGCAGGTAACTGATGGAACGGCCAAACGGATCGATCATCGTCCTTAGATAGCTGATTTCAGGGCCGAGGCGAGTCGTCTTCGACCACGACCAGTCTTACCACGGCGAGGTTCAGGGTCACCTTCCCGGCATTTTCGAAGTTCGCCGTGACCCTGTTACCGACCGCCGATTGCACCTGGCCCAGACCCCACGCGGGCTGGTCCGGATTCCTTACAAGCATACCGGGCGTGAACGCGTCATGCATGCAACAATTCCGCTATCTACCTGTAATTCGTTGATATTTCTGTTTTAGATGCTTTCGAGCCCGCTGTCTGCCCTGCTAAACTCCCCCGCGTGTGGGGATTGGGGTTTTAGGGGCTATGAAGGATTCGGACCTGCAGCTGGCGCAGCTTCTGTGCACGCGCCTTTGCCACGACTTGGCGGGTCCCATCGGCGCCGTCGCCGCAGGAGTCGAGCTGATCGGCGACGACCCGTCCATGGCGGACGCCGAAACCATCGGCCTGATCGGCGACAGCTCGAGCGCCGCCTCGCGCAAGCTCAAGTTCCTGCGCGCCGCGCTCGGCCTCGCCCAAAGCACCGCCGGCGACCTCAAGGGCCTGGTTGAGGACTACATCACCACCACCGCCGGCCCCGGCGCGCGCATCGAAGTGACCTGGCCCGCCGCCGCGGTTCTCGACAAGGCCGCGCGCGCCTTCGGTCCGATGTGGATCCAGTCGGTCCTCAATCTGTGTCTCCTGGCTCTCGAAGCGCAGCCGGGCTGCCGCAGCCTCGAGATCGCGGCGGACACCGCCGCGACCGTGAAGCTCTCGCTCACCGCGCGCACGGCCGCCGGACGCGCGGTCAACGCGCGCGAGGATTTGCGCAAGGCCGCGCTGGGACAAAACGAAGGCGCGCTGACCGCGAAAACCGTGCAGGCCTACTTCGCCGGCAAGATGGTCCGCGGCGCGGGCGGCACGATGACGCTGTCTCCCCTGGCCGATGGACTGGCCGTGATCGTGGATGTGCCGGCGGTGTCATGAAGCTGTGCCTGGTGGTCGATGACTCTCGTGTGATCCGCCGCGTCGCCGCCAAGATCGTTCAGGATCTCGGCTTCGATGTCGAGGAAGCCGATGACGGCCGCAAGGCCCTTAACGCCTGTGCGATCCGGATGCCGGATGTGGTGCTCATCGATTCCGAAATGCCAGATCTCGGCGGCGTGGAGACCGTGAAGGCGCTGCGCAAGATGCCCGGCGGCGATAAGGTCGTCGTCGTCTTCTGCGCCACCGAGAACGAGCCCGCCTTCATCCGCGAGGCGCTCGCCGGCGGCGGTAACGAGTACATCATGAAACCCTTCGACAGCGAGATCGTGCGCAGCAAGTTCCTGCTGCTCGATCTGCTGGGTTAGGAGGGCTCCCCCTTGATTCCGGACGACTTCGAATATGCCGTACGGCTGATGAAGGAGCGTTCCGGGCTCGTGCTGACGCGCGATAAAAGCTATCTGCTCGAGAACCGCCTGATGCCGGTGGTCCGCCAGCATAATTTCAAGTCGTTCCACGAGCTGGTCGCGGCGCTGCGGACCGGCGATCCGGCCCTGCAGTCGAGCGCGGTCGACGCCATGATGGCCAAGGACACGGCCTTTTTCCGCGACTGGAAGCCCTTCGTTCATTTCTCGAAGATCGTGCTGCCGAACATCCTGTTCGCGCGGCGCGACCGCCGGCAGTTCCGCGTGCTGTGCGCGGGCGTCTCCACGGGGCAGGAGGCTTATTCCATCGCCATGGCCGTGCGCGACGCCGCGGCGCAATTCTCCGGCTGGCGCGCCGAGATCGTGGGCGTGGATCTGTCCGACAGCGCCATCGCCGCGGCGATCGCCGGGCACTACAGCCAGTTCGACGTCCAGCGCGGATTGCCGATCAAGACGCTCTTGCGCAACTTCACCAAGGACGAGGGCGGCTGGCGGCTCGACGGCGACGTGCGCGATATGGTGAAGTTCCAGACCTGGAACCTGCTCACGGACATCTATCCGTTGGGCCGCTTCGACGCGATCTTGTGCCGCAACGTGATGGTCTATCTCGACCTGCAGGCGAAGATCGATCTTCTCCAGAAGATCAGCCGCAGCCTCGCCGACGACGGGGTCCTTTATCTCGGCACGCAGGAACCGCTCACCGGCGTCTCGGCGGCGTTCCGCCCCGTGAACCGCGATCTCGGCATCTATGCCGTGCACCGCCTGGACAAGGTCCAGCTCGGCTCACTGGCCTTGCCGCAAAAACACTAGAGCGTTTTCCGGCGAAGTGGGAACCGGTTCGTCGCAGAAAACGCGACAACTTCTATGAATCGAGAGCGAAATCCGAGATCGGATTTCGCTCTAGGCGCTACCCTCGCCGGTAGAGGCTTTCCACCGCGAACGAATGCACCGTCTCCGGCGCCGACAGCGGCGCGGCAACCGCCGGCCCGCCGATATAACTGAATCCCGAGCTGATGGCCGCCACGGTCAGGCTGGCGCTGCGGATCCCGTGCACGAAGGGATGCAGCTTCTGTTTTCCCGCCGCCAGGGTGAAGGCGTCGAAGAACGGCAGGAGCTGGCTTTCGCTCCAGGGATAATCGCCCAGGTCGATGCTGATGCCGTGGAAGTTCAGCTCGCGGAAGGCGTCCAGGCTCGAGAAGTCGAACCCGATGCGCGCCAGCAGCGCCCGGCTGCGCGTGCGCAGGTATGATGTCGGCTCCCGCAGGCGGAAGTGCGACGTCTTCTGCGGAATCTCCAGCAGCTCGAACACGATCAGGCTTTGCGCGTCCGCGGGCAGCGGCCCGCCGGCCTCCAGCAGCGGCGCGATGTAGCGCATATGATCGAGGGTCGAGAAATGGATCGGGACGACCAGAAGCGCCTTCTGGCCGGTTTGCAGCAGGCCTTGAACGCCGGCCACGGCGTTGGCGTAGATCATCGCGTCGATCTTCGCCTTGGTGACGACGCTGACGTCGCTGTTCATCGCCCCGGCGGTTTCTTTCAGCGAAAGGTCCTGGCCGTTCATCGACAAGGCGCAGCGGTACCCGGTGATGAGCTTGTTGCGGACATGCCAGACCGGATGGAAGCTGAGGCTCATCCGCGCCATCGCCAGGCGTTCGGAATCCGTCAGCGCCAGTTCCTGCGCCGGCGCGGCCTGGCCCACGTCGATCATGCGCTCGAAGGCGCGGGTGGCCGCTTCCTGCGAGATCGGATCCGAAACCGGTTTGGAGGCGGGCGCTCCCGTGATGCGGCGGTGGACGCGGGACCGCGGCCGCGCGTTTTGCGGATCGGCCTTCTCGAACTGCGCGGCGGCGGGATTGACTTTGCGAATCGCGCGCGCCATGTGCTCGGCCAGCAGCGAACAGCGCAGCGCCCCGGCCTCGGGCGTCAGGCGCGGCAGAAGGACGAGGTACACGCCGTCCTCCGCGATCCGGTAGCTCTCACCCTCACGCAGCTCCTCGTCGAAGATCCGCCGCGCGATCTTGTCGGCCTTTTTCATCAGCGCCGCGCGCTCGCTGTACTTGTGAACGATCAGGTCTTCGAGGCGGATGGTGTGACGGCGGGCCGCGGCGCGTGAGGGTTCGGACATTAAAAACTACTCCCCTTTGGGACTGAAGAGGTACCCGTCCCCGTGCGCGGTTTTGATGTATTGGGGACGCCGTGCGTTCTGCTCGATCTTTCGGCGCAGGCGCGTGACCGTGACGTCGATCGAGCGGTCGAACGGGATTTCGCTTCCCGCGGGATGCAACAGGTCGAGGATGCGGTCGCGCGTGAGGATCTGGTTCGGATTCTCGATGAAGATGCGCAGCAGGCGGCCTTCAAGGGCCGTCAGTTTGACGGGCTTGTCGCCGGTATGTTTCACCGTGCGCGTCGAAGGATCGAAGGTCCAGCGGCCGAACACCAGCGGCGAGGGCGGCTCATGCACATGTCCGCGGATGAGGCTGTAGCGCCGCACCACGCTGCGCACGCGCGCGAGGAACTCCCGCGGCTCGAAGGGCTTGACGATATAGTCGTCCGCCCCCAACTCGAGGCCAAGCACGACGTCGATCGTGTCATGGCGGCCGGTGAGCACGATGGTTCCGAAGCGGCGATCTTTCTCGAACGACTTCAACACGTCGAAGCCGCTCACGTCGGGAAGGCCGATGTCGATGATGGCGAGGTCGATGTCGTCCTGTTTCAGAAGCTCGATCGCGTCGCGGCCCCGCGCGACGGCGCGCAACACAAAACCTTCCCCGCTCAGGACTTCTTCGATCGCCAGAACGACCGACGGATCATCCTCGGCGATTAAAACGGTCTTCACGCTTGTCGGCGGCATGGTCACAACGGGCACTCGGAAATGCGAGACGACGTCCGGCGCGGACCGAAACGTCCCGTCGCAAGCAGGAAGGGTGATGGTGCGTACAAACATTGCGGCGATGGACCGCGAACTCCCCCAAGGCTTCCTCCACTAACACCCCGATATTTCGGAAGTTTGTCGTACAAACTATAGATAGAAATACTTTAGAAATATTCACCTAACAATTGCGTGTTAGGACATTCCCGGCGGCGCTTCGTGGAGAGGAGGCGCCCCGCGCACCCAGAAGCGGGGCTAAACCCGCGTGGAACTTGAAAAACGGCAGGGCTCAGTAACCCAAGACACCAGCATGGGGGAT
Organism: Rhodospirillaceae bacterium; assembly: GCA_020852595.1. Taxonomy (GTDB): domain Bacteria; phylum Pseudomonadota; class Alphaproteobacteria; order Rhodospirillales; family Rhodospirillaceae; genus SHVO01. The sequence continues at coordinate 9,470 of JADZAK010000029.1, forward strand.
ACCGCCTTGGAAAATACTATAGCGAATCGAAACGAAAAAGCGCAAGGCGGGGAACCGCCGGCGGTCCGGGGACTCCGCGCCCTGGTCGTGGACGACGACGCCCTCATTCGCACCGTCCTCAATGCGAGTTTGAGCCAGGTCGGCTTCACCGTCTCGGAGGCGGGCAACGGCGTCGAAGGCCTGGCCCTGGCCGCACAGACCTATTTCGACGTGATCTTCATGGACATCGTCATGCCCGAGAAAGACGGGTTGGCCACCACGCTCGAGCTGCGTCAGCGCGGCGTCACCAGCGTGATCATCGCCATCACCGCGCACGACAAGATCGGCGATACGATGCTGCTGGAAGCCGCGCGCGGCTTCGGCGCCACGGACGCGATCAAAAAGCCGTTCGATCCCATGAGCGTCGCACGCATGGCCCACGCCCGGGTGACCGCGGGCGCATAAAACAAAAAAGGCGCGGGTCCTGAAACCCGCGCCTTTTCGATTTAACGCAATGTCCTCAGGCGTTGACGGCCTTCTTGATGCTGGGCGGGGCGGCTTCCGCCGCTTCGCTTTCGCGCAGCACATAACCGCGGCCCCACACCGTCTCGATGTAGCTTTCGCCGCCGGTCGCGGTCGCCAGCTTCTTGCGAAGCTTGCAGATGAAGACGTCGATGATCTTCAGTTCCGGCTCGTCCATGCCGCCGTACAGGTGGTTCAGGAACTGTTCCTTCGTCAGCGTCGTGCCCTTGCGGAGCGCGAGCAGTTCGAGGATGCCGTATTCCTTACCCGTAAGATGGAGCGGCGCGTCGTCCACTTCCGCGGTGCGGGCTTCCAGGTTCACCGTCAGGCGGCCCACTTGGACCTTCGGCTGAGCGTGACCCTTGGAGCGGCGCACGATCGCCTGGATACGGGCGATCAGTTCGTCGCGGTTGAACGGCTTGGTCAGATAGTCGTCGGCGCCGACGCCGAAGCCCTGAACCTTCTTATCGGCTTCCTGCAGGCCCGAAAGGATCAGGACCGGAGTCGCGATCTTTGAGCTGCGCAGCTGCCGGATCACGTCCATGCCGTCCATATCGGGCAGCATGAGATCCAGGATGATCAGGTCGTAATCGTAAATCTTACCGAGATCGAGACCGTCTTCCCCGAGGTCGGTCGAGTCGATGACCCAATCTTCCTTCCGGAGCATGGCGGTGATGGCTTGAGCGGTTGAGGGATCATCCTCAACGAGAAGAATACGCATGATGTTGTGCCCCCGAGTAACCCCGCACACTACATTCCGTTAAGGAGATTAACACGGGTCGGTAACCCTTCCTAACGAAACCTTGCCGCGAAAGTCCGTCCTTCTGGCCGTCCCGCAGCGGTGCAATGTCTTAAGGATTTCTCATTAACCTTTATCAAAGGTTAACGTGAATAACCTTCCCGGTAATTTTTGCCTAGTTTTTTTGGAAGTTGTTAACGAGGCCCCGGCTAGGCTCTCTTTTCCGGCGTAAAAGCGATCCGAGGCTGCCCTAAGTGGTTAATATCTCAACGCTATTGAGCGAAATCGACCGAATCCCGACCTACCGGGTTTTCGGGAAGGTGGCCGCCGTCCAGGGCCTGCTCATCGAGGTCTCCGGGGTCCAGAACAACCTGTCGGTGGGCGACCGCTGCAACGTCATCACCCGGGACGGCCGCAAGGTCATCTGCGAGGTGGTCGGATTCCGCAGCGGCCGCGCCCTGGTCATGCCCTTCGGTCCGCTTGAGGGAATCGGTCTCGGCTGCCGCGCCGAAATCGCCGACGCCGCGCCCGCCGTCTACCCGGACGATTCGTGGCTGGGCCGCGTCATCAGTGCGATGGGCAAGCCGGTCGACGGCCGCGGCCCGCTCGGTGTCGGTCCCAGCGCCTATCCGATCAAGGCGCCGCCGCCGCCGGCGCACGACCGCAAGCGCATCGGCAGCAAACTCGATCTCGGCATCCGCGCGCTCAATACTTTTGCGACGAGTTGCCACGGCCAGCGCATGGGCATCTTCGCCGGCTCGGGCGTCGGTAAATCGACCGTGCTGTCGATGATGGCGCGCTATACGAACGCGGATGTGACCGTCGTCGGTCTGATCGGCGAACGTTCGCGTGAAGCGCGCGAGTTCATCGAAGACGATCTCGGCGAGGAAGGTCTCGCGCGTAGCGTCGTCATCGTCGCGACGTCCGATGAACCGCCGCTCACGCGCCGCCAGGCCGCCTATCTCACCATGGCCGTGGCGGAGTACTTCCGCGATCAGGGCAAGAACGTCCTCTGCCTCATGGACTCGGTGACGCGTTTCGCCATGGCCCAGCGCGAGATCAGCCTCTCGGCGGGCGAACCGCCGGCCACCAAGGGTTACACACCCACCGTCTTCGCCGAACTGCCGAAACTGCTCGAGCGCGCGGGCCCCGGCAAGCGCAAGAGCGGCAACATCACGGGCCTGTTCACCGTGCTCGTCGAAGGGGACGATCACAACGAACCGATCTCGGATGCCGTGCGCGGTATTCTCGACGGTCACATCGTGCTCGAGCGCCCCATCGCCGAGCGCGGCCGTTATCCGGCCATGAACATCCTGAAGTCCATCTCGCGCACCATGCCGGGCTGCAATACCGACGAGCAGAACGCGCTGATCCGCCGCGCGCGCAAGCTCATCTCGTCTTATGAAGACATGGCCGAACTGATCCGCCTCGGCGCCTACCGCAAGGGGTCGAACCCCGAAGTGGACGAAGCCATCTTCTATTATCCCCGCATCGAGGAATTCCTGCGCCAAGGCAAGGACGATCACACCGATCTCGAGACCTGCTACAAACTCCTCGCCGAGGCGATCCAGCCGAACTCCGCGCCGGTGATCGAAGCGCAGCCCGAAGGCGCGCAGATGCGCATGGCGCCGTCCGCCGGCGCCGGGCCGCGCCCGGTCGGCGTGCGCGTCCGCCCGCCCGTGCGGTGATCCGGTAGATGGCGAAGAAAAACCTTCATAACCTGATCCGTCTCCGCAAGTGGGATGTCGATGAAAAGCGGCGCAGCCTCGCCACGCTGCTGCGTCACGAGGAAGCCGTCATCGAGCGCCAGCACGCCCTCGAGGCGGAAATCCAGATGGAAATGGCCTTTGCGGCCAATGCGCCGGTCGAACTGCGCGGCACCTTGCCGGGCTATATCGCCCTCAGCGATGAGAAGCGCGAGCGCCTGGCGCAGGCCTTGCGTGAAGTGCAGACCCGCGTGGCTTATGCGCAGGACGAACTCGCGGAAGCCTACCGCCGCTCGAAGACCCTCGAGGTCACCCAGGCCAATCGCGACAGGGAAGAAGAGCTCGAGCTTGCGCGCAAGGAAGAAGAAGATCTCAACGAGATCGGCCTCAATCTCTTCCGCCGCCGCGCGGTCGCGGAAACGGCCTAATCCTTCACCGGCGTCGGCGCGCCGAAAGCGCCGACATCGTTAATCGCATCGAGCGGCACGTCGGGCGTGAGCTCGCCCACGGCCATGAAGCCGGCCGTGCCGTCGGAGGTCACGACGCGCAGCCACCGACCGTCCGGCGCGGTTTCCGTGGCGAGAACCAAGGTGCCGGTCTTCAGCATCGCTTCCATCTGGTAGCCCGCGCCCGGTCCGGTGCGCACCGCCGCGCCGTCTTTGGTCACGCTGTACACGCGTCCGACGACTTCTTCATTCTGATCCGGTGCGCTCCGCGCGGAGGCGGTCAATTTCGTGTACAGGTTCTGCGCCATGTCGGTGAGCGGCGCCGGCGTAGAGGTGATCGCGAAGGTGCCGAGGCCGCCGACGATCAGCGCCAGCGGCAGGATCTGCACCATCGGCGCCCAGCCGGGTTTCGCCCAGCGGTCCTTGATGGCGCGCGCCGCGTTTCCCATCGAGGCCGACAGCGGGGCGAGGAATTGCTCGACTTCACCGCGAAGGTTGGTGGCTTTCGCAAAAGCCAAGGCCTGTTCTCCGGCGCTGCGGGCCAGCTCCATTTCACCGCGCGCGCAGAACGCCCGCGCCTGACGCAGGAGCAAACGCGCGTTGCGGTCGGCGGGCTTGCGTCCGCCGCGCATGTTGTTGACCAGCGCCTTCACGGTTTCCTTCGGCCCGTTCGGCCAGGCCCACCATCCGGCAAGCCAGGTCACGAGCGAGGCGCGCACGGCGGCGCGATCGGCGCAGCTGCGGCAGAACACGCCCGCCACAGTGCGCTTCTGCACTTTCTTCAAGCGCCCCCACACCAGGTCGAACACGACGTAGCGCGGCTGCGCGGTGATCTTGCCGCAGCGGCACAGCGCCGGCTCTTCGACCGACGCGGCTTTGGGACGCGGGGCTTGAGGATCGGGTTTGGCCTGCTCGGCGCGTTTCGATTCGGCGCGTTTCGGTTCGGGCTTTGGTTCGGCTTTGGGTTCGGCTTTGGGTTCGGCTTTCCGCGCGTTCTTCCACGGACGGTCATAGGCCGCGCGCGTTTCCGGATCGCTCAAGGTTGCATAGGCTTCGTGCAGCCGGTGGAACTGCTTGGCGGCAATGGGCGAAGGATTGAAGTCCGGGTGAAGGCGCTTGGCCTTGTTGCGGTAGGCCGACTTGATAGCGTCCGCGTCGGCGTCCTCGGCAATGCCGAGCGCCACATAGTATCCCTTGGGATCGCGGGTCAGGTTGCTCATCGGGCCCGTTTGCCAAAAACCTGGAAAGAAGCCGTTAAGACGATAACTTTAGGCCCAGAGGCCGCCTTTATCGGGTGAATTTCCGGCATTTAAAGGGTCGGCGAACTTCTTGGTCACCTGGAAGGTCAGCCCGCCTTTGAGGCCCATGGCCCCATTGGCATCGGCGAAGATGCCGAGCAGGTCGCGGCGCATCTCCTCCGGCAGCGCGTTTTTTGTCCGCAGCACCATGTCGAAGGCCCGCAGCTCTTTCTTGAACATGCCGTCGAGTTGCATGGCGCCGAGGCGGGACAGATCGAGATCGATCAGGAAGCGCGTGCCGCCGCCTTTTTTGCCGCCGCCGCCGTCCGCGTCGCCGTCCCCCTCGCGGCGCGTGATAAGCGCGATGCGGTCGATCTGCCCGCCCGCGTTCCACGGCACCGGCAGCGCGCGCCATTCGGCGCCGCCCGCGTCGCGCGCGCGCGCGGACAACTCGCCGACTTCGCCGGACAATGTCCCCGCGAGATGCGCCCCGCGTGGACCGGTTTTTTCCAAGGCGCGCAGTGTGCTGTCGCCCGGCCACTGGCGTGCGTCGCCGGTGCGCATGGCTTGCACGAAGGAGATCACGGCGGCCGCCGTGCGCGGCCCGCCATCGGGGATCGCCTGCGCGAGCTGCTGCGCGGCCACGGGATCGCTGCGCTGAAGCAGGCTCACCGATTCCACCAAGGTCGGCCAACCGGTATAGGCGCCCGCCGGTCCCGCCATCGGCGCCGCGTTTGCCGGAAGGGGGAGGGGCAGGGGCGCGCCGATGCGCGGCGGCGTCGCGGCGGCCACCTCGAACACGATCTTCGTGCCCACCGGCAGATTGGCGCGCACGTTGAGTTGCACTTGCCGGTCCTCGATTGCGACCACCGGGATGGACTCGGCGTTCGCGATCACCGTGCCCGTCACGGTCGCCAGCGGCGGCGCGGCTTGCACGGCGCCCGGCGGCTGCGGCAAGGCGGGCGGCTGCGCACTCGTCAGAACCAAGCCCGGCTGTGGCGGCGGCGGCGTGAGAGTCGGCGCCGTCACGGCCGGCGGTGCGCTCGGCGCGACGGGCGCTTGCGGTTGAACGATGGGAGTTTGCACCTGCTGCTGCGGCGGCGCCGTGACGGGCGCGGCATTGGGCAACTGCACGCTCACGATCTTCAGCGCGAGTTCGCTTCCGGTTCCGACGGGAAGGCTCGCCAGCGTCGGCGGTGGTGCCGGCGCCGCGGGCTGCGCCGGTGTCGGCGCTTGCGCGGCGGGCGCCGGTTGGCGAGGGGCGGCGTCCACCACGACCGGCGCTTGGATGATGACCGCGGAAATCGTTCCCGCTTGCACAAACGGCGCGGGACCGCTCGGCATCCATGTCGCGGCGAGCGGGAGCGGCTGCGGGCCCGGCAAAATCTGAGTTTGCGCAAGCGCGAGGGGAAGCGCGGGCGCAGCCGCGGGAACCGGATTTCGGTTCTGCGCGAGGTATTGCGCGGTCGCGGCGCCGTCCACGGTCGTGATCCGCACCGTCACTTGTTGCGCCGTCGCGCGCACGACTTCCAGGTCGACGTGCGCCTTCTCGGGCAGCGCGATGGGAAGACGCACGGCGATATCGCCCACGGCCGTATGCAGCACGACGGCTTGCTGCGCGGGCGCGTTCGGCGCGGCGGCGGGTATGGGCGCGTTGGGCGGCGGCGGAAGCACCATCGCTTCGATCGTGGTCCCCACGGGCAGGGCCGCGATGGCCGGCGGCGGCTGGGCGATCACGATCGTCGGCGCCGCCGCTGCCGCGGCCAGCGCTTGCGGCAAGGCAACGTTGGGCGGCGGGACGGTGGTCATGGCTTTCGCCCGTTAAGGCGCGAGCAGCCGCTCGGCGATGGCTTCCACATCCATGGCAGCCTCGGACGATGGCGAGCGGATCAGGATCGGGGTCTGGTTGCGGATGCACTCGCGGACTCTTGCATCGCGGCGGATGATGCCGGCCAAAGGCGGCGAGATTTTCAAGAAACCCTGGCAGGCCTTGAACAGCGTCTGATAGGTGCGCTCGCCTTCGCGCGTCGAGTTCGACGCATTCACCACGATGCGAATATCCGTCTGCGGACGTTCCATCGCCGTGATCTTGATGAAGGCGTAAGCGTCGGTGAGCGATGTCGGTTCGTCGGAGGTGACGACGAGGATCGTATCGGCGGCCTTGGCCAACTGACGCACCGACTTTTCAACGCCCGCGCCGAGATCGAGCACGATGTGGTCATAGCGGCCCGCGAGCAGGGCGAGGTCCTCGCCCATGATCTGAAGGCGCGAGAGCGGGATATTGGCGAGCGAACCCGAGCCCGAACGGCCGGCGATCACGTCGAAGCCGCCCGGCTCGTACTGCATCGCCGCCTGGTTCAGCGAAAGTTTACCCGCGACCACGCTGCCGAGGTCGTACTGCGGCATGAGGCCGAGCTGGATGTCGATATTCGCGAGGCCCAAGTCGCCGTCGAACAGCAGCGCCTTTTGTCCGCGGCGTGCGAGGGCGTGGGTGAGCGTGATGGAGAAAAACGTCTTCCCCACGCCGCCCTTGCCCGAGGCGACGGCCATCAGGCGTCCGCGCTTGGCCGTCACGGCCGGCCGCCCCGCAAGGCGCGGGCCGGCGCTCGCCTGACCAGCCGTGGGCGCGGAACCCAGCGAACGCACGCCGGGGGGAACAGTCGTCGTCATCTCTTGACCTCGGAACGGATGCCGGTGGGGCGCAGCACTTGCGCGGGCGGCTCTTCCACGCGCGGCTGAAGCTCTTCTTCGGGCGGCAGTATAAGCCGCGCCATGGAAACGGGATTGACCGCGCACAAGCCGGTGGCCACATGCGGGTTCAAACTGACTTCGCTGAACATCAACTGACCGGCGTCGGCCGCCGCCAGGATCGCGCCGAGGCGGCGCGTCATGTCCAGGCGCGTGGCAAGCAGGCGCGTCGCGCCCGAGGCGCCGAACGCCTCGCCGATATCCGCCGCTTCCTGCGCGTCGCCGCCGGCCGCGAGCACGAGAATCGGCTCCACGTCGGCCGCGTTCACGAGGTTGCGCAGGTAATCCATGTCGTGCTGGCTGAACGGGTTCAGGCCCGGGCTGTCGATGAACACCAGGTCATAGCGGCTCATCATCTCGTTGACGGCGAGGCCCAGTTGATCGGGGCCGCGCACCTGGCGCAGTTCGACTTCAAGGATGCTGGTGAAAGCCTGTAACTGTTCGATCGCGCCGGCGCGGATCGTGTCCGCCGTGACGACGCCGACCGGGCGTCCGGCGAGGCGCGCGCGCGCGGCGAGCTTCGAGCAGGTGATGGTCTTGCCCGAGCCCGGCGGGCCGACCAGCATGAAGGGGCGCGGCGACTTGCGTTCGGGCAAAGGCGCGAAATCGAAATGGTCTTCGAGGGCCGTCGCGCAGGCCATGGTGGGCGAGCCGACTTCGACGGCGGTCGCGGCCTGCACCATCTTCTCGACCAGGCGCGCGGGCACGCCGTGGTACTCGAGGGCTTCACGGACTTTTTCGGCGAACGGGGTGGTGTTGCGGCCCGACAGCGCGCTGGCGATGGCCTCGTCGTCGGCCGGGTCTTCCAGCGCGGCGGTGATGCGCACGCCTTGGCCGTCGGAGGCCCGCTGGGTCGAGACGATGATGGCATCGTCCCCCAGTTCCTCACGCACCATGCGCATGGCTTCCGCCATGGTCGGCGCATTGTACGACTTAAGCCGCATCCAATCCCCGCACCAGTCTCACGCCGCGTCCGGCGCTCCTGGCCCCTGTCGCTCTTTCAGCTAGATCTGACCCACGGTCCGGATCTTCGCCTTCGGATGAATTTCGTTCTGTGACATTACCACGGTCATGGGCCGGAAGCGGTCGATAATCGAGCGCACGTAAGGCCTGACGGTCGGCGATGTCAGAAGCACAGGGGTTTCCCCTTGCATCGCAAAGCGCTCGAAGTTCTGGCGCACGGCCGTGATGAAGTCCTGCAGCCGCGACGGCGCCATGGAGAGCTGGCGGTCGTCGCCTTGACCGGTGAGCGACTCGGCGAATTCCTGTTCCCATTCCGGCGAGAGCGCAACCAACGGTATGACTCCGTTCTCGTCGACGTTCTTGTCCGACAACTGGCGCGAGAGGCGCGCGCGCACATGCTCGGAAATCATGAGCACGTTGCGGGTAATGGCGCAGGCTTCCGAAATGCCTTCCAGGATGGTCGGAAGGTCGCGGACCGAGATGCGTTCGTTGAGCAGGTTCTGCAGCACGCGCTGGATGCCGGCCACCGAGATCTGCGACGGGACGACTTCGCCGATGAGCTTCTGCTGTTCCTTGTCGAGTTCGTTGAGCAGCTTCTGCGTCTCGGTGTACGAGAGCAGCTCGGCCATGTTGTCGCGCACGACTTCGGTGAGGTGCGTGGTGATGACGGTCGGCGGGTCCACGACGGTGTAGCCGCGGAACAGGGCTTCCTCGCGGTTGGCCGGATCGATCCACAGCGCGGGCAGGCCGAAGGTCGGCTCCTTGGTGCGCTCGCCCGGCAGCGAGATTTCTTCGCCGCGCGGATCCATGACGAGCAGCATGTTCGGGCGCAGGTCGCCTTTGCCCGCTTCGACTTCCTTGATGTAGACGGCGTAGGAGTTCGCCGGCAGCTGCATGTTGTCCTGGATGCGCACCGCGGGCATCACGAAGCCCATGTCGGTGGCCAGCGCGCGGCGCAGCGACTTGATCTGGTCGGTGAGGCGCTTGTTGTCGTTGTTGATCAGCGACAGGAGGCCGTAACCCAGCTCCAGGCGCACCATGTCGATCTTCATGGCCTGGCTGATCGGCTCTTCCTGGACCGGCACTTCCTGCTTCGACTTGATCTCTTCGAGCTGCTTGGCCTTCGTGGCCTTGGCGCCGTTCTGGAACGAAACATAGGCGGCGATGCCGCCGGTGACGCCGGCGAGCAGAAGGAACGGCAGCGCCGGCACGCCCGGCAGGACGGCCATGCACACCGCGAGGAAGCTGCTCATGCCGAGCGCCTTGGGGTTCTTGGTGAACTGCGCGGCGAGCGCCGAGTCCATCGTGTCCTTGATGCCGCCCTTCGAGACCATGAGACCGGCGGCGGTGGAAACGACGAGCGCCGGGATCTGGGTGACGAGGCCGTCGCCGACGGTCAGGCGGGTATAGGTGTCGGCGGCTTCGGCGAAGGGCAGGCCGCGCTGGGCCATGCCGATGATCATGCCGCCGATGACGTTGATGGCCGTGATGATGAGGCCGGCGACCGCGTCGCCGCGCACGAATTTCGACGCGCCGTCCATGGCGCCGAAGAAGTCGCTTTCTTTCTGCAGGTCTTCGCGGCGCGCGCGCGCTTCCTGCTCGTCGATCAGCCCCGCCGAAAGGTCGGCGTCGATGGCCATCTGCTTGCCGGGCATGGCGTCCAGGGTGAAGCGCGCCGTCACTTCGGCGATGCGCGTCGAGCCCTTGGTGATGACCATGAAGTTCACGAGGGTGAGGATCGCGAAGACGATCACCCCGATGATGAAGTTGTCGCCCATGATGAAGCCGCCGAACGCCTGAATGACGTGGCCGGCGGCGTGGGTGCCTTCGTGGCCGTGGCTCAGGATGAGGCGGGTCGAGGCGAGGTTGAGGGCGAGACGCAAAAGGGTCGCGATCAGCAGCACGACCGGGAAGGAGTTGAACTCCATCGCGCGGCTGATGAACACGACGGTCATCATGATCAAGACGGCGAGGGTGATCGAAAGCGCCAGCGAGATGTCGAGCAGCCATGCCGGCAGCGGCATGATGAGCACGACCATGATGAGCACCAAGCCCATCGCGAAGCCGAGATCGCCGCGGCGTAAAGAGGTCGCGACGCGGTCGCTCATCCGCCCGAAATCGAAACTCGGGAACGCGCCGCCTTGCGCAACCGCGGACGTGCCGGCCGGCGCGGGGACGCTCGCCCCGCCTGGTTGCGCTGTTTGTTCGGCCATCCTCGAACCCTCTTGAACCTCGAGCCGCGCACCGTTCCGGCGGCGGCGAAAACGCTCTCTAGCCCGTTAACTTTTGCCCGCCTGTGGTTAACACCTCGTTTAAACCGGCAATTTTTGCCCATCCGATTTGGCCTCAAAAGATTTGGGGTCAGACTCCATTTCTTTAATTTACTCTGACCCCAAAATGTATTATGATTTTCCGTTCGTTATTTCAGGGGGTTAGATGGCGCGCCTGGGCCGGTATTTTGTGGCGGATCAGCCCCTGCATGTGATCCAGCGCGGCAATAATAAAAGCCGCATCTTTTTTACCCGCGACGACGCCACTTCTTTCCTGGGGTGGCTGGGCGACGCCGCCGAGCGCTACGGCCTTTCGATTCACGCCTACGCGCTGATGCCCAACCACATCCACCTGCTCGCCTCGCCGCAGGACGCCGAGAGCCTTCCGCGCACCATGCAGTCGGTCGGGCGGCGCTATGTGCGCTATCTGAACCGGCGCATCGAACGCTCGGGCACGCTGTGGGAAGGGCGCTACCGCGCGACCGTCGTCGATACCGACACCTACTTCATGCGTGTCGCCCGCTATATCGAGCTGAACCCGGTGCGCGCGGCCCTCTCGCCCGATCCGGCCTCATACCGTTGGTCGAGTCACCGGGCGAACGCGCTGGCCGCCGCCGATCCGCTCGTCACCCCGCATGCGCTTTATGAGTCCCTCGGTGCCGACGCGTCCGCGCGCGCTGAATCCTATCGCGCGTTGTTCGCCGATCCGCTGACCGAAGACATGCTCGCCGCCATCCGCGGCGCCACCAACCGCGGTTGGGCGCTCGGCGACGACGCCTTTCAGGAACGCATCTCCGCCGCCGGCGGCCGCCGGGCGAAACCGCTCGCCAAAGGCCGCACGCGCGCAAATGTCCTAACGCAGGCCGCCGGTCCTTCACCGGATTTCCTGGCCGGCTAGAGCGTCAGCCCGCCCCGCCCGCCATATCGATATATTTCTGCAGGATCGCTTCCACGTCCGGCACGGGTTGCGCCCAGGCCGAGCGGGGCAAGGTCGTCGCGCGGCCGCGTTGCAGGAGACGCGCCGGTTGCGGCAGGGCGAGAGCGGTCAGCGACACGCCGTGCGCCGCGAGGTCCAGCGCCGGGATGGGCTCGACCGCACGGCCCGGAAACGCGCGTCCCAGAACCTCGAGCGCATTCTCGTCGGTGGGCGCATCGAACACCGGCACCAGCAGCGCGCCGTTCAACGCGAGGAAATTGGTGTAGGACAGCGGCAGCACGCGGCCATGCCGCATCACCGGCGCGGGCACGCAAAGATCGATCAGCGTCAGCGCGCGCCCCGCCGCGTCCTTGGCGCGCGCGAGCGCGCTTCGCGCCACACGCAGCGCCCCGGCGTGGGGATGGCCGTCCGGCGCCGCCGCCGCGGCAACGACACCCGGCGCCAGAAACGCCGCCAGCATGCGCACGTCGGTGCACAGCGTATCGTCGGGCAGGGCCAGCTCCAGCCAGATCACGCGTGCGCCGCCCAACCAGCGTTGGAGAATCGCGAAACCCTCAAGGCGCGTCAGGCCGGGATTGCGCGCGCCGTCGAACACGCTTTCCGCCAGCGCGATCACCGTGCCTTCACCGTCGGCGACAAAGGCGCTGCTTTCGAGTTTCAGCGGTGTGCGAAAACGCCGCACTTCTTCGTGGCCGAGAAGTTCATGCGCGAACGTGCCGTCGGTTCCGGTTTCCGCGCGTCCGCCCCAGCCGCCGAATCCCCAGTCGGCCGCGGCCGCGCCGCCTTTACCGTCCACCAGAAAACTCGGCCCGATATCGCGCAGGCGCGCCGAGCCGTGGCGCAGCGAAACAATAGCCGCGCCGCCGCACGCCTTGCGCGCGGCCTCTTCCGCGCCCGGCGAAACAATCAGCGACACCGGTTCATAACGCGCCGCAACCTGCGCGATGCGCGCGACCATTTTTTGAAGGCCGGGTTCGCGCGGCCACGGCAGCCAGATTTGCGCATGCCGCGCATCGTCGGCCGGCAGGTAGAAGCCGTCGTCGCCTGGTGTGGTGGATACGCCCGCCGCGCCGGTCATGGAAAGCCCCCCGAAGGGTCCCGACCTTAGCGGCTCCGTTCCGCCTCCGCCATGGCGTGTCGGCGCCCGCCAGGCCGGCGGCGAATTTTCCCGATTTGAGAGCAAGCAGCGGGATGCGGCGGCGGTCCGGCCCTGCCATTTTTCCCGCATGTCCCGACGTGCTAAAAGGAAAACCCATGAGCGCTCTTCGCAAATCCGCTGTCACCCCGACCGAACAGGACCCGCGCTGGGCGGCTGTCGTCGCGAAAGACCCGCGCGCGGACGGCAGCTTTTATTATGCCGTGAAGACGACCGGCGTTTACTGCCGGCCCTCCTGCGCCGCCCGCCTCGCCAATCCGCGCAACGTCAGCTTCCACGCCACGCCGCGCGACGCCGAGGCGGCGGGCTTCCGCGCGTGCAAACGCTGCAAGCCGGCGGGTCCTTCGCGCGCCGCCGCGCAAAGCGCGACCATCGCCTGGGCCTGCCGCATGATCGAAAGCCGCGAAGACTCGCCGTCCACCGCCGCACTCGCCAAGACCGTCGGCCTCAGCCCGTTCCATTTTCACCGGCTCTTTAAAGCGGCGACGGGCCTGACGCCGAAAGCCTATGCCCAGGCCCACCGCGCGCGCGAAGTCCGTGCGCGCCTGCCGCGCAGCGCATCGGTGACCGCCGCGGCTTTCGATGCGGGCTTCAACGCGTCCAGCCGCTTCTACGAGAAGTCGGCGGAAATCCTCGGCATGAAACCCGGTGATTACCGGCGCGGCGGAACCGGCGCGCAGATCCGCTTCGCGCTCGCCGAATGTTCGCTCGGCGCCATCCTTGTCGCGGCGAGCGAAAAAGGCATCTGCGCGATTTCTCTCGGCGACGATCCGGAAGCGCTTCTGCGCGAGCTCGAGGAGCGCTTCCCAAAGGCGCAATTGATCGGCGGCGACGCGACGTTCGAAAGCACCGTGGCCAAGGTCATCGCCTTTGTTGAAAGACCGGGCGTGGGGCTCGACTTGCCCCTCGATGTGCAAGGCACCGCGTTCCAGGAACGCGTCTGGCGGGCGCTGCGTAAGATCCCCGCGGGCCGCAGAGTCACCTACGCGGAACTCGCCGCCAAGATCGGCGCGCCCGCGGCGGTGCGGGCCGTTGCAAGCGCTTGTGCCGCGAACGCCATCGCGGTCGCGATCCCGTGTCACCGCGTGGTGCGCAAGGGCGGCGCCTTGTCGGGGTACCGCTGGGGAGTCGCGCGTAAACGCGTGCTGCTCGACCGCGAATCCGCCAAGAAAAAAGCTTAAGCGCCTCGATTGAATCTCATCTCAGTTGTGCATAGCGCGATGCGAACGCATCGCGTGCGTCAATCATGACGACACACGTCCTCTTCTCGCCGCGCCGGCCGCCCGCCCAAACGGCCAAACAGGATCCCAAGTCCCATACCGTCGATCTCATGAAATATGTCGAGGAGGCTTCGGCTGCGGACCTGTTCGAGGTGAAGGCGAGCCGGCTCGCGCTTCAGCGTTCCCAGGATCCCGCGATTCGCCGGTTCGCCCAGCAGATGGTGTCCGAGCACACCGATTCCGCCAACAGACTGAAGATGGAGCTCGAGGAGGCCAAGGTGGAGGTGAAACCGCCCACGGCGCTCGATGCCGAGAAGCAGGCGATGCTCGACAAGCTCATGAACGTGGCATGGAAGACTTCAACAAGATGTACATGAGCATGCAGATCGCCGGACATGAAGAAGCGCTCGATCTTCACGCCGCGTTTGCGAAAACCGGCGCCGACAATTTTCAAAGATTCGCCGGCACAATGACGGCGAGCGTGAAGGATCGCCTGACGAAGGCCAAGCAGATCGAAAGCGCCCTGCCCCGGTAACAGGGCGCGCGGTCCCTGCAACTTTAATGAAGATCCGTGGACGTCGGTTTGCGTCCGCCCGTGTATCCGGCGGTGAATCCCGCGTTCAGAAACGGCCGCAAAGGATCGTTCCTGAATTCATAGTCCACCCACAGATCGCGCGCGTATTGCTCGCGCGAGCGGGGCCATCCCGTCGCGCGCAGCGACGTGCCAAGTTCATAGGCCATGTCGATGGCCTGCTCCGGGGTCGTGGTGTGTGTGACATGAAACGGCATTGGTTTCGCACCTCGGTTTTTTGTCTCATCTCCTCTTCACCGCGCCGGCTGTCCCACGAGCGGAGGCGGTAGGAAGACTTCGATACACAGAACGCGGGTACGGGGCTTTTTGTTTCCACTTTCGCCGGTTGCGGGAATGTCACCGCGGCTTAAAAGCAAAAAAGGCGCCGGGTTCGAAAACCCGGCGCCTTTTAAGAGCGTCCCGCGCTCCAGCTTGGATTGGAGCGCGGGAGAGTCAGCCTAGTCCATCACGATTTCAACGCGGCGGTTCTGAGGCTCTTTCACACCGTCACCGGTTTGAACGAGCGGCTCGGACTCACCTTTGAACATCACGACGACTTCCGCGTCCTTGAAGCCCTGCTTGATCAGCTCGGCCTTCACCGCGCGGGCGCGGCGTTCGGACAGCGCCAGGTTATACGTCGGCGTACCCGACGTATCGGCGTGACCGGTCGTGTTGATGCGGACCTTGCCGTTCTTCTTCGCATAAGCGGCCGCTTCCGTGATGATCTTCTGGGCGTCCGCGCGAATGTTCGAGCGGTCGAAGTCGAAGAACACCAGGAACTTCTGCGGCACCGGCGGCGGAGGAGGAGGCGGCGGCGGCGGGGGAGGCGGCGGCGGCGGGGGCGGGGGAGCCGCGGCCGGAGCCGGGGCGGGAGCCGGAGCCGGCTTCGCGAACGAGAAGCGCACGCCGAACAGGATGTTGTGGCTCTTGTTGTCGAAGTCCGTCATCTGCTCGGCGCCGCGCGAGGCAAACGAGAGATTCGGCACGGCGATGTAGCGGTAGTCGATGAACCACGCGGCGCGGTCGCTGATCGGGCCTTCAACGCCGGCGATCGCCTGCCACTGCAGGTGCGTGTCGGTGTTGTTGTACAGCGCGCCCAGGCTGTTGACGTTCTTCAGCTTGGTTTCGGCGTAGCCGATCCCGGCGCCGATGTACGGGGTCACGACGCCGCCCATTTTCTGGAAGTCATAAAGGCCGTTGAGGCCGATGTCCCAGGTCTTGGCTTTGCCGCCGGCCGGAACGGCCTGCACGCCCTTGATGCCGGCGTTGCGGTAGCCGAATTCCATTTCCAGGCGGAAGCCGGAATCCATTTTGTAGCCGCCGGCGATGTTGCCGAGCCAGCCGTTGTCGAACGACATCTTCGCGCCGGCGGTCGACGTCGGGAGGCCCGTCAGATTGACGCGGTCTTTCTGGGTCATGTTGAGGCCGGCGCCGAGCGAGAAGTAACCGCCCGGATCGACGGCGTGCGCCGAGGTCGAGATCGCGACACTGGCTGCGGCGGCCATGAGCGCGACGGATAGTCTTTTCATGCTTATTCTCCGATAAAGCGTGTGCGAAGGGGGGATCGCACGGTCGCACCATGGCGAGAGGAACGTCACGCCGCAAGGCTGCAAACGCGTATTTTTGACTTATTTCTCAGAGTGTTGCGCCAATACAATAAGCGCGTGTGCTGGGCGATATCCCTCCGCCACATGAACGCGCGGCGAAAAGGAAAGGTTCCCGCAGCGCTTTTAAGATTTTTGCCGCGCAACCGCGTTGCGCGGGCTGTGCGGGAGAGCGGAGCCGCACCGGAGCGCGCGACTCGCGTCAGCTCACCAGCTGCGGCGGGATCGGCCGATGGCCCGGCGTTTCGTGGTGAAACACCTGGCCCAGATCGCGCGCATTCACCCGCTGGCCGCAGCATCCGCAGCTGTACGACAATTCGCGCTGCTGGGAGAACGGCGCGTCGAACGGCTTGGCGATCCGGCCCGAGAACGGGTTGTCGAGTTTGAGAGCATGGAAGGTGGGTTCGCCGATCATGCATCCCTAACGCGTTCGCGCGAATTTGGTTCGGGCGGCAACCTCGGCAACATTGGGGCATGTGCGCGCGTCCCCCGCAACTTTCGCAGGCATGGCGGCGTTGATTCGGCATCCTCGCCGTGATGTCGGCTGTGATCGTTTGCCGGGCGCGCCATGTACGCATTATTCCTCGAACAACAAGACGGTCATCTCGAGTGGTTCTGCGCCGCTCCGGATGAGGAACGCGCGCGCGTCGTCGCACGCTTTTCGTCTAAATACGGCTCCAGCCCCGTCGTGATCATGAAACAGTCGCACGGCGCGGTCACCGGCATCGCCGCTTTCCGCGATGGCCGTCCGGTCCCGCTCAAACATTGAGCCGACGCGGGACGCGATACCACGGTTTTGCCTGATTTTACTGGGTTTTCGCAGCCTCGCCGGGGAACCTCGCGGGCTGCTTCTTCGTTCTGTCCGCAACCGGATGCTCCGCTTCTTTTGTATATGAGTTTGTCATGTTCCGCTTTTTCATGTGTGCCGCCGCCTGCGCCTTTCCGCTTTTGATCTCATCGGCCGCCGGTGCGCAGTCTTACGTTCCCCCCAGCGATGAATCTGAAATCGCTTCACCCGTGCCGCTTGGCCCGCCCCTGCTTGGTCCGCCCCCGCTTGGTCCGCCCCCGTTTGGTCCGCCGAGGTCCCTTACGCAGCGCTATGTGCCGCACGCTTTGCCGGCGCGCGCGCCGGGTCTGCTGATCGATGACGCGGCGCCCGCGCCGGTTGCTCCACCGGCTGCCGGGATCGCCGTGACCTCGCCTGAGCCGCTCGCGCGGACAGCCGCGGCCGGTCTCGGCCTCGGGCGTCCGGTGATTGTTGTCTCGAACGTGAAAGCTGTTGTCCGTGAATAAGAACCGTATCGCGGGCGCCGCGAAAACCGTCGCGGGCCGCGCGAAGGAAAAGATCGGCAAAGCCGTCGGCGATCAGAAGATGCACGCCGCCCCGCGTCCTAAGAGTCACCCGCGATTTTCGTATAACGCCGGGCTTTCCGCGCGCAGCGGCCGGCGGATTTCTCCGCATGGAGACCCCGCGCGCACCGAATAACCTTGCGAACCATTCTTAATTGCAATACACCGGCATATGCTGGTTGTGGGCACATTAAGGATCAAGGCGATGCGGGCGCAGGCGACGATTTTCTTTCGGCGGTTTTCTTTTCTGATCGCGCTGTGCGCGGGTGCGGCTCTCGGGCCGCACGCTCACGCGCAAGACAGCGCCGCGCCGGCCGCTGCCGTGCTTTCCGCTCCGGTGGCCGCTCCGGTCGCGGACCCGGTCGCTGATGTGCGCCAGATTTGGCAGCTCGTGGATTACATCGCTGTGGACTACGTGGGCGCCGTCGCCGACGGCGCGGTGATCAGCGACGGCGAATACGCCGAAATGACAGAATTCGCCGCGACCATTCACACGCGTCTCGCCATGTTGCCCGCGAAGAGCGGACAGGACGACCTGATCGCCCAGGCGCAAGGTCTGATGGAAGCGATCGCGAACCGCGCCGCGCCGCCGGACGTCGCGCGTCTCGCCAATACCCTGAGTGCCGCGCTTGTCACGCTCTACCCGGTGCCGTCCGCGCCGGCAAAGGCGCCGGACCTCGGCGGCGCGCA
>JADZAK010000030.1 GCA_020852595.1 Rhodospirillaceae bacterium
CGGTGTCGACCGTCACGAACTCGGTCTGGCTCAGCCGGTCACATAGTGCGCTGAGCGCGTCCGTGTCTGTAATCAACGTCATGGGGCAGTGTCTTAGCCTCTTAAGGGGGCGCACCGCAACCCACGGAAAAGCCTCGGCGCTTGACAAAAGGCGGGGTTCAGTGTGCTTTCACGCCCGCTTAAAAGGGGTTCCGGTCCTATCGGCCGCCCCCCGATTTCGACCCAAATTTCCGTCCCTTAGTCAAGGATTAGAGCCGATGCACCGCTACCGTTCACATACCTGTGGCGCCCTTCGCCAGGAGGATGCAGGTAAGGAAGTGAAGATCGCGGGTTGGGTGCACCGCAAGCGCGATCACGGGAATTTGCTGTTCGTGGACCTGCGCGACCAGTTCGGCATCACCCAGTGCGTGGCCGATATCTCGGCCCCGGTGTTCAAGATCCTGGAAGCGGTCCGTCCCGAAAGCGTCATCAGCGTGCTCGGCAAAGTGGTGCCGCGTTCGGCCGAGACGGTGAACGACAAGCTCCCGACGGGCCATATCGAGCTGGTCGTGAAGGAAGTCTCCATCCTGTCCGAAGCGGCCGTGCTCCCCATGCAGGTGGCCGGCGAGCAGGAATACTCGGAAGAGATGCGTCTCAGCTATCGCTTCCTCGATCTGCGCCGCGAGAAGATGCGCGACAACATGCTGCTGCGTTCGAAGGTCATCGCCTCGATCCGCAAGCGCATGTGGGACGCGGGATTCCATGAATTCCAGACCCCGATCCTGACCGCCTCGTCGCCGGAAGGCGCACGCGACTTCCTGGTGCCCTCGCGCATCCACCCGGGCAAGTTCTACGCCCTGCCGCAGGCGCCGCAGCAGTTCAAACAGCTGCTGATGACCTCGGGTTTCGATCGCTACTTCCAGATCGCGCCGTGTTTCCGCGACGAAGACAGCCGCGCGGACCGTTCGCCGGGCGAGTTCTACCAGCTCGACTTCGAAATGGCCTTCGCGACCCAGGACGATGTGTTCGACACCATTGCCCCCGTGCTCGCGGGCGTGTTCGAGGAGTTCGGCAAGGGCCGCCGCGTGACCAAGACGCCGTTCCCGCGCATCACCTTCGACGATGCGATGGCCAAGTACGGCAGCGACAAGCCGGACTTGCGTAATCCTTTGCTCATCACCGACGTCACCCCGGCCTTCAAAGGCTCGGGCTTCGGGCTGTTCGCCAAGAACATCGACAAGGGCGGCATCGTGCGCGCCGTCGTCGGCCCGAAATCCTCCGATCAGCCGCGCAGCTGGTTCGACAAGCTGAACGAATGGGCCCGTGAAAACGGCGCCGGCGGTCTCGGCTACATCCAGTTCAAGGCCGACGGCCCGGCGGGCCCGATCGCCAAGAACCTTGACGCCGACCGCGTCGCGCAGATCAAGGCCGTCACCGGCGCGCAGGACGGCGATTCCGTGTTCTTCGTCTGCGACCAGCCGGCCGTGGCCGCGAAGTTCGCCGGCCTCGTGCGTACCAAGATCTGCAACGAGCTGAACCTGCTCGACGCCGAACAGTTCGCCTTCTGCTGGATCGTCGATTTCCCGATGTACGAACGCAACGCCGACACGGGCCAGATCGAATTCAGCCACAACCCGTTCTCGATGCCGCAAGGCGAGATGGACGCGCTGATGAACAAGGACCCCTTGGAGATCAAGGCGTTCCAATACGACATCGTGTGCAACGGCATCGAGCTGTCCTCGGGCGCGATCCGTAACCACCGCCCGGACATCATGTACAAGGCGTTCGAAATCGCCGGCTACACGCAAGCCGATGTCGAAAGCCGTTTCGGCGGCATGCTGAACGCGTTCAAGCACGGCGCCCCGCCGCACGGCGGTTCGGCCCCGGGCATCGATAGAATCGTCATGCTGCTGGCCGACGAGCCGAACATCCGCGAAGTGATCCTGTTCCCGATGACCGGCCGCGCGGAAGACTTGCTCATGCAGGCCCCGAACACCGTCACGCCGCGCCAGCTGAAAGAGCTGCACATCAAGCTCGATCTGCCGAAGGAAGCGGTGAAAGCGGACGTGAAGACGGACGCCGCGAAATAGTCGTCCGCTCGGAAACAGAAAAGGCCGGTCCGCGAGGACCGGCCTTTTTTATTGGCGCGGGACGCTGGCTTATTTCTTCAGCCACCCCTGATCGCGCGGCATGGCGGGATCGGCGGTGATCTTCAGCTCGGCGCAGTGGTGGTAGGTGTAGCCGCCTTCGGGATTGAAGCTATGGTCGGCCATCCATTGGATGACCTGCAGGGTGCAGTTCTCGCAATCGATGTTCGGGATGCGGATGTCGGTTTCCCAGATGTGGCCCGGCTCAAAACGCTCGGTGTGCACGAACAGCCCGTCCGCGAGCACGGGCGGCTTCGGGTTCGGATCGATCTTGGCCGAGACCGAGCGCGGACCTTTTTCCGTTTCGCGGGTCACGGTTTCCGGGTCGGCCGGCAGATCGATGGGCTGGCCCGCCAGCGCGATGCGGTAGTGCCCCGGGTGATAGACGGTTTCCTTGATCTTGATATGAAACCGCGCGCCGCCTTTGACCGGCGTGACGACGCCTGTCGCCGGCGTCGAGCCGCTCTTCGTGCCGCCGCAAGGCTCGGCTTTCTGAGGATTGCCGCGCTCGTCCTGGGTCAGGATCGGCGTGGGCTCCATTAAATAGAAGTGTGAGCTTGCTTCGGACGGCGCCAAAAGCGCCAGGAGCGAAAGATAGGCCGGATGAAATTTCATGTGTCCCCGCTGCTCGTTTCAGACGCGAAGTGTACGCAGGCCATACCGGCCCACGAATCACGATTGGGCGAACGGCCGGGAAACAGTCTAACGCGAAATGGGGGAGCTAAGCCTAGCGAACTTTCAGGTTCAGGCGGGCGCGGCGTTCCTGCTTGATCTTGTACATGGCCGCGTCGGCGGCCTCGAGCAGGGGCTTCACCTCGGCCTTGGAGGCATACATGTGCACGCCGCAGCTGGCCTTGATCGCGATCTGATTGTTGTCCCAGGCCGCGTAGGCGTTGTTGAGCTTGCGGTCGAGGTCTTCGGCGCGGCGCACACCGTTACGTTTATTGGAGCGCGGCAGAAGGATCGCGAATTCGTCGCCGCCGAGACGGCCGATGTAGTCGGTGTCGCGGATGTGGCCGCGCAGGAGGTTGGCGACGGTCAGCAGCACTTCGTCGCCGGCCGCATGGCCGTAGGTGTCGTTGACGGGCTTGAACTCGTCGAGGTCGACAAAGATGAGCACGCCGCCGACGCCGTGACGGCGGGCGACGGAAAGTTCGTGCGTGAGCGCTTCCTCGAAGCCGCGGCGGTTCAGGACGCGCGTCAGGCCGTCCGTGGTGGCCAGATTTTCGAGTTCGCCGATCCGGCGCTCCTGGCTCTTCAGATGGTCGGTGATCTCCGCGACGAGGGCGTGCGCGAGCTTCGCGATTTCCATGATCGCGCCCGTTCCTTCCGATTCACGCGCCGGCGAGGCCTGTTCCGTGAAGTGGACAAGCTGCGTCAGCTTTGTGACGATCGACTTCGAAGATGGATCGGAATCCAGAGCGGCTTTGCGCTTGAATTCCGGCGCCCCGGACATCCCCAAATCTCCGTACCCCCAAATTTGGCGGCATTCTCGGAATGGTTGATCGCTCAGTCAACAAACTAAGTTGGTGCTAGGAGCGAACCTTCAACCTGGAATCATGATAAGGGAAAACCCTGCGCCCCGAGGTATGCCGGACAAAGCTTTTTCAGGTCAAAATCGCTTGATTTAACAATATAACAATTCAGACGGCCCGCGATCGGGGTAGGTTCAGGAACCGGCGTTCCGGGCGCAATTCCGTTTTGAGTCAAAAGCGAATTGGGCGAATCGCGGCCGTTGGCGCGTGACGGTTTGGGTCGAGGCTACGGAGTGAGGTTGATGAAGTCGATGCGGAACTTGTGCGCGGGCGTGGTTGTCGGTCTCGCGCTGACCGTGGCGCCCCCATCCGAACGCTCCGCTTCGGCGGCCGCCGCGCCCACGGTCGCTAAACCGCACCAGCCGCTGGCCTCGCACAAAGCGATCTACGAACTCACCCTCCTGCGCACAAAACCCGGCGACGGCGTGCGCGCCGCGCGCGGCAGCATGATCTACACACTGGCGGACCGGTGCGAGGGCTACACCATCGAAAGCAGCATCGCGATGGACTTGGCTTTCGCCGACGGAAATACCCAGAAGGTCGATCAGCGCTACGCATCGTGGGAGGCCAAGAACGGCCGCTTCTCGAGCTTCACGATGCATACGCTCGAGAACGGCAAGCCCGAGAAGACCTATCGCGGCACCATCACGCTGAAGGAAGACGGTTCGGGCACCGCCACTTATGAAGGCGAAAAGACGGTCAGCTTCGATCTCGCGCCGGGCACGCTGCTGTCCACCGCACACACCATTGCGCTGCTTGAAAGCGCCGCCGCCGGAAAGAAGTTCTTCAGCAGCGCGGTGATCGACGGTTCGTTCGATCAGGGGCCGTTTGTCGTAACGGCCGCGATCGCCGGATCGCGCAAGGCCGCGGCGGTGCTGAAAAAGGAAGATCCGGCGGCCGTGAGCGGCGGCGCCTATTTCCCAATGAGCCTCGCCTACTTCCCGGCGGCGTCGACGGCGCCGATCCCGGAATACGAGCTCGGCATGCAGATTCTGCCGTCGGGCATCAGCCGCGCGATGACCCAGGACTTCGGCACTTTCACGATCGGCTTCAAGCTGATCGATCTGGAACCGGTGAAGCCGGAGTGCTGAGATCATTCCACAGCCACGCGGCGCCGCGCACGCCCGAGGAATCGCCGTAGCGGGGCGGGACCAGCTTCGTTGCAATCGCATCCGAGAACACGCCCGCCGACCAGAGGCGCGGGACATCTTCATAAAGCCGGCTGACGCGCGAGAGGCCGCCGCCCAGCACGATCACATGCGGATCGACGATGTTGACGACGTGGGCGAGGCCGCGCGCAAGGCGCTCGACGTAGCGGTCCATGGCGGCGCGTGCGCCGGGATCGTCGGAGGCGGCGATCCGTTCCGCCGTCCAGCCTCGGCCGTGATCGCGCGCGAGGCCGGGCCCCGACAAAAAGGTTTCGATGCAGCCGGTGCGGCCGCAATAGCATTTGGGGCCGGGGCGTTCCTCGTCCGTCGGCCAGGGCAGGGGATTGTGGCCCCACTCGCCCGTGATCGCGTTGGGTCCACCGACCGGGCGCCGGTCGATCACGAGACCGCCGCCGACGCCGGTGCCGAGGATGACGCCGAACACGATAGAGGCATCGGCCGCCGCGCCGTCGACGGCTTCGGAGAGCGCGAAGCAGTCGGCATCGTTGCCAAGACGCACCGGACGGCCCACGGCGGCGGCGATGTCCTTGTCGAGGGCGTGACCGATGAGACAGGTGGAGTTGGCGTTTTTGATCAGGCCCGTCGCGGGCGAGATTGCGCCGGGAATGCCGACGCCGACGCTGGCGTTTTCGCCGAGAGCCGCATCGGCCGCGCGCACAAGACCGGCGATGGCGCGGACGGTCGCCTCGTAGTTGCCCGCGGGCGTGGCCACCCTTTGACGGAATCGCTCGGCGCCGTCTTTTGCCAGCGCGACGGCTTCGATCTTGGTGCCGCCGAGGTCTATGCCGATTCTGTAGGACATGAGTTTGCTTTTATTCCCTCCCCAGAAAAGGGGAGGGTCAGGGAGGGGCCGTTTTTGTTAAGATGAAAACTACAACAAAAAACGACCCCCTCCCAACCTCCTCCTTTCAGGCGAGGGGAAGTAAAAAGAACATATGACGACACTGTTCCTCACACACGGCGACTGCCTCGCGCACGAGACCGGCGCCTATCACCCGGAGCGCCCCGACCGTTTACGCGCGGTGCTGAAGGCGATGGAGCAGGACGCGTTCCGGGGGCTGATCCGCGAAGAAGCGCCGTACGCGAGCCTGGAGGCCATGGCGCGCGCGCACCCGGGCGACTTCGTGCCCCGAATTCTGGACGCGATTCCCGATCACGCCCTGCGGCAGATCGACGCGGACACCGTGATCTCGCCGGGCTCGGGCGAGGCGATGCGGCGCGCCGCCGGCGCGGTGGTGCGCGCGGTGGATGCCGTGGCCAAGGGGGAGGCGGCCAACGCCTTCTGCGCGGTACGCCCGCCGGGGCATCACGCCGAGTCCACGCGGGCGATGGGCTTCTGCCTGGTGAACAACGCGGTCGTCGGCGCCATGCATGCGCGGGCGGCGCATGGCCATCGAAGAGTCGCCGTGGTCGATTTCGATGTCCACCACGGCAACGGCACCCAGGAGATGTTCTGGGACGATGCGGATGCTTTTTATGCGTCCACCCACCAGTACCCCTTTTATCCGGGCACGGGCGGGGTGCGCGAGCGCGGCGCCCACGGGACGATCGTGAATGTGCCGCTGGCGGCGGGGTCCGGCTCGGACATTTTCCGCAGCCGTTTTGCCGACGAGATCCTGCCGGCGCTGGAGGCCTTCAAGCCGGGCCTGCTGATCGTTTCCGCCGGTTTCGACGCCCATAAGGACGATCCCTTGGGGGAACTGCGGCTGACCGAGACCGATTTCGCCTGGGCGACGGCCAAACTGATGGATGCGGCCCGGAAAGTCTGCGGCGGACGGGTGGTATCGGTGCTCGAAGGAGGCTACAACCTGGACGCATTGGCGGACAGCGTTACGGCACATGTCCAAACTCTGAAGGATCACTAAATGGCGAAGGGCACCGTTCCGGCCGACATCGCGGCCATGGGCTTCGAGGAAGCCATGAAGGAACTGGAGCGCATCGTGCGCGAGCTGGAAAGCGGACAGGTGAAGCTGGACGACGCGGTGAAGGCCTATGAGCGCGGCACCGCGCTGAAGACCCACTGCGAAAGCAAGCTCGCGGAAGCGCGCACCAAGGTCGAGAAGATCACGGGTATCGGCAAGGCCCTCGGTCTGGAGCCGGCGAGTGACTAACCGCGCGACTGCGGCGAACATGTCCGCGGATTTCAAAACGGTCCTTTCGGAAATCGGCGCGGCGATGAATGCCGAGCTCGACCGCCTGTTGCCGGTCGTGCCGGGGCCGGAAAACCAGGTCGTCGACGCGATGCGCTATGCCGCCCTCGATGGGGGCAAGCGCCTGCGCCCGTTCCTGGTGTGCGCCAGCGCCGATCTGTTCGACGTGCCGCGTGCGCGCGCTTTGCGCGCGGCGGCGGCCATCGAGATGGTGCATTGTTATTCGCTGGTGCATGACGACCTGCCGGCGATGGACGACGACGATCTGCGCCGCGGCCGTCCGACGGTGCACAAGAAATTCGACGAAGCCACGGCGATCCTTGCGGGCGACGCGCTGCTGACGGAAGCCTTCACGGTGCTCGCCGACGAAACAACCCATCCCGACGGCGCGGTGCGCGCGAACCTTGTCGCGGAGCTCGCTCTTGCCTCGGGCGCTAAGGGCATGGTGGGCGGCCAGATGATCGACCTGATGGCTGCTGGACTTGACCTGGATCAAGCTGGGCTCACGCGCCTTCAGAACATGAAGACCGGCTGCCTGATCGCGGGATCCTGCCGTTTGGGCGCGATCCTGGGCGGCGCCGGCGCGGCGGACCGCGATGCGCTGGGGGCCTATGGGATCGCGATGGGCCTCGCGTTCCAGATCGCCGACGACGTCCTGGATGTGGAATCGTCGGCGGATGTCGCGGGGAAGGCGACGGGCAAGGACGCGGCCGCCGGAAAGGCGACTTTTGTGTCCCGCCTGGGGCTTGAAGGTGCTAAGACTTATGCCCGTGAATTGGCCGAAACGGCGGCGCGGCACCTGGCGTCTTTTGGCGCGCGTGCCAGCCTCCTTCGGCAGGCGGCGTTCTTCGCCGTGGAGCGGCGTTCTTAGGTTTTGCCGCGAAGCGGCCAGTTTTTCGTGAGTTCTTGTATGTCGTCTTCCGGCGCCCCCCAAACACCGCTTCTCGACCGTGTCGCTTCGTCCCGCGACCTTCGCAATCTTTCGATCGAGCAGCTGACGCAGCTTTCGAACGAGCTGCGCGCGGAAACCATCCATCAGGTGTCGCGGACCGGCGGCCACCTCGGCGCCGGGCTCGGCGTCGTGGAACTCACGGTCGCCATTCATCATGTGTTCGAGACCCCCAAGGACCGGCTGATCTGGGACGTGGGGCATCAGTGCTATCCGCACAAGATCCTGACGGGCCGCCGCGACCGCATGTCGACCATCCGCCAAAAGGACGGTCTGTCCGGCTTCACGCTGCGCACGGAAAGCGAATACGACCCTTTTGGCGCCGGCCATAGCTCGACCTCGATCTCGGCCGGCCTCGGCATGGCCGTGGCGCGCGATCTCGCGGGGCGCGACAACCATGTGATCGCGGTGATCGGCGACGGCGCCATGAGCGCGGGCATGGCTTACGAAGCCATGAACAACGCGGGCAGCCTGAAGAGCCGCCTGATCGTGATCCTCAACGACAACGACATGTCCATCGCGCCGCCGGTCGGCGCCATGAGCGCGTATCTCTCGCGCCTGTTCTCGTCGAATTCCTATCTCACCATCCGCGAAGCCTTGAAGCAGGTCGCCACGCGCTTCCCGAAGCCCATCGAGAACGCGGCGCGCCGCGTCGAGGAATATGGGCGCGGCATGGTGACGGGCGGAACCCTGTTCGAGGAACTCGGCTTTTATTACGTCGGACCCATCGACGGCCATAAGATCGATCAACTCGTCCCGGTGCTGCGCAACGTGCGCGACAGCGAAGCGACGGGCCCGTTCCTGATCCATGCCGTGACCAAGAAGGGCAAAGGCTATCCGCCGGCGGAAGCTTCGGCCGACAAGTATCATGGCGTGACGAAATTCGACGTCGTGTCGGGCACGCAGTCCAAGGCCGCGGCCAAGGCGCCGCAGTATCAGAACGTGTTCGCCAAGGCGCTCATGGCCGAAGCCGCCGTGGACGACAAGATCATCGCCATCAACGCGGCGATGCCGAGCGGCACGGGCCTCGACAAGTTCGCCGACAAATTCCCGAACCGCTGCTTCGATGTCGGCATCGCCGAGCAGCACGCGGTGACTTTCGCCGCCGGTCTCGCGACCGAGGGCTATAAACCGTTCTGCGCGATCTATTCGACCTTCCTGCAGCGCGCCTACGACCAGGTGGTGCACGACGTGGCGGTGCAGAACCTGCCGGTCCGTTTCGCGATGGACCGCGCCGGGTTCGTCGGCGCCGACGGCGCGACGCACCAGGGCACGTTCGACCTCGCTTATCTGTCGTGCCTGCCGAACATGGTGATCATGGCCGCGTCCGACGAGGCGGAGCTGATGCACATGGTGGCCACGGCCGCCGCGCATAATTCGGGCCCCATCGCCGTGCGCTATCCGCGCGGCGAAGGCGTGGGCGTGGACCTGCCGGAACGCGGCACGCCGATCGAGATCGGCAAGGGCCGCGTCATCCGTGAAGGCTCCAAGGTCGCGCTCGTCAGCCTCGGCACGCGTCTGGTTGAATGCCTCAAAGCCGCAGACGATCTCGCGGCGCGGGGCCTGTCGACCACCGTTGTGGATGCAAGGTTCGCCAAGCCGCTGGACGCGGCGCTGATCGAACGCCTCGCGCGCACGCATGAAGTGCTGGTGACGGTGGAAGAGGGCTCCTCGGGCGGCTTCGGCGCCAGCGTGCTGCAACACCTGGCGGCGCGCGGCCTGCTCGACCACGGCCTCAAGATCCGCACCCTGTGCATCCCGGACGAATTCTTCGAGCACGCCAAGCCGGAAGATCAATTGCAGGCGGCGGGCCTGATGGCGCCGTCCATCGCGCAGACGGCGCTCTCCGCGCTCGGCGTGGTCGCGGGCGACAAGCCGGCGCGTGCCTGAGCCAGACCGTGCCTGAAAAGGTCCGTCTCGATCAGCTTCTCGTCGACCGTGGTCTCGTTGAGAGCCGCACCAAGGCGCAGGCCGTCATCATGGCGGGTCTGGTCTATTCCGGCGAACGGAAGCTCACCTCCTCCGGCGCGAAGTTCGAGGTTGGAACCGCGATCACGCTGCGCGGCCAGCCGCATCCGTGGGTGTCGCGCGGCGGCCTCAAGCTCGAGCACGGCCTGAAGCACTTTGGTTTTGAAGCCAAGGACCGCATCTGCCTCGACGTGGGCTCCTCGACCGGCGGCTTTACAGACGTGCTTCTGACCAACGGCGCGGCCAAGGTTTACGCGGTCGATGTCGGCTACGGGCAGCTCGCGCACAAGCTGCGGATCGACCCGCGCGTGGTGGCGATGGAGCGCACCAACGCGCGCACGCTGGACGCCGCGCAAATCCCCGATCCCATCGGCGCCGTGGTGTGCGATGCGAGTTTCATCGGCCTGCGGACTGTCTTACCCGCGGCAATGAGTTTGACGACGCCCGGCGCCTGGATGATCGCGCTCATCAAGCCGCAGTTCGAGGTGGGCAAGGACCGCGTCGGCAAGAAGGGCGTGGTGCGCGAGCCGGAACTCCACGCCGAAGTCTGCGAGACGATCTCGGGTTGGCTGGCCGAACAGCCGGGCTGGAGCGTGGTGGGGATCGAAAAAAGCCCCATCACCGGGCCCGAGGGCAATGTCGAATTCCTGATCGGCGCGCGGCGACCGTGAATTAAGTATACTGTCCCCGCAACTACCCGAAACTAGTTGCGGGGACAGTATACTTAATTGATGATCCTGCCCGTCCGCAGATGCGATAGCCCTGTCTTGCAGGGGAGGGAATAAATCTACTTCACCGTCATTGGCGCCATATAGAGTTGCGTCCCCGGCCGGTTGGCGGACTCGAGCTCGTTCATCACCGGGCTCATGACGTCGCCGATCCGCGCGAGGGTGTGTAGCGCGCTCATGATGCCGAAGGGCAAGTCCGGGTTTTCGAGACCGCTCAGGAACTCGGCGAGGCGGCCCTTGGGTTTCGGGAAGGGCACGAGCTCAAGCGTGTCGGTCGGCTGAAGACCCACCTTGGCCTTGGTATAGTCGATAGCCTTCGACAGGCCGCCGAGTTCATCGACCAGGCCGTTGGCGAGGGCGTCCTTGCCGGTCCAGACGCGGCCGCGCGCGACCTTCTCGATTTCTTCCTGCGTCTTGCCGCGCCCCTGCGCCGCCTTGCCGGTGAAGTCGGCGTAGGTGGCATCCAGCATTTGATTGAGGCGCGCGAGCTGCGTGGGCGAGAAGTCCGTGGCCGAGCTGAAGATGCCCGCGGACTCGCCAAAGGTGATGCGGTCGAAGTTGATGTCGAGCTTGTCGAGCGCGCCGCCGATGACGACCTTGCCCATGACGACGCCGATGGAGCCGGTGATGGTGGCGGGCTGGGCGAAGATGCGGTCGGCGGGCATGGAGATGAAGTAACCGCCCGAGGCGGCGAGATTGCCCATGCTGACGATGACCGGCTTCTTCTTGTCCTTGGCCTTCACGACTTCGCGCCAGATGGTGTCGGAGGCGACGTAGGAGCCGCCCGGGCTGTCGACGCGGATGATGACGGCGGCGATGTCCTTGTCCGCCAGCGCGTCGCGCACGGCCTTGGCCATGACGCCCGAACGCACCCCGGTGGCGGCGCTGAACAGGTTCCGCTCGTCCTC
>JADZAK010000031.1 GCA_020852595.1 Rhodospirillaceae bacterium
AATCATGTTCTCGGTGACCGCGGCGATCTGCGCGTTCATCGTTCTGGCAAGGCCTTTGGCTTCGAGCTCCAGCGCGTTCGCGCGGTGATCCTGTGCCCGCAACGCCGTTGTAAGTTCGGTGGTGTATCTCTCGAGACCTTCAGCACGGGCTTTCTGAGCGTGCCATTTGCTCGTGAGATCTTCACGCACATGTTGCGATTCGAACTGCGCCTTGAAAGCGGCGCCGAGACGGCCATAGGCTTGGCGCACATCGATCAGCGCCTGCGGATCCTTCGCGGCTTCGAATAACGGCAGGATGCCCGCCGGCAGGTTCTTGCCGTAGCCGAGCACGCCGAGCCCGTGGCCGTGCATGAAATCGAAGCTCGGGAACTTGGTTTTCAGGTCTTCCCACAGCTTGAACACGCCGAAGCCGCGCTCACGGACATTGATGTCGTGGAAGATCACCACGGCGCGGTCTGACAGTTTTGGCAGCCAGCTCTCGTAGTCTTCCTTCACGTCTTCATAGAAATGACGGCCGTCGATATGCAAAAGGTCGATGGAACCGTCGGTGAAGTGTTGCAGGGCCTCGGCGAAGGTGCAGCGCACGAGCCGCGAGAAGGACGCATAGTGACGTTCGTTGTGATCGTTGACGCGGCGATAGATGTCTTCGCCATAGAAGCCGGCATGTTCGTCGCCTTGCCAGGTGTCGACGGCGTAGCAGCGGGTGGGAAGACCAAACGCCTTCACGGTCTGGCACATGGCGAAGTAGGAGTAGCCGCCATGGGTGCCGAGCTCGACGAAGCTGCGCGGCTTCACGGTTTCGATCAGCCAGAAGGCGAACGCGCCGTGGTCCAGCCACGCCGATTCCTCGAGATAGAGCGGCGACCAGAAAGACGACGGCGTCAGCAGGGCGCGCAAGCGGCTCGCGCGCTCCATGTCGCTGTCCGAAGGCGTCTGGCGCGCCAGATTGCCGGCAAGATCCATATCCGGGCTTTGACCTTGAAAATGAACGACTGGAAAATGAACGACTGGGTTAAAGCGATGTGTACTTAAAATAGGCCGCCGCTGTCACCTGGAATAGGGGACTTGTAGGCCGCTTTCGCGTTGATTGGCCTAGGTTTTTGGCTTTAGTGGGGCAAAGCTGAAGTGCTTATGGCCCAGGTAGCTGGTGAAGACGGGGATCACGACCCCGATCACATGGGCGACGTCCTCAGGATGCCAGTCAAATCCCAGCTTCGGGAATACATATTCCGCGAGACCCACGGACACCACCCAGACCTGGGCGGCGGCGACCACATTCACGAGCCCGAAGCGCGCATATTCCGCCGTGCGGCTGCGTCCGGTTTCCTCGAAGACGAACAGCCGCGACAGCACCCAGGCTGTCGTCATGCCGCAAAGGTAGGCCACGATCACGGCCCAGCGGTACTCCATGGCCGTGGACAGGAAATAGCGGCTCACCACGTTCACGCCCGCCGCGACGCCGCCCGTGATCAAAAAGCGCGCGAAGCGATTGGCGAGAAGGTTGCGCGCGAACGTCATTGGACCCTGGCCGTCATTTCCCGCGCTACGCGCACCCCTTCCGAGATGCCGCGGTCTTCGGGGTAATAGGACGAAGTATCGGCGATCTGCAGGCCGCGAATTTCGCTCTCGACCGGCGGCAGCATATCGAGGAAGCCCGGCGGGCAGATGGGTTGCGCATATTTGAGGCGGCCCAAAGCGGAGGTGATGCGGTCGCTGTCCTGGAGGTCCGGGTTGATCCGCTTGAGATAGCCGAACGACTCCGCGATCAGCGCCTCGTCGCTCCAGGCGAACTTCGGATGGGTGACCGGCATGTAGTAGGGCACGTAAACCACGGTGCCGCCGCCCACATCGACAAGCGGACGCAGGTTGGAGAACTCGACGATGCCGGGGATTTCTATGGCCGGATCGTTGATGTTCAGCCAGAAGTTCTTGGTCACGGATCTCTTCAGCTTATGCACGACACACACGACGCCGATGTTCTCAAGGCGCGCATAGGCGTCCTTCACCGGCGCGGACAGCCCCGGGACCAGCTTTGGGATCAGCGGTAGCGGCATCGTCGAAATCACATGGGTGAAGTCATGACGCACGCCGCCGGCCGTCAGCCCCGTCACCGCGCCGTTCGCGGTGTGAACTTCGCTCACCGGCGCGCCGAGATGAATGCGGCCCTTCATCGTTTCAATGCGTTCAACAAGGCGCTTCACGAGAGTCTCGGACCCGCCCTCGATGTACCCGAGTTCTTCCTGAAAGAGATTGCGGCGCGAGGTGCCGACGCGCTTCAGCCGCGTCCACATCCAGGCGGCGGACACTTTGTCGGCATATTCAAAAAACTTCAGTGCGAACAGCTTGTCCCACAGCACCTCCCAGCCGCGCCGGCCGCACCAGCCCTTGAGCCATTTTTCGGCGGTGATCTTGTCCAGCTTCGACCAGTCGCTGCGCTTGGTGGACAGGAAGGCCATCAGGCCGTAGCGGATCTTGGAAATGAGTCCGAGATGCGGGAACGTCAGCAGCGAGATCGGATCGCCCCACGGATAGAGGCGGCCATTGTAGAAGTAGCCCATGGAGGTGGGCCGCCAGCGCATGGCGTCTTTAAGCCCAATTTCATCGAGCAAATCGAACGTCGGCTGATCGGCTTTGCAGATGAAGTGATAGAAACGCTCGATGCTGAGTCCACCGAGATCGAAATGCGCGGCCATGCCGCCGGCGACTTTGTCCGCTTCGAAAA
>JADZAK010000032.1 GCA_020852595.1 Rhodospirillaceae bacterium
AGTTCGAGTTTGATCGAGCCCGCGACCTGCTTCATGGCCTTGATCTGCGCCGACGAACCCACGCGGGAGACCGAGATCCCGACGTTCAGCGCCGGACGGATACCCTGATAGAACAGCGTGGTTTCGAGGAAGATCTGGCCGTCGGTGATCGAGATCACGTTCGTCGGAATGTAGGCCGACACGTCGTTGGCCTGGGTTTCGACGACCGGGAGCGCGGTGAGCGAGCCCGAACCGTTGGCTTCGTTGAGCTTCGCGGCGCGCTCGAGCAGACGCGAGTGGATGTAGAACACGTCGCCCGGATAGGCTTCGCGGCCCGGCGGACGGCGCAGCAGGAGCGACATCTGGCGGTACGCGACGGCCTGCTTGGACAAGTCGTCGTAGAAGATGACGGCGTGCATGCCGTTGTCGCGGAACCACTCGCCCATGGCGCAGCCGGTGTACGGCGCGAGGTACTGGAGCGGCGCCGGATCCGACGCGGTGGCGCCGACGACGATGGTGTATTCGAGCGCGCCGTAGTCGGCGAGGGTCTTCACGACCTGCGCGACGGTGGAGCGCTTCTGGCCGACGGCGACGTAGATGCAGAAGAGCTTTTCCTTGTCGCTCTTCGCCGCGTCGTTGACCTTCTTCTGGTTGATGATGGTGTCGAGGATGACGGCGGTTTTACCCGTCTGCCGGTCGCCGATGATCAGTTCGCGCTGGCCGCGGCCGACCGGGATGAGCGAGTCGATCGCCTTCAAGCCCGTCTGCACCGGCTCGTGCACCGAGCGGCGCGGGATGATGCCGGGGGCCTTGAGTTCGGCGAGACGGCGTTCCGTGGCGCCGAGGTCGCCCTTGCCGTCGATGGGATTGCCGAGACCGTCCATGACGCGGCCGAGCAGCGCCTTGCCGACCGGAACGTCGACGATGCTGCCGGTGCGCTTAACGGTGTCGCCTTCCTTAATGGTGGAGTCGTCGCCGAAGATCACGATCCCGACGTTGTCGGTTTCGAGGTTCAGCGCCATGCCTTTGATGCCACCCGGGAACTCGACCATTTCGCCGGCCTGCACGTTGTCGAGACCGTAAACGCGGGCGATACCGTCACCGACGGCCAGCACCTGGCCGACTTCGGCGGATTCAGCTTCGGAGCCGAAGTTGGCGATCTGCTGCTTGAGGATTGCGGAGATTTCTGCGGCGCGGATTTCCATAATTTATCCGACCCCTTTCATAGCGAGCTTGAGGCGTTGAAGTTTGGAACGGAGAGAGCTGTCGACCATGCGCGAGCCGACGCGAACAATGAGACCGCCGAGGATGGACGGATCCACCTTGGCGACGATGTCGACGTTGCGGCCGACGGACTTTTTGAGCTGATCAACGAGCGACATGCGCTGAGAATCGGACAGCGGCGCGGCGCTGGTGACTTCGGCGGCGGCTTGGCCGCGGCGCTCGGCGAGGATCTCGCGGAAACCGCGGATCATGCCCGGCAGCGCGGACAAACGGCGGTTCTGCGCCGCGAGGCCGAGGAATTTCTTGGTGATGGGCGAGAGCTGCGCCTTCTCGACGATGGCGTTGACGCCCTTGCTTTGATCGGCGCGCGAAAGGATCGGCGACTTGATGAAGCGGCGGAAGTCGTCGCTTTCATCGATCATCTTTTGAAGGTTCGCGAGATCGGCCGCGACGGCGTCGAGCGCGCCTTTCTCATCGGCCAAGTCGTAGAGAGCGCTTGCATAGCGCCCGCTTACGCCACTGGCTCCTGCTACATCCGTTGCCACCGGTGAATCGCCCCTTGCGCAAGACTTAACTACACGAAGACCCGGACCGAAAACGCACGCTTTCAGCCGGGTCCGGATATCAAGCTAATTGCTTGATTTCGCTGACTATTTACGACCGTTTCCGGCCGCTGCCGCGATTGACGGCGGGTTGGTACCATACGGCCATGCGCGTTGCAACATACCAAGGCGCAACCGGGCCCCAGCTTATTTGCCTGGACGACCTGTCACAGGGGCCCGGGCAGGCTCAATAGAAGCTATAGGGGTCCACATCGATCTGGACCCGGACCGAGGACGGGATTTTCACGGACTCGAGCCATTCCCGCACCAGGGACTGGGGCGGGCAGCCCCGGTCGGTCTTCAAAAGCAGCCGGTGGCGGTGGATTCCCCGTAACAGCGCCATGAAAGCCGGCGCCGGGCCCAAAACCTCGATCCCCTCGCCCCGGGGAGCCGCGGCGGCCAGGGTCCGGCCGGCGGCGATGACCGCCACTTCGTCGGGGCCGGACAGGATCAAGGCCGTGAGCCGGCCGAAGGGCGGCATGGCGAGGGCCTCGCGCCCCATGATCTCGCTTTCCATGAAAGCCTCCGATTCTCCCGTGGCCAGCGCCTGGATCACGGGATGGGCGGGATCGTGGGTTTGCAGCATGACCTTGCCGGGCTTTTCCGCGCGGCCCGCGCGGCCGGCCACCTGATGCAGAAGTTGATGCGTGCGCTCGGCGGCGCGCAGGTCCCAGCCCGAAAGGCCGAGATCGGCGTCGACGACACCCACAAGCGTCAGTCCGGGAAAGTGGTGACCTTTGGCAAGCACCTGGGTCCCGACAAGAATGTCGACGCGGTGTTCGAGGATATCCTCGATCAGCTCCTGCACCGCGCTGGGCCGCTCCAAGGTATCGCTGGCCACCGCGCGCACATTCGCATCCGGCCAGCGCGCGGCGGCTTCCTCGGCCACGCGTTCGATTCCGGGACCGCAAGGCACGAACGAGTCCTTGGCGCCGCATGAACTGCAACTTTCCGGCTGAGGCGCCGCGAAGCCGCAGTGATGACACTGCAAACGGCGCGTGAGTTTATGTTCGACACGCCAGGCGGTGCAGCGCGGACAATGCAATCGATGCCCGCAGGTGCGGCACAAGGTGAGCGGCGCATAGCCGCGTCGGTTCAGGAACAGAAGCGCCTGCTCGCCGCTTTCCAGGGTGCGGTTGACCGCGTTCACAAGCGGCGGCGCGAGCCATGCGCGGCCCCATGCGCCCTTCTCCGGCGGGTTCGCCTTCATATCGATAATGGAAATGCGCGGCATCGCGGCGGCGTTGTAGCGCGTGGGCATATGAACGCGGCCATAGCGGCCCTTGCGCACATTGATCACGGTTTCGAGCGACGGTGTCGCTGAAGAAAGCACGATGGGAATTTGGCCTTCGCGCGCGCGCACGACGGCCATATCGCGCGCGTGATAGATCGCGCCGTCTTCCTGCTTGAAGGCCGATTCGTGCTCTTCATCGACGACGATCAGGCCCAGATCGCGGAACGGCAAGAACAGCGCCGAGCGCGCGCCGATGACGACACGCGCATCGCCCATCGCCACGCCGGCCCAGGCTTCGCGCCGCGCCTTGTAATTCAAATCCGAGTGCCACAGCGCCGGAACGCCGCCAAACCGGCCCGCGAAACGCGCGAGGCTTTGCGCGGTCAGCGCGATTTCGGGAAGCAGAATCAGGACCTGTTTACCGGCGGCGAGCGCGGCGGCGACGGCTTCGTAATAGACTTCGGTCTTGCCCGAGCCCGTCACGCCGTCGAGCACGGTGACGGAAAATCCCGCGCCGACTTTTGCGATGAGCTCCGACGCCGCTTCGGCTTGCGCGGGTTCGAGGCGCGGGCGCGCGTGTTTTGGATCGAGCGGTGTGAACGGCGATGCGTAAGGCAACGGCACGAGTTTCAACGCGCCCGCGTCAATCAGCTGGCGAATCACGCCTGAACCGACACCGGCTTTGTTCGCCAGCGCCGTCGAGGTCGTGAAGGTCTCGTGGCCGATCGCCGCCATGACCTTTTCGCGCGCCGGGGTGGATTTCACGCCGGCCGCGGCGAGTGAAAGCCCGGAAGACGCAATCGCCGTCGCCGCCTGGGGCGGCACCCAGCGCCGCGCCGGGTTGATCGCAATCCTTAAGAGCGCGCCGGGGGATTGGAGCGTGTAGCCGGCCACCCAGTCGATAAACCGGCGCGAAACGCCCGGGACCGCCGGCACGTCCAGCTTGTGGACAATTTCGCGCAATTTTTCAGGCCGCACCTCGTGCCGGCCCGGCCCCCAGACCACACCAACTTCGAACCGGCGGCCCAAAGGCACTTCGACGATATCCCCGGCGGCGAAGACGGCGCCCTCGGGGACTTTATAATCGTAGGCAGATTCCACGGGCAGAGGTAGAAGCACCGCAACCTGTGCGCCTGCGCTAAATTGCTGGCTGTCGTCTGCGGGCGTGGATTGCGCGGGGAGCATGCTTTACAATCTAGTCAGCTCACCTCCCGCTGAAAAGAAAGAGTACTCCAAACCATGAAGTTCTTCGTCGACACCGCCGACATCAACGAGATCAAGGACCTTGCCGCGACCGGCATGGTCGACGGCGTGACCACCAATCCGTCCCTGGCCGCCAAGTCGGGCAAGAAGTTCGTGGACCTGATCGCGGAGATCTGCGCGGTCGTCCCGGGTCCGGTGAGCGCGGAAGTGACCGCGCTGGATCACGCGACGATGATGAAAGAGGCGAATGTCCTTCGGAAGATCGCCAAGAACGTCACCATCAAAGTGCCGCTGACCCAGGACGGCCTCAAGACCTGCAAGGCGCTGTCGGACGAAGGCACCATGGTGAACGTGACCTTGTGCTTCTCGCCGGCCCAGGCGCTCTTGGCCGCGAAGGCCGGCGCCAGCTTCATTTCGCCGTTCGTGGGCCGCCTGGACGACATCGGCACCGACGGCATGCAGCTGATCGACGACATCTGCACCATCTACGGCAACTACGGCTTCGCCACCGAGGTATTGGTGGCCTCGATCCGCCACCCCATGCATGTAGTGGAAGCCGCCAAGATCGGCGCGCACGTCTCGACCATGCCGCCGTCCACCCTGCGCCAGCTGTTCAACCATCCCTTAACCGATAAAGGCTTAAAAGCCTTCATGGATGATTGGGCCAAAACCGGGCAGTCCATCCTTTAAAATGGAAGCAGACCCGGAGAACCAATCGCCATGAGTGGAAAACGAGGGCGGGGACCGGGGAACATGGCTGATCATATGACGGCGGGAAAAACCGACGCCGGCAAAGCGGATGCCAGTAAAACGGATGTGGGCAAAGCGGATCTGCGTGAAGCCGACGTGCTGGCGTATTTGCGCCGCAATCCGCGTGTCCTGCTGAACAATCCCGATCTGTTGAGCGCGCTCGCGCCCGATACCCGCTTCGAAACCGAAGAGGTTGTCGTGGACATGCAGCGCTTCGTCGTCGACCGCCTGCGCCGCCAGGTGGACGAGATGAAGGCCGCAAGCGACCGCCTGGTGACCACGACGCGTTCCAACATGTCGCTGGTGGAGCGCACCATGGAGTGCGCGCTCGCCCTTTTGTATGCGCGCGACTACAACGAACTCGCGCAGATTCTGCACGACGATCTTCCGGTGCACCTCGGCGTCGACGCCATTTCGATCGGTTTTGAAACCCATAGCCTGCCGATCGAGGCGGCGCATATCGTCAAGGCGCTGCCGCCGGGCACCGTCGACCAACTCGTCGGGCCCGAGTCCACACGCATCCGTCCCGATACCCAAGGCGAAGCGGCCATCTACGGCAGCGCCGCCGGCCTCGTGCGCTCGGACGCGCTTGTCGCGCTGCCGGAAGGTGAAGGCCTGCCGGTCGGGCTGTTTGCCGTCGGCTGCCGCACCGCCAATCATTTTGAGAATGGTCAGGGCACGGAACTCATCGCGTTCCTTGCCCATGTCAGCCGCTATGCGGTAGGCCGCTGGTGGACGCTGAAACTGTAGCGGATCCGGCCGTTCACTTCGCGGCGGGTGCGAACCTCGCCCCGGCCATCAATGCCTGGCAGGCCTGGCTCGCCGCCGAGCGCCGCGTTTCACTCCATACGTCGGACGCCTACGCGCGCGATCTCGCCGCGTTCCTGTCGTTCCTCGTGGATCATCTGGGAGAAGCGGCGGATCTTGACGCCCTCGCCCGGCTGAAGCCGGCCGATTTCCGCAGCTATCTCGCACACCGCGCCAATGACGGAATCGCGCGCAGTTCCATCGCCCGCGCGATGTCCACCCTGCGCAACTTCTTCCGCTTTCTCGACCGCACCGGCCGTGTTCACAATCCGGCGGTGAAAAGCGTCAAGACGCCGCGGCTGCCGAAGAGCGTGCCGAAGGCGCTCGATGAAACCGATGCGCTCGATGCGATCCGCAGCGCCGGCGCTTTACAGGACGAGCCCTGGCTGGCGGCGCGCGATCAGGCCCTGATGCTGTTGCTCTACGGCTGCGGGCTTCGCCTCGGCGAGGCTTTGTCTTTGACGTGGGGCACGCGCACGGACAGTGAAACCCTGCGGATCGTCGGCAAGGGACGCAAGGAGCGGATCGTTCCCGTTCTTCCGATCGTGAGGACGGCGATCGAATCCTATCGCGCGCTTTGCCCGTACAAAAACTCCGGGGACGCGCCGCTGTTTCTCGGCGCGCGCGGGAAACCTTTAAGTCCGCGCATCATGCAGCGCCAGATGGAACGGCTGCGCGCGCAACTCGGCTTGCACGAACATGCGACACCGCACGCCCTGCGCCACAGCTTCGCGACGCATTTGCTTTCGAAGGGCGGCGATCTGCGCACCATCCAGGAATTGCTGGGCCACGCTTCGCTGTCGACAACCCAGCGCTACACCGCCGTCGACGAAGGCCATCTGATCCGCACGTATCGCGACACGCACCCGCGCGCCAAGATTCGTTAGGTGGAGTGTTGGAGCGCTGCGATAAACCGGGCGATGACAGTATCCCCTGCTTAGGAATCCCAGGGACCGCGCTGCCCGGAGCGCGGGACCGATCCACCACGACGCATCCGAAGCGGACGGCGCTCGACGGCGAAGGGCCGGCTATGCGCCGTGTCGAAGATCGGCACACTTTTCTTTTTCATGAAAAGAACAAGAACCGCGCCGGCGACGAACCCGCCGATATGCGCGATGAACGCGACCCCGGGCTGGCCGGCATCGACCGCCGCCGAACTCATCAACTGCCCGATGATCCACACCCCGAGCACGATAAAAGCCGGCACGTTAATGACCGTGATGATGATCAGGAACACGAAGACTTTAATATTGGCGCGCGGATGCAGGACGAGATAGGCGCCCAGCACACCGGAGATCGCTCCGGACGCGCCGACCATCGGCACGCCGGAGCCGGGCGCCGCGAAACCTTGCGCGAGCGCGGCGGCCACGCCGCACAGAAGATAAAAAAGCAGATAGCGTTTATGGCCCAGCGACGCTTCGATGTTGTCGCCGAAAATCCACAGATAGAACATGTTTCCGGCAAGGTGCATCCACCCGCCGTGCATGAACATGGACGTGAAAATCGTCAGGGTCGACGGAACGTATGGAACTCCCGGCGCCGGCGCGCCCTGGCTAAAGAAATGGGCCGGGGTGAAGCCGTAAGCGAGGACCGCCACCTGCCCGGCCTCCTCGCCCAGCGAGAATTGCCACAAGAACACGACGATGCAGACCGCTAGCATCGTATAGTTGACGACCGGCGTGACCGTGTGGGGGTTGTCGTCGCTGATGGGAAGGAACATATGGAGTATGAGGTTAGGAAGTTATAGGGATATAGGCAAGCTGCCTCGCTTTCCTGCCGCTCACATCACAGGCGACATCGTGTCACTTACCAGACTGTCTGCGAGACTGTTTTCGATTCTTTGCGTTGGGGTTTTCGTCCACCTTTGCACCGGCGGAGCGAAGGCCGCCGAGATTCCGACCTACCCCGACGCCGACGAAAAGATGTGCGACAATCCGAACGAAAGCCCGGAATGCGCGCTGAAGACATTCTGGATGTGCAACGAGCAGAATATCGACATCTGCAAAATGATCGGCATCGACCTTTTGGCCGACGGCCCGCAGAAGCGCGACGATGCGACCTATGCCGGCGAGGTCTGGCGTAAACCCTGGACGTTGCCGTGGAGCGCCCTGCTCAATGAAAATGCCAAGGACTATGACGTGTGGGAAATACGGGGCATCCGCGAAGTGGCCCACAACCGCATCCGCGGCCTCAGGCGCGCCCCGGAACCCATCATCGGCATGCAGGAAATGATGGTGTATATGGCCGGTAAAGACGGCGCGATCGAAAAAGTCAGCGTGTTCATGGAGGAAAGCCGGGGCAACTGGTCCGTGGTGGCTTATGCGCGGTGGCGAGACGAGGAAAGCGTCGATCCTTGCGACCGCAAGAAGCTGCGCTCACTTGCCTGCCGCTACAGCATTACAGGCATGCGGCCCTGGT
The DNA here is from genome assembly GCA_020852595.1 of Rhodospirillaceae bacterium. Lineage (GTDB taxonomy): Bacteria > Pseudomonadota > Alphaproteobacteria > Rhodospirillales > Rhodospirillaceae > SHVO01. The sequence continues at coordinate 8,218 of JADZAK010000032.1, forward strand.
AGGCCGTCACCCAATCAACTCATATTGCCAAAGGGCCGCGTTCTTCCATGCTTCACGTCCTTCACATCGAAGATCAACCGGGTATCCGAACGATCCTGAGACTGGCCCTCCAGGCCACGGGACAATTCAAGGTGGACGGCGCCGCGACCGGCGCCGAGGGACTCACGCTCGCGCACGACGTGAAGCCCGATGTCATTCTCCTGGACTACACGTTACCCGATTTGAGCGGCGATCAAATTCTCGAAAAGCTGCGCGCGAATGAGGTCACGGCCCCGATCCCGGTCATCATGCTGACGGCGCTCACCGACCATTTCGACGTTCAGCGCCGCCGCTCGCTGGGTGTGCTGGATGTCATCGTAAAACCCTTCAGCCCGCGCGCGATCGGCGGGCAGATCCGCGACCTGGTCGCCGCGCATAAGGCCGCGGCGACGACATAGACGCGCCCATAACGACCCTCTCGCGTATCGACGAGGGCCGTCAGAGCTTCAAGGCGCGCGTGAGCGCGGACGAATTCCCTAGATGTGCAACGCCCGCTTATCGGCGCCGAGCGCGGCTTCCTTGATCACTTCACCCAACTGAGGATGAGCGTGGCAGGTACGGGCGATATCTTCGCTCGACGCGCCGAACTCCATGGCCACGGCCACTTCCATGATCAGATCGCCGGCCGCCGGGCCAACGATATGGCAGCCCAGCACGCGATCGGTCTTTTCGTCCGCGAGGATCTTCGCGAAGCCGTCGGTGTCGCCATTGGCGCGCGCGCGGCCGTTGGCGGTGAACGGGAACTTGCCCACCTTGTAGGCGACGCCCTTTTCCTTCAGTTGCTCTTCGGTCGCGCCGATGCCGGCGATTTCCGGCCAGGTGTACACGACGCCGGCGATGGCTTCGTAATTGATGTGGCCGGGCTGGCCCGCGAGGATTTCCGCAACCGCGACACCTTCGTCTTCGGCCTTATGCGCGAGCATCTGGCCGCCGATGACGTCGCCAATCGCGAAGATGCCTTCAACGTTGGTCTGGTAGTTTTCGTCGGCTTCGACGAAGCCGCGGTTCGACACCTTCACGCCGGCCTCGGCGAGGCCGAGACCGCCGGTGAACGCGCGGCGGCCGACGCACACCAGCACGACTTCGGCGTTCACGGTTTCAGCCGCGCCGCCCTTGGCCGGTTCCATGGTGACGGCAACGCCGTCCTTGCCCGGCTTCGCGGCCGTGACCTTGGTGCCGAGCTTGAACTTCATGCCCTGCTTCTCGAGGATGCGCTGCGCCTGCTTGCGTACTTCGCCGTCCATCGACGGCAGGATGAAATCGAGATATTCGACGACGGTGACGTCCGCGCCCAGGCGGCGCCACACCGAGCCCATCTCGAGCCCGATAACGCCGGCGCCGATGACGATCATCGACTTCGGCACTTTCGGAAGGACCAGCGCGCCGGTCGAGGACACGACCTGCTTCTCGTCGATGGTGAGACCCGGCAGCGGCGTGACTTCGGAGCCCGTCGCGATGACCACATACTTGGTCGTGTAGGTCTCTTCCTTGCCGTCGAGGCCCTTCACCTGAACCTGGTGAGCGCCGCGCGCGGTCTTGGCGATTTTGCCGAAGCCCTTGAGGTAGGCGACCTTGTTCTTCTTGAGCAGGAATTCGATGCCCGAGGTATTCTGCTTCACCACGTCGTCCTTGCGGGCCATCATGGTGGGCAGGTCGAGTTCGAGCTTGCCGACCTTGATGCCGTGGGCGGCGAAGCCGTGGTTGGCTTCTTCATAGAAGTGCGAGGACTGCAGCAGCGCCTTGGACGGGATGCAGCCGACGTTGGTGCAGGTGCCGCCGAGCGCGCCGCGGCTTTCCACGACGGCCGCCTTCAAACCGAGCTGAGCCGCGCGCAACGCGCAGACGTAGCCGCCGGGGCCACCGCCGATAACGATGACGTCAAAAGTATCTGCCATGAGCAGTGTCCTATTCTCGGAAAAACAGAAAACGACCCCCTCCCCGCCCTCCCCCTTACAGGGGGAGGAGGGAGGAGAGTGTTAGGTCTCGATAAGCAGGCGGCTCGGGTCCTCGAGGCATTCCTTGATGCGCACGAGGAAGGTGACCGCTTCGCGGCCGTCGACGATGCGGTGATCGTAAGACAGCGCGAGATACATGATCGGACGCGAGACGATGCTGCCGTCATCGAGAACCACGGCGCGGTTCTTGATGTTGTGCATGCCAAGGATGCCCGACTGCGGCGTGTTGAGGATCGGCGTCGAGAGCATCGAGCCGTAGATCCCGCCGTTGGTGATGGTGAACGAACCGCCCGTCATATCTTCGATGGTCAGCTTGCCGTCGCGGGCGCGGCGGCCCAAACCGGCGATTTCCGCTTCGATCTCGGCGAAGCCCTTGTCGTCCGCATCGCGCACGACGGGGACCACGAGGCCCTGCGGCGTGCCGACGGCGACGCCGATGTCGTAGAAGTTCTTGTAGACGATGTCGTCGCCCTGGATCTCGGCGTTCCCGGCCGGGAGTTCTTTCAGCGCGGCGACGCAGGCCTTCACGAAGAAGGACATGAAGCCCATCTTCACGCCGTGCTTCTTCTCGAAGGCGTCCTTGAACTTGCCCCGCAGCGCCATCACCGCCGACATATCGACTTCGTTGAAGGTCGTGAGCATCGCCGCGGTGTTCTGGGCTTCCTTCAGACGCTCGGCGATACGCTTGCGGAGACGTGTCATCTTCACGCGTTCTTCGGCCGGCCCGCGGTCGGGCACGTAAGCCTTGCCCGCGCGATCGGGACCGGAGGAGATGTACTTCAGCACGTCGGCCTTGGTCAGGCGGCCGCCCTTGCCGGTGGCCGGGATCTTCTTCGGATCGAAGCCGTGGTCGTCCACGAGGTGACGCACGCTCGGGGCGAGCGGATAATCGGCTTCGATGCTGGTCTTCACCGGCGCGGCCTTCGGCGGCGCGGCCGGCTTCGCGGCGGCAGGCGCCGGAGCGGCGGGCTTGGCGGCGGGCGCCGGCGCAGCCTTCGCGGGCGCGGCAGCGGCGGCCTTCGCGGGTTCGGCCTTCTTGGCCGGCGCGGCGCCGGCGGCGCCGAGAACGCCGAGCACGGCGCCGACGGCGACTTCGCTGCCCGGGCCGGCGACGATTTCGGCGAGCGTGCCGGCGCTTTCCGCGCGCACTTCCACGGTCACCTTGTCGGTTTCGAGTTCGACCAGCGGCTCGTCCATCGCCACCGCGTCGCCCACATTCTTGAACCACTTCGCGACCGTCGCTTCGCTCACGGATTCGCCTAGTGTCGGCACTTTGATCTCAGCCATCTTCGTCCTCAGCTAAAAAGTCGCGCGCGCCTTCTCGCGGCGCGCGCTTGTTATTTCAAATTACTCGGCGGCCATCTTGCCGACGCGCGAGATGCGCCGGAACGGCTGCGGGATTTGGTCGACCGGGGTCAGAAGCGCCCACTCGCACAGCTGATTCTGCTCGCGCACATGGTTCTTCATGAGGCCCGTTGCCGGCGAGGCCGCCGGCGCGCGGCCGGCGTACACCGGACGCTTCGCCTTGATGTCGATGCCCTCGAGCGCATACTCGAGGCGGCGATCGATGAAGGTCCAGGAGCCCATGTTCGCAGGCTCTTCCTGGCACCAGATCACTTCGGCGTTCTTGTACTTCGCGAGTTCGCGACCCAGCGTTTCCTTCGGCCACGGATAGAGCTGCTCGACGCGCATGATGGCGACGTCGTCGATGCCCTTCTCCTCGCGGGCCTGGAGGAGGTCGTAATAGACCTTGCCGGAGCAGATCACGACGCGGCGCACCTTCGCGGCCGCCGCGATCTTCTCGGTCTCGCCATAAACGCGCTGGAAGCTCGACTGTTCGGCCATGTCGGCAAGGGTCGAGACACAGCGCTTGTGCCGCAGCAGCGACTTCGGGGTCATGACGACCAGCGGCTTGCGGAAGTTGCGGCGCATCTGACGGCGCAAGGCGTGGAAGTAGTTCGCCGGCGTCGTGAGATTGCAGACCTGCCAGTTGTCCTGGGCGGAGAGCTGCAAGTAACGCTCCATGCGCGCCGAGGAATGCTCGGGGCCCTGGCCTTCGTAACCATGCGGCAACAGCATGACGAGGCCCGAGAGGCGCAGCCACTTGCTTTCGCCCGAGTTCACGAACTGGTCGATGATCATCTGGGCGCCGTTGGAGAAATCGCCGAACTGCGCTTCCCAAAGAACCAGGATATTCGGATCGGCGAGGCTGTAGCCGTACTCGAAGCCAAGCACCGAGAGCTCCGACAGCGGACTGTCGATGACTTCGTAATGCGCTTGTTTGCCGGGACGGATGTTGTTGAGCGGCTGGAAGCGGTTTTCGGTGTTCTGATCGATGATCACCGACTGACGCTGCGAGAAGGTGCCGCGGCCGCAGTCCTGACCCGAGAGGCGCACCGGCGTGCCTTCGACGCAAAGCGTGCCATACGCCAAGGCTTCCGCCGTCGCCCAATCGATGTCCTTACCGGTCTCGATGGACTCTTTCTTGGCCTTCAGCTGGCGCGAGATCTTCGGATTGACCGCGACACCGTCGGGCACGGTGCACAGCGCGAGACCGACTTCCTTGAGGAGATCGGTGGATACGCCGGTCTTGTCGTCGCGGTATTCTTCCTCCTCGCCCATCTGCGCGAGGCCCTTCCACGCGCCTTCGAACCAGTCGGCCTTGTTGGGCTTGAAGCTGGAGGCGGATTCGAAGTCTGCTTCCATCATGTGCATGAAGCGCGCCATCATCGCGTCGGCTTCGGCTTGCGTGAACACGCCCTCGTTCACCAGCTGACTGGCATAGATCGTACGGGTCGACGTGTGACCTTCGATCTTCTTGTACATCAGGGGCTGCGTGAACTTCGGCTCATCGCCTTCGTTGTGACCGAAGCGGCGGTAGCAGACCATGTCGATCACGACATCGATGCCGAATTCCTGGCGGAATTCCATGGCCAGACGCGCGCAGTACACGACGGCTTCCGGATCGTCGCCGTTGACGTGGAAGATCGGCGCTTCGACCATTTTCGCGATGTCGGTGCAGTACAGACCCGAGCGCGAGTAGCGCGGCGTGGTAGTGAAGCCGATCTGGTTGTTGATGACGAAGTGGAGCGTGCCGCCGGTCGTGTAGCCTTCGATCTGCGAGAAACCGAAACACTCGGCGATGATGCCCTGGCCCGCGAAGGCCGCGTCGCCGTGGATCAGCAGACCCATGACCTGCTTGCGGCCGGCGTCGCCCATCTGCTCCTGCTTGGCGCGAACCTTGCCGAGCACCACGGGATCGACCACTTCGAGGTGCGACGGGTTGGCGGTGAGCGACAGGTGCACGACGTTGCCGTCGAAATCACGATCGGCGGAGGTCCCGAGGTGATACTTCACGTCGCCCGATCCTTCGACGGATTCGGGATTCGGCGAGTTGCCCTGGAACTCGGAGAACAGCGCCGAGAACGGCTTGTGCATCACGTTCACAAGAACGTTGAGGCGGCCGCGGTGCGCCATGCCGATGACGATCTGCTTGAGGCCGAGCTGACCGCCGCGCTTGATGACCTGTTCAAGCGCCGGGATCGCCGCTTCGCCGCCGTCGAGACCGAACCGCTTGGTGCCGGTGTACTTGATGCCGAGGAACTTCTCGAATCCTTCGGCTTCCGTGAGGCGCTCGAGAATGGCCTTCTTGCCTTCCAGCGAGAACGTCGGTTCGAGACGGTCCTTCTCGAAGCGCTTCACGAGCCAGTCGCGGTGCTTCGGGTGCTGGATATGATGGAACTCGACGCCGATCGTGCCGCAGTAGGTCTGACGGCAGGCGTCGATGATCTGGCGCAGCGTCGCCTTTTGCATGTTGAGCACGCCGCCGAGAACGATCTCGCGGTCGAGGTCGGCGTCCGTGAAACCATGCGTCTTGTGGTCGAGCTCGGGGTGGCTCTCCTTCTTGCCGAGCGCAAGCGGATCGAGCACGGCGACCTGGTGACCGCGCGCGCGATAGGCGCGGATCAGCTGCAGCGCATGGATGGAGGCTTCGGCCTGCTTCAGGATCGCGGCGCTGTCGACGGCCGGAACCGCCGCCGCGGACTTGGCTTTGCCGTCGGCTTTCGCGGGGGCTGCTTCCCCCGCCGCGCCGATAACGGTCGTGTCCGACGGCGCCCAGCTTGCGCCGGTCAGTTCGTTCAAGAGGTCCTGGGCGTCATCGCCCATGTCTTGGAAAAAGCTCGCCCAGCTCGCGTCGACCGAGGCCGGGTTCTTGAGATAGGCGGCGTATAATTCGCCGATAAAGACGGCGTTTGAGCCGGTTAGAAAGGAAGCGTCCACGTTAGAGGTCCCTTTAAGGTCCATTCTGGAGGGGGCCGGAAAATTTTCGGGCCGAAGGAGACGTCTCCACCCCGGACATCGCACCGCCGGTCAGCCTATCCGGACCCTTAAATCGTTGAAAACTAAGGATGGGATCGCCCCGATGCAGCGTCAATCCGGGCCGTGCCAGCCAGCGCCAACCCTCGCGGCGAGTCTTAGACGAAAAGACTGTGTGTGACAACGAGTTACCCGTGAAAAACCGAGCCTTTTAGCCCCCCGCATGTCACCGATGCGCGGTGTTCATACGATCCCGTAAGCCGCGGGGTCGGCCGTGTAACCGAAAAGGGCGGCGTCGCGCGCCACGAGACCGGCGACGATGGCGAAGGTCTCGGGGGTGTAAAGGCTGGGCCAGGGAGCGTGATAGCTCTGGTTGAAATGGTCGAGGGGCAGTGTCTCCAAATCGAGCGCCGCGGTCACGGCGGCGAAGTCGCCGGCCAACGATTCGTGGCGGCCGACGAAGGTCATGGCGAGACTCCCCTCGGCGTCCGTCACGTAGGGATATTGCAAACCGACCCGGCGCGCCCCGTCCGGGCCGGCGAGCACTTTGCGGACATAGTCTTCGAAGGCGCCGGCGGCGCCGGCCTCCGCGTGACCGTCGATTTGAGGGTTGTAGAGCCGGTAGTGGAACCAGGACACGGCCACGTCCCACGGATTGCGCACAAAACAGAACGTGTAATAGGACTCGTAAACCTCGCGCCCGAGCACTTGGATCGCGGCGCCGGCGGTGGTGTGCTGGGTGAAGGCCGCGACGCCGGCCGGCAGGTCATGCGCCGCGGCACAAGTTTCGCGCGCCGCGGCATCTCCGCGCCGCACGCCGTGAAAAATATCGAGATGAGAGAGCGCGCCGTGAACCGAAGTGCCCGCCGCCTTGGGCACATGAATGAAGATGAACTTCTTCTCGGTTGATAAAATCACGGGCGGCCCGCGCCCGTGATTTTAGAAGACAACATGCGCCTAGAGCGCAAACGCCCAGGTGAGAAGCAGCGAGTTCTCACCGGGATTGTGACCGTTGATGCCGGCGTTCGAAATGTGGGTGAGATAGAGGCCCACGCGGCTACGCTCCGTCACGGCGTAGCTGAGATTGACGCCGAGATGGAACTCGAACGTGCCGCCGAGATCGAGACCGGCGCCGCGCGAGTAAGCGCCGACGCCCGCGGACGGCGTGAAGTACCAACGCCGATTGCCGCCGAGATCGAACGGCGATGCAAAGCCGCCATAGACGAACTTGCTGCCCAAGGTGTTGGCCATGAGGCCCACCATCGGCTTCAAGCCGCCGAACGAGTCGGTTTCAAACAGGCCGAGACCGCTCTGGAATTCAAAGCGGCCTTCGAGCACCTGATGGTCGTAGTTGAAGTTGACGTCCCAAAGACCGGCGCCAACGGTGAACAGAGAAGGATCGTCCGCGGCCATGGCGGGCGCAGAAACGCATGCAATGGCCGCGGCGAAAGACGCCGCGCGGATGAACCGCGACATCATGATTAACCCTTCAGAGCCTTCACCATGGTGGAGCCGAGCGCCGACGGCGAGTCGGCGACCATGAAGCCGGCCGAACGCATCGCTTCGAACTTCGCGTCCGCCGTGCCTTTGCCGCCGGAGATGATGGCTCCGGCGTGGCCCATGCGGCGGCCCGGAGGCGCCGTCGAACCTGCAACGAAGCCGACGATGGGCTTCTTCTTCTTCGCGGCTTTGTAGAACGCGGCGGCGTCTTCTTCGGCGGTGCCGCCGATTTCGCCGATCATGATGATGCCTTGCGTTTCATCGTCGCCGAGGAACATGTCCAGGCAGTCGATGAAATTGGTGCCGTTGACGGGGTCGCCGCCGATCCCGATGCAGGTCGTCTGACCCAAACCGGCCGCGGTGGTCTGCGCGACGGCTTCATAGGTCAGCGTGCCCGAACGCGAGACGATGCCGATCTTGCCGCGCTGGTGAATGTGGCCGGGCATGATGCCGATCTTGCACTCGCCCGGAGTAATGACGCCCGGGCAGTTCGGACCGACGAGGCGGGTCTTCGAGCCCTGCAAGGCGCGCTTCACGCGCACCATGTCGAGCACGGGGATGCCTTCGGTGATGCACACCGCAAGCGGGATTTCCGCGTCGATGGCTTCCAGGATCGCGTCGGCGGCGAACGGCGGCGGCACATAGATGACCGTCGCGTCGCAACCCGTCTTGGCTTTCGCGTCGGCAACCGTGTCGAACACCGGAAGATCGAGATGCGTGCTGCCGCCCTTACCGGGGGTCACGCCGCCGACCATTTTAGTCCCGTACGCGATCGCCTGCTCGGAGTGGAAGGTGCCCTGGCTGCCGGTGAACCCCTGGCAGATGACCTTCGTGTTCTTATTGATCAGGACGGCCATTTATGCGGCCTCCTTCACGGCCTTAACGACCTTCTGCGCGGCGTCCGCGAGATTGTCGGCTGTAATGATGGGAAGACCGGAGTCGGCCATGATTTTCTTACCCAACTCCACATTCGTGCCTTCGAGGCGCACGACCAGGGGCACATTGAGGCTGATTTCACGGGCCGCGGCGACAACGCCCTCGGCAATGACATCGCAACGCATGATGCCGCCGAAGATGTTGACGAGGATGCCTTCGACGTTCGGATCGGAAAGGATGATCTTGAACGCGGTGGTGACGCGCTCGCGCGTCGCGCCGCCGCCGACATCGAGGAAGTTCGCCGGCTCGCCGCCGTAGAGCTTGATGATGTCCATGGTGGCCATCGCCAGACCGGCGCCGTTCACCATGCAGCCGATGGAGCCGTCGAGCTTGATGTAGTTGAGGTCGTGCTTCGAGGCCTCGAGTTCCATCGGATCCTCTTCATCCTCGTCGCGCAGCTCGACGATTTCCGGATGACGATAGAGCGAGTTGGAATCGAAATTCATCTTCGCGTCGAGCGGCAGGACTTCGCCTTCGCCCGTGACGACCAGCGGATTGATTTCCAGCATGGACGCGTCGGTGTCGATGAACGCCTTGTAGAGCGCGGTGAGCAGCTTCGTGGCCGACTTCACCTGCTTGTCCGACAGGCCGAGCGCGAAGGCGATCTTGCGGCAATGAAAGCCCTGGATGCCCGTGGCGGGATCGATGCTTTGCAGGAAGATCTTTTCCGGCGTTTCGTGCGCGACGTCTTCGATGTTCACGCCGCCTTCGGTCGAGGCCATGATCGTGACGCGCGACGTGGTGCGGTCGACGAGCATCGACAGATACAGTTCGCGGGTGATGTTGCAGCCCGCTTCGATGTAAACGCGCTTCACCTGCTTGCCGGCGTCGCCCGTCTGGATCGTGACCAGCGTGCGGCCGATCATCTGCGCGGCGTTTTCCTTCACTTCAGCGACGGACTTGACGACGCGCACGCCGCCCTTACCGCCCGCTTCGGCTTCCTTGAACTTGCCCTTGCCGCGGCCACCCGCATGGATCTGCGATTTGACCACGTAGACGCCCTGGGGAAGGCTTTCGGCGACTTTCGCCGCTTCGTCGGCCGTGTAGGCCACGCCGCCCGGGAGAACAGGCACGCCGTACTTCTTCAGCACCTGTTTCGCTTGGTACTCGTGAATATTCATGTTGTTCCGCTTTGCGAGAAGAGCGTGTGATTGTTTCTTGAGAACTTATTTCTTCAAAGTGGGGTCGATGTTCTTGCAGCCGTCGACGAGGCCGCGCACCGAGGCGACGGAGTGCGCGAACATCTTCTGCTCGTCGGCATTGAGGCTGATCTCGACCACGCGCTCGACGCCGCCCTCACCGATGATGACCGGCACGCCGACGTAGAGGTCCTTCTCGCCGTACTGGCCGTTGATGTAGGCCGCGACCGGGAGAACGCGCTTCTGGTCCTTGAGGTAGGCTTCGGCCATTTCCACGGCCGAGGCGGCCGGGGCGTAGAAGGCCGAACCGGTCTTGAGGAGGCCGACGATTTCGGCGCCGCCGTCACGGGTGCGCTGAACGATCTTGTCGAGCTTTTCCTGGCTGGTCCAACCCATCTTGACGAGGTCGGGCAGCGGGATGCCGGCAACGGTCGAGTAACGCACGAGCGGCACCATGGTGTCGCCGTGGCCGCCGAGCACGAACGCGGTGATGTCCTTCACCGAGACCTTGAATTCTTCGGCGAGGAAGTAGCGGAAGCGCGCAGAGTCGAGCACGCCGGCCCTGCCGACGACCTTATTGTGCGGGAGGCCGGAGAACTCACGCAGCGCCCACACCATCGCGTCGAGAGGATTGGTGATGCAGATCACGAACGCGTTCGGGCAGTTGGCTTTGATGCCTTCGCCGACGGCCTTCATGACTTTCAGGTTGATGCCGAGAAGATCGTCGCGGCTCATGCCCGGCTTGCGGGGCACGCCGGCGGTGACGATGACGACGTCCGCGCCCTTGATCGCGCCGTAGTCGTTCGCGCCGGAATAGGCGGCGTCGACGCGTTCAACCGGCGTGGATTCGGCGATATCGAGGCCTTTGCCCTGCGGGATGCCTTCGGCGATGTCGAACAACACCACGTCGCCGAGTTCTTTCAGACCGATCAGGTGCGCGAGCGTGCCGCCGATGTTGCCGGAACCTACGAGCGCAATCTTCTTGCGAGCCATTTTTACCTCTGTGTTATGTGCGGAAGGGCCTTGGAAACTCGATGAATCCCGCTGTCGGCCAGGTTGGCCGGCCCCATTCCCCGTCGGGGCGTGTGGTAGCGCGAAACGGCCCTTCGGAGCAAGCTCTGGCGAAACGCGGTCCCATCACGAAAGACTGATTACAGATCAATGGGATGCGGACTAAAATCGGCAAGTTTCCGCCGATCCCGCCGCTTTAGTCCGGAAGGCCCATGCCACGCAAATCCCGAGCCTCGCTTCTCGCTTTCGCCAGCCTCCTGCTTGCAGGCTGCTCCACGCGGACCGATCCGGTCACCGTATCCCCGGCGCCGGCGGCCCTGGCCCGGAACGGGACGGATCATGTCCTTGCCGGTCCGGTCCCGGACCTCACCTCGTACGAACTCCTGCGCATCGACGGAGATGGCCCCCATGCGATCGACGTTGCCCGCGCCGCCGACATGCTCGCCGGCTTCGACGTCGTGGTCTTCGGTGAAGTCCACCGTCATGCCGGCGTCCATTACGCCCAAATGGCCCTCTTCCGCGCGCTTTACGCACGGCATCCGGACATGAGCCTCTCGATGGAGCAATTCGAACGCGACCAGCAAGGCGTGCTCGACGACTACCTGGCCGGCAAGATGGGCGAGGTCACCATGGCCGAACGCATCGAGCTTTGGTCCAACTACGGCACCAGCTATCGCCCGCTGGTCGAGTTCGCGAAGGATCACAAGCTGCCCGTCATCGCGGCCAACGCGCCGGGAATGGTCGTGCGCTGCGTGGGGATCGAAGGCCCGCAATTCCTCACGCGCATGAAGCCGGATCAACGCGGTTGGGCCGCGCGCGAGCTTCACCTTGAAGACGGGCCGTACAAGGACAAGTTCATGGGCTTCGCCGGCAGCGACGCGGGGCACGGCGGCGACCCCAACGCGAAGCCTGGAGAGAAGCGCCCCCCCAGCGACCAGGCGCTCCGCGCCTTCGCCGCGCAGGTCATTCGCGACGACACCATGGCGGAATCGATCGCCGATCATTTGCAGAAAAATCCGGGACGCAAGGTTTTCCATACCACCGGCTATTTCCATAGCGACTCGTTCCTCGGCACGGTGGAGCGTCTGAAGCTGCGCATGCCGAACCTGAAGATCGCCGTCATCACGCCGATGGAAAACGGCGACGAAGCGAAGCCGAAGATCACCGCCGCCAATCTCAAGAGCGGCACGATGCTGTTGGTGGTGCGCCCCCTGCCCGATCCCTACGCGACGGAAGCGGAAGCGCGGGCGGCCATCAAGAAACAGATGTCCCAGCGCCAGGAGAACAAGTGCGAGCTTTGATGGGATTGTTCCTCCCTCTGAAAGGCCGCGCCATCGCATATGCGCGTCGCGGCCGCCGCACACCATGAGCCGGAAACTCTCGTGTCCTCGCGTCAAGCGCGAGGACGACGATTGTGTTTATATGCAACAGCCCTCCCCTTTCTGGGTAGGGCTATCGCATATGGGCGAGGACGGAGAGCAGGTAGTCGTTGTTCCACCTCGCTTGAAGCATTTTATGGCTGATGCGATCGGGACCTGAAGCGGTCTGCAGGATATTGATTGCGATCTTGC
>JADZAK010000033.1 GCA_020852595.1 Rhodospirillaceae bacterium
CAGCAAAAAGAAGAGCTGGTTAGTTCGCTCAACGCTACGCTGACGCAGCAGTCCTTCATCGCCATCACCCTCAACAAGGGTCTGACGGTCGCTGAAGCCCAGGCGCTGCGTAAAGCTATGCGTGAAGCGGGCGCCGGCTACAAAGTTGCTAAAAATCGGCTCGCGCGTCTCGCCATTGCCGGCACGAAGTTCGAAAACCTTGGCGATCTGTTCAAGGGCCCGACGGGTATTGCGTACTCGAAGGATCCGGTCGCAGCCGCGAAGGTTTGTGCGAAGTTCGCGAAGGACAACAAGAAGCTGGAGATCGTTGGCGGCAATTTGAACGGCCAGAAGCTGGACGTCGCTGGGGTGGAAACCCTGGCCACTCTGCCTTCGCTGGACGAATTGCGCGGCAAGATCATCGGACTCGTTCAGGCTCCTGCGACCAAGATCGCGGGCGTCGTTCAAGCTCCGGCCGCCCAGCTCGCACGTCTTCTCGCAGCGAAAGCCAAGCAAGGCGAAGCCGCATAAGCCGCCCGTACTATTGCAATCAACCAAATAGAACCTAGATCAGGAGACTTTCAAAATGGCCGATCTCGCCAGAATCGTAGACGATCTTTCCGCCCTCACCGTTCTCGAAGCCGCTGAACTCGCGAAGCTGCTCGAAGAGAAGTGGGGCGTTTCCGCGGCCGCTCCGGTGGCCGTTGCCGCCGCTGGCGGCGGTGGCGCCGCTGCCCCGGCCGCCGAAGCCAAGGACACCTTCGACGTGATCCTGGCCGACGCCGGCGCCAACAAGATCAACGTGATCAAAGAAGTGCGTGCTGTCACGAACCTCGGCCTCAAGGAAGCCAAGGACCTCGTCGAAGGCGCTCCGAAGCCGATCAAAGAAGGCGTCAACAAGGACGAAGCTGAATCGATCAAGAAGAAGCTCGAAGAAGCCGGCGCCAAAGTGCAGATCAAATAAGGTCTGTACTGTCGCTATCGCAGTCGAGGCCGGTGCGCTGAGAGATCAGCGCGCCGGCCTTACTGCCGTTTCTGGTTCTGGGTTACCGGCAAGAGCGTAAGCGCTCTTGCCGATAGTTCAGAGGACCATTGCAGCGCAGCCCTTTCAGGCGGGGCGAAAGCGGATGGTCTGGTTCAAAAAGCGCGCCGGAGCCCTGCCGGTGCCGCGCCTTAAGAAGGACGAGGAATGGTCATGGCCAAATCCCTCAATGGTCGGAAGCGTGTACGTAAAGATTTCGGTCGCATCCCCGTGGTTGCGCCGATGCCGAATTTGATCGAAGTGCAAAAGAGCTCTTACGACAAGTTCCTCCAGGCGAATTCGCCGCTTGATGTGCGTCAACGGTCCGGCCTGTGGGATGTGTTCAAGTCCGTATTCCCGATCAAGGACTTCGCCGGCAAGGGCGAGCTGGAATTCGTTTCGTACGAACTCGAAGCGCCGAAGTACGACGTTGAAGAGTGCCAACAGCGCGGCATGACCTTCTCCGCGCCGCTGAAAGTCACGCTGCGCCTGGTCGTGTGGGACATCGACGAAGACACCGGCGCGCGCTCCGTGCGCGACATCAAGGAACAGGACGTCTACATGGGCGACATGCCGCTCATGACGGACCACGGCACGTTCATCATCAACGGCACCGAGCGCGTCATCGTTTCGCAGATGCACCGTTCGCCGGGCGTGTTCTTCGACCACGACAAGGGCAAGACCCATTCGTCGGGCAAATACCTGTTCGCCGCGCGCGTCATTCCGTACCGCGGTTCGTGGCTCGACTTCGAATTCGACGCCAAGGACCTCGTGTACGTGCGTATCGACCGCCGCCGCAAGCTGCCGGTCACCACGCTGCTGTACGCGCTCGACTCCCTCGCGACGGAAAAGCTGCGCGCCAAGCGCAAGAAGGACGAGAAGAGCGTCGATCCGCAGGAAGTCCACGGCATGACCGCCGAGGAAATCCTCAACTACTTCTACGACACCCAGGTTTTCGTGCGCGAGAAGAAGGGTTGGAACACCGGCTTCGACGCGCAGAAGATGCGCGGGATGAAGCTGAACTTCGACCTGGTCGACGCCAAGACCGGCCGCGTGAAGCTCGAAGCGGGCGGCAAGCTCAGCCCGCGTATCGCGGTGAAGCTCGAGAAGGACGGCCTGAAAGAGCTGCGCATCACCGATGAAGAGCTCATCGGCAAGTTCATCGCCGAGGACGTCGTCAACACCAAGACGGGCGAGATCTACATCGAAGCCGGCGAGGAAATCACCGCCGACATCCTGAAGGCCTTCGAAGAAGCCGACGTCGAAGAGATCAAGACCCTGTTCATCGACGGCATGAACGTCGGTCCGTACATCCGCAATACGCTGGCGCTCGACAAGAACACCAACCGCGACGAGGCGCTGGTCGATATCTACCGCGTCATGCGTCCGGGCGAGCCGCCCACGCTCGAAACCGCCGAGGCGCTGTTCCAGGGCCTGTTCTTCGATCCGGAACGCTACGACCTTTCCACCGTCGGCCGCGTGAAGATGAACGCGCGCCTGAACGTCTCGAACGAAGACGTGCCGGATTCGATCCGTCACCTGCGCAAAGACGACATCCTGCGCATCATCAAGGTGCTGACGGAACTCAAAGACGGCCGCGGCGAAATCGACGACATCGATCACCTTGGCAATCGTCGTGTCCGTTCCGTCGGCGAGCTGATGGAAAACCAGTACCGCGTCGGCCTGCTTCGCATGGAGCGCGCCATCCGCGAACGCATGAGCTCGGTCGACATCGACACCGTGATGCCGCACGACCTCATCAATGCGAAGCCCGCCGCGGCGGCCGTGCGTGAATTCTTCGGCTCCTCGCAGCTGTCGCAGTTCATGGACCAGACCAACCCGCTGTCGGAAATCACCCACAAGCGCCGCCTCTCGGCCCTCGGACCCGGCG
>JADZAK010000034.1 GCA_020852595.1 Rhodospirillaceae bacterium
TCTCGGCGTGGAAGCTCTCGGCCTTCATCTTGTGTTCGTTGCCGAGCACGCGGTCGACTTCGGGCATTGCGGCGTAACGGGCCGGATCGAGTTGCACGGCGCAGCCGGTGGCGACGATGTGCGCGCCCGGGTTCTCGCGGCGCAGCTTGCGCAGGGTTTGCAGGCCTTGGCGCTCGGCTTCCTTGGTGACCGCGCAGGTGTTCACGACGATGGCGTTTGAAAGCCCGGCGTCACGCGCATGCGCGCGCATGACTTCGCCTTCATAGGTGTTGAGTCGGCATCCCATGCTGACGACGCGCGGCGCCCGGTCGGCTGGTCCCTGCGCCGTCATGCGTGAAGGCCCTGCGAGAGATGCGCATCAAGGACGCCGCGAAAACTATCTTCCGCCGGGCCGGTCATGACCACATGGCCGTCGTCGCGCCAGGTGATGAAGAGGTCGCCGCCATCGAGAGTCACGATGGCGGAGCGATCGGCGAGGTTGCGCCGCGCCGCCGCGACAAGAGTCGCGCAAGCCCCGGTCCCGCAGGCCATGGTAATGCCCGCGCCGCGTTCCCAGACGCGCATCCGCAAACGTCCGCGATCGATCACTTGCACCGCTTCCACGTTGGTCCGTTCGGGAAACAACGGGTGATGCTCAAGCTTTGGTCCCACGGCGGCAAGATCGACAGCGCCCGCATCCTTCACGAAGAACACGGCATGGGGATTACCCATGCCGACGCCGACGGGATCCTGCAAAGGACCTTCGCCGATGCCGAGGTGAAGGGTGTCGGCGTCCTTCGCCAGTGGAATGCGCTGCCAGTCGGTTTGGGCGGGGCCCATGTCGACGGAGATCGCGCCGTCTTGCGCGCGCCAGGCGACGACCGGGCCCGCCAGGGTTTCGATGGTGATCTTTTCCTTGCCCAATTCCTCGAACAGGACTTTTGCGATGGCGCGGCTGCCGTTGCCGCAACTCTGCACTTCGCTGCCGTCGGCGTTGCGGATCGCCATGAAGGCGTCGCCGCCATGGCGCGGCCGCTCGAGAATCAGGATCTGGTCGCAGCCGACCCCCGTGCGCCTGTTGGCGATGGCGCTCGCCGTGTCGGCCGTGAATCGCAAAGGGGCAGCGCGGCCGTCGAGCACGACAAAGTCGTTCCCGAGTCCGTGCATTTTGCGAAATGCCAAGCCGGCCGATGGGGCCGGAGATTGGAATTGGGCGGAAATCATGGGCGGGTTATAGGTGCGGGGGTCCCGGCTGTCCAGGGCGGGGCCCTGTATGTATGCATAACCCATTATTATAACGTATAAATTGGACGAGAGAAAAATGACGGGTCCCGACTCCTCCATTCTGCGCAGATTTCTGCAAAGCGAGGCCAGTGGCGGCATCCTGCTGATGGCGACCGCGGCGGCGGCGATGATCGTCGCCAACAGTCCGCTCGCCGGTGCTTACTTCGAAACCCTGCATCTGCCGGTTGGCCCGATGTCATTGCTCCACTGGATCAACGACGGCCTGATGGCGATCTTTTTCCTGTTGGTGGGACTCGAGGTGAAACGCGAGTTCGTCGTCGGGCATTTGTCGAAGTGGTCGGACCGGGCGCTGCCGATGTTGGCCGCCGCCGGCGGGATGGCCGTCCCGGCCCTCGTCTATCTCTTCGTCACACGCGAGACGGACGGTCTTGCACGCGGCTGGGCTATTCCTTCGGCCACGGACATCGCGTTTGCGATCGGCGTCGTTGCGCTTCTCGGGAACCGGGTGCCGATCGCTCTCAAGCTTTTTCTCACGACCGTCGCCGTCGTCGACGACATGGGCGCGGTTGCCATTATCGCCGTCGCTTACACCGCCAATATTCATGGCTTGGCGTTGCTTGGCGCTATTTTGGTCATGGCGGCGATGTATTTTCTCAATCGCGCGAAAGTCGCGAATCTTGCGCCATATCTCGCACTGGCGGCGTTGCTGTGGGTGATCGTGCTGCTCTCGGGTGTGCACGCGACCATCGCGGGTGTGCTCGCCGCCGCCATGATTCCCATCGGCCCGCCTTCGAAGGAGGGCGGCGAAACATCGCCTCTGCACCGCTTGGAACACGCCCTTCAGCCATGGGTCGCCTATGCCATTGTGCCGATCTTCGGATTCGCGAACGCGGGCGTTTCCTTCACCGGCATCGGGATGGAGCAAGTGCTCGCGCCTTTGCCCCTGGGGATCGCGGCGGGTCTCTTTTTGGGAAAGCAGATCGGCATTTTCATCACCGTTGCGCTCTGCGCCGTTTTTAAAATCGCGAAAAAGCCCGAGGGTTCAACCTGGATCCAGATTTATGGCATCGCTCTCTTGTGCGGCATCGGATTCACCATGAGCTTGTTCATCGGCGGGCTGGCCTTCAGCGACCCGGCGCTCCTGGATGAAGTAAAGATAGGAGTCCTCGGCGGATCGGTGGTCTCGGCGTTCGTCGGCTACGCCCTTTTGCGGATCGCGCCCCCCCCGAATGGCACCTAATATATTGTAATTATTATAATTTATTCTGGTTTGTTGACTCCGGCGGCCGGGCCACGTACACCACCGGCCGCTAAAGCCTGAAAATCCGGGTTTTCGCTTCCCCTCCGGGGCCGCTCGTCCGCGTTATCGCGCACGGGCGCGCAATTGCTTTTGGTTATGGAATTTGTAGCGGCTGATGTTCGACACGCTGACAGACAAGCTTAGCGCCGTCTTCTCCAAGCTCACCGGCCGTGGTGCGCTGACGGAAGCCGACGTGGCCGCGGCCATGCGCGAAGTGCGCGTGGCGCTGCTCGAAGCCGACGTCGCGCTGCCGGTGGTGAAGGACTTCATCACCAAGGTGAGCGAGCAGGCCGTCGGCGAAGCGGTCGTGAAGTCCGTCACGCCGGGCCAGATGGTCGTGAAGATCGTTCACGACGCACTCGTGGACATGCTGGGCGGCAAGGACGCGCAAGGCGACATCTCGCTCGCCGCGCCTTCGCCGGTTCCGGTGCTGATGGTCGGTCTGCAGGGGTCCGGTAAGACCACCACCACCGCCAAGATCGCCAACCGCCTGCAGTCGCTGCTCAAGAAGCGCGTGCTGATGGTCAGCTTGGACGTTTACCGTCCGGCCGCGCAGGATCAGCTCGCCATCCTCGGCAAGCAGGTCAACGTCATCACGCTGCCGATCGTCGCCGGTCAGCAGCCGGTGGACATCGCGCGCCGCGGCCTCACCGAAGCGCGTAACGGCGGCTTCGACGTCGTGATCTTCGATACCGCCGGCCGTCTCACCATCGACGAAGCGATGATGGCCGAAGTCGCCGCCGTGCGCGACGTGGTGAAGCCGCACGAAACACTTTTAGTCACCGACGCCATGATCGGCCAGGACGCGGTCACCACCGCGCAGTCGTTCAACGAAAAGGTCGGCATTACCGGTATCGTGCTGACGCGCGTCGACGGCGACGCCCGCGGCGGCGCCGCGCTGTCCATGCGCGCGATCACCGGCCGTCCGATCAAGCTCATCGGTGTCGGTGAAAAGGTCGATGCGCTCGACACTTTCAATCCCGAACGTATCGCCGGCCGCATCCTCGGCATGGGCGACGTGGTCAGCCTGGTCGAGAAGGCGATCACCACCATCGACCAGGAGAAGGCCGAGAAGCTCGCCGCGCGCATGCAGGAGGGCAAGTTCGACCTCAACGACATGCTCACCCAGTTGCAGCAGATCCAGCGCATGGGCGACATGAAGGGTCTGCTCGGCCTCATCCCCGGTCTCGGCCAGGCGGTGAAGCAACTCAAGAGCGCCGATCTCGATCCCAAGCAGTTCAAGCGCCTCGAAGCGATCATTCAATCGATGACGCCGAAAGAGCGCCGCAATCCCGATCTCATCAAGGCCTCGCGCAAGCAGCGCATCGCCGCCGGTTCAGGCACGTCGGTGCCTGAAGTGAACAAGCTCCTGAAGCAGCATCAGCAGATGGAGACCGTCATGAAGCGCATGAAGAAGATGGGCGGCCTCGGCGCCCTCGGCGCGATGATGGGCGGCGGCATGCCCGGTCTCGGCGGCGGTCTCGGCAAATTACCCGGCGGCGGCCTTCCGCGCCCCGGCGGTTTTCCTTTTGGTAAACGCTAAACAACAACACACACGTACTTAGACAAGGAGACTACAGATGTCGCTTAAGATCAGACTGACGCGCGGCGGCGCGAAGAAGCAGGCCACCTACCGTATCGTCGTGGCCGACTCGCGCAGCCCGCGCGATGGCCGCTTCATCGAGAAGGTCGGCACCTACAACCCGCGCGGTCCGCACGACCACAAGGAACGCCTGGTCGTGAAGGAAGACCGGATTAAGCATTGGGTCAGCGTTGGCGCCCTGCCGACGGACCGCGTCGCGCGTCTGTTCTCGAAAATCGGCCTCGCTGAATCGCCCAAGGTCAATCCGCAGACCAAGCAGGACAAACCCCGAGCCAAAGCTCAGGAACGTCTGAAGGCTGCTGAAGAGGCGGCGAAGGCCGCGGCGGAAGCGGCGGCCGGCGGCGAACAAGCCTAACGAAAGCGACCTTCCGTGGACCGCTCCTCGCGCGTGTGCCTCGGCGTCATTGTCGGCGCCAAGGGATTGAAGGGCGAAGTGCGGATCAAAAGCTTCACGGAAGATCCCGCCGACGTCGGCGCCTACGGGCCGGTGGCGATGGGTGACGGACGAAAGTTCGACGTCACCGTCGCCGGCGGCGGCAAAGAGGGTGTGGTGATCGCGAAGCTTTCGGGCGTCGCGGATCGCACCCAGGCCGAAGCGCTCAAAGGCGCGGAGCTCTTTGTCGCGCGAACCGCGTTGCCGGCGCCGAAAGACGGCGAGTTCTACCATGCCGATCTGATCGGCGCGGTGGTGACGCTGACGAGTGGAGAAGTGCTGGGCACGGTGAGTGGTCTGCACAACTTCGGCGGTGGCGACATGATGGAAGTGGGCGAGGGGCATGCGTCGGTCCTGATCCCGCTGACAGCGGAGGTCATCGCCGCATTCGACGTGACGGCCGGCCGGGTCGTCGTTCACCCGTTACCCGGCCTTCTGGGCGGCGAAACGGACACGGACGACGCGCACGGCCGGGAAACAGACGGGATGGACGGTTGAGCCTTGGAGAAAAGCCCCTCCTTTCGGGCCGTGGTGCTCACCCTGTTCCCGGAAATGTTTCCGGGTCCGCTAGGATTTTCATTGGCGGGCAAGGCCTTAGAGGATGGTCTGTGGTCGTTGGAATCGGTGGACATTCGCGGGTTCGCGCGCGATAAACACCGCACCGTCGACGACAGTCCCTTTGGGGGCGGGGCCGGGATGGTGTTGCGACCCGACGTTTTGGATGCCGCCATTGGCGCGTCTCACGTCGAAGGCACGCCGCTGATATATCTCACCCCGCGCGGGCGGCTGATGGATCAGCCTTTCGTGCGAAAGTTGGCGGCGGGTCCCGGCGTGACGTTGATTTGCGGGCGCTATGAAGGTGTCGATCAGCGCCTTCTTGAAGCGCGCGGCGTGGAGGAGGTCAGCCTCGGCGACTTCATTCTCTCCGGCGGCGAACCGGCGGCGCTGGCGATGCTCGATGCGGTGATACGGCTTTTGCCCGGTGTCGTGGGCAAGACCGCGAGTTTGGAAGACGAGAGTTTCGAAACGGGTCTTTTGGAGTATCCGCATTATACGCGGCCCGACCCGTGGAATGGGCGAGACGTGCCCGAGGTTTTGAAGTCCGGTCATCATGCCAAGGTGCAGGCATGGCGGCGGGCGCAGGCGGAAGAAATAACCCGCGCGAGAAGGCCCGATATGTGGGCCCGCTACGCGGAGCAAGAGAAGAAGAAAACTTAAACCGGTCCGTTCCAAGGACCTCACGAAGACCAAAAAGATAAATACGAAAAGGACGACAACGATGAATACGCTGCAACAGCTCGAAAAAGACTACATGGCCGAAATGAAGGCCAAGCGCGCCGTTCCCGAATTCTCGCCGGGCGATACCCTGCGCGTTCATGTGAAGGTCACGGAAGGCCAGCGCGAACGTATCCAGGCTTATGAAGGCGTGTGCATCGCGCGCAAGAATGCCGGTCTGAACTCCTCGTTCACCGTGCGCAAGATTTCCTTCGGCGAGGGCGTGGAGCGCGTGTTCCCGCTGTTCGCGCCGATCGTCGATAAGATCGAAGTGGTCCGTAAGGGCCGCGTCCGCCGCGCGAAGCTCTACTACCTCCGTGACCGCCGCGGCCGTTCCGCGCGTATCGCCGAGGAGGCGATGGGCGGGAACGACGGCGAAGGCGAAAAGGCTTAAAGCCGAGACCCGGCCGACTCGACCGGATCTGTTATAGAGCCTGTAAGTCACCGGAATTTCATGCAAATGCCCCGCGAAAGCGGGGCATTTTTTTGCAACCATTCGTTAATTTCGTGCGTATTACCCTGTGGCGAAATGGGGTAGTTTATCCACACTCAATAGTGTGGCCCCGCGGCGAAGCTTCGGGGGTTCTGTCTCCCGAATGGGGATGTCATGGCGTTAACCGCGACCGAGATTCAGGCGATGTCGACCACCGACGTCGGGAATCTGTCCACGACGACAGTCGGCCAGCTGACATCCACCGAGATCAATCTCTTTACGTCGACCCAATTCAGCGCGCTCAGCTCCGCGCAACTCGACTATTTGGCGGCACGCGCCATCGGCGCGATGAGCGCCGGCGTCTTCAGCGGCATGACCGCCGATCAGTTCCAGAGTCTGAACTCCAGCCAGATCCGCGCGATCGCCGTCACCAATATCCCGCAGCTCACGACCACGCATATGGCCGGTCTGGCGGCGAGCCAAATCTCCGGCTTTACCGCATCGCAACTCAACGCGCTCTCGACGACAATCATCGCCGGCCTCACGACGGGTCAACTCGACGGCCTGACCACGGGTCAGATCGCGGGCCTTTCCGTGACCGCGTTCGATTCGCTGAGCGCGGATCAGATCCTCAGCCTCTCGGGCGCGCAGCTGGGCGCGCTCAGCGGCGCCAATTTCGGCGCCCTTGATCCAACCGAACTCGAGGAATTTACCGACACGCAGATCGACGGGCTCAAGACGACCCAGATCAAGGCGATAGATTCCGTCGATATCACCGGACTGACCTCGACACAGATCGCCGGCTTCAGCACCAATCAGATCAAGGCGCTCGAAACGCGCGCGATCGTGGCCATGTCGACGACGCAATTGCAGGGGTTGAGCGCGACGCTGATCTCGGCGCTCTCGACCCAGCAGGTCAATGCGATGTCGACGACGGCTTTTGCATCTTTGTCGACCACGCAACTTGCGGGCATCACGCGCGCGCAGATCGGCGGTTTGGACGCGCTGCATATGAGCGCGCTCACCGATACCGCGATTGCCCATCTCTCGACGACTCAGATCAAGGGCCTAAAGTCGAGTCAGGTGGCGGCGCTTACGACGAGCCAACTGCAGACGCTGTCGACCACGCAAATCGGTTCGCTGGCGCGGACCCAGGTGTCCGGGCTTTCCGACTCCGATATCGGATTGTTTACGCCGGCGCAGTACGAAGCGTATTTGCTGGTGCGCGGCACGCCGCTCAGCACCACGCAGATCGGCCAGCTGTCGACCGCGCAGTTCAGCGCGTTCTCGGCGACGATCCTGAAGTCGCTGACATCCTCGCAAGTCGCGGCTCTGACGCCGACGATGATCGCGCAGATGACCACGACGCAGCTTGGCGGCCTGACGATGAACAACATCAAGGGTCTCACGACGACCCAGATGGCGGTGTTGTCGACCGCGAACTTCGCCGCCTTGACCGTCACGCAGCTCGATGGGCTGTCGTCCAAGCAAATGGCCGGCTTCACCTCCGTCACGTTCGGCGCCTTAAGTTCCACGCAGATCGGCAGCCTGACCGCCTCGCAGTTCGCGGGGCTCAGCTCGAGTGTGATCTCGTCGCTGACGACGACTCAGCTTTCGTCGTTGGCGACCAGCCACATCGCGGCGATGCCGACGGCCAATATCGCGGCGCTGACCGGCGATCAGTTCGCCGTCTTGGGCGCCGACGACCTGGGCGCGATGAAATCGACGCAGATCGCCGCGATTTCAACGGCGAACATCGCCGCGCTGACGACAACTCAGCTCTCGGGGCTTAAGGCCGCGCATATCACCGCGCTGTCGTCGGCGCAGCTCGGTGCGATCAATGTCGCCAACATCTCCGAGTTCAACGCCGAGCAAATGAAGGCCTTCAAGTCGACGCAGATCGCCGCCTTCTCTACGGCGCAGTTCGCGGCGTTCACGTCCACGCAGATCGGCCAACTGGCGGGTTCGCAAATCTCCGGCATCACCACCGCGCAGTTCGCGCAGTTGACGTCGACGGAAATCGGCCAGCTCAGCGCCACCGCGCTCAAAGCCTTTACGACCAGCGCCCTCGCGGGACTCACGGTCGCTCAGCTCGCCGGGTTGACGGCCGACGGGCTCGGTGCGCTCAGCGGATCGCAAATCTCGAGCCTCTCGACCGCGATCTTCACCAATCTGTCGACAACGCAACTTACCGGTATCACCGGCGCACAGATCAAGGTGTTGAGCGTCTCGCAGCTCAATGCCTTGACCACCACGAATGTCGCAGGGTTCGACGCGGACCAGATCAAGGCGCTCGCTCCGACTCAAATCGGCGGTCTCTCGACCGTGCTGTTCGCCGCGCTGACCAGTACGCAATTCAGCCAACTCAGCGGCGCGCAGATCGGCGGCATCAATCTCGGTCAGCTTTCCCAAATGTCCTCGACCCAGCTGGGAGAGCTTTCGGCCACATCGCTCAAGGCTTTTAGCGCGACCGCCATCGCGAGCCTGAGCGCGGGCCAGTTCGCCGGGCTGTCGGGAACCGATATCGCGGCGTTCTCGGGATCTGTGATCTCAAAACTGTCCACCGCGATTTTCGCAAGCCTGACAACGAGCCAGGTCTCCGGGCTCACGGCGATGCAAATCAAGGTGCTGACGACGGATCAGATATCGTCTTTGACGACGTCCGCCATAGAGTCGCTCGACACCACGCAGGTCCGCGCCCTCGCGGCCGGACAGATCTCCGCCATGACCACCACGCAGTTCCGCTCGCTGACCTCGACCCAGATCGGCGAGCTGTCCGCGCAGCAGATCGCGGGCGTCACCGCGACCCAGATCGCGCAGATGACGTCGACGCAGATCGGCGAGCTGTCATCCGCCGCGCTCAAGGCGTTCAGCCCGACGGCCATCGCGGGGCTTACGACGACACAATTCGCCGGCCTGTCCTCGACGGCGATCGGCGGTCTGACGACCTCGCAGATCGCGCGTTTGTCGTCGACGCTTCTCGGTGGACTGACGACCGCGCAGTTCTCGGGTTTCACGGTATCGCAGATCAAGGCGCTGGTGCCCGCGCAGATCACCGCGTTGACCGGTGCGACAATCGGTTCGTTGTCGATCGCGCAGGTCGGCGGACTGGAAGCGGCCGACATCGCGGCCTTCTCGACGGTGCAGGTGACGTTCCTGACCACCACGCAACTGGCGGCGATGAACGCTCAGCAGGCCGCGGCCTTCACCGGTCCGCAGGTCTTCGCGATGACCACCACGCAGATCCACGCTCTCTTCGGCTGACCTTCAGCCCGCGCGCACGCCCGCGCGCTCCAGGTGCGGGCGCAATCGGCCCGTGACCCAAAGGCCGAACATCCTAAAATCGCTGATAAGAGACCAGGCCGGATAGGTGAAGGTCGCCGGCCGGTTGTGCTCCACCGCGGCATGCGCGAGCCAGGCAAATCCGTATCCCGCAAGCGGCACGAGAAGCCACGTCCAGCCGCCGGTCATGGCGGCGTAGGCCGCGCAGGCGATGGCGAGGCTCGTGCCGGCATAATGCAATCCGCGCGTCGCCGGGCGCGCGTGCTCGCGCAAATAGAAGGGCCAAAACTCGGCGTAAGTTGCGATTCGAGAGGGCGTCGCCATGGGCGCTCACGCTGCTTGCTCTACAGGGCCGGGGGGCGTAGTTTGCCGCACCTTTTCTGACCCTGGAAGATGTGAAGACAAATGCCTGACAACGCTCGCGTTCCCGCCCGTAAACAGGGCTTCGTCGTCGCGGTGATCGGCGCCACCGGCAATGTCGGGCGCGAGATGCTCAACATCCTGTATGACCGTCAGTTCCCCGTGTCCAAGGTGATCGCGCTCGCCTCCGAGCGGTCGATCGGCAAGGAAGTTTCGTTCGGCGAGGACGAGGTTCTGAAGATCCAGGATCTCGCGACCTTCGACGTCAAAGGCGTGCATTTCGCGCTGTCGTCGCCGGGCGCCAAGGTCTCGGCGGTCCACAGCCCGCGCGCGGCCGCGGCCGGCTGCGTCGTGATCGACAACACCTCCCACTTCCGCATGGATCCTGACGTTCCGCTCGTGGTTCCCGAAGTGAACCCGGAAGCCATCGCCCGCTACAAGAAGAAGGGCATCATCGCCAATCCGAACTGCTCGACCATCCAGATGGTCACGGCCCTGAAGCCGCTTCACGACGCGTTCAAGATCAAGCGCGTCGTCGTGTCCACCTATCAGTCCACCTCCGGCAAGGGGAAGGACGCGATGGACGAGCTCTTCAATCAGACGAAGGGCATCTACGCCAATCAGCCGCCGTCGGAAACCAAGTCGCTCTTCACCAAGCAGATCGCCTTCAACGTCATCCCGCACATCGATGTCTTCCTCGACAGCGGCGAGACCAAGGAGGAATGGAAGATGGTGGTCGAGACACGCAAGATCCTCGACCCCGAGATCAAGGTGCATGCCAACTGCGCCCGCGTCGCCACCTTCATCGGTCACGCCGAATACGTGAACATCGAATGCGAGCGCCCGTTCACCGACAAGGAAGCGCGCGAAGTGCTTTCGAAAGCGCCCGGCATTGCGGTGGTCGATCGCCGCGCGGACGAAGGATACGTCACCCCGGCCGAATCCGCCGGCGAGGATCCGGTTTATATCTCGCGCATCCGCAAGGACATGAGCGTGGAGAACGGCTTGTCGTTCTGGTGCGTTGCGGACAATCTGCGAAAGGGCGCAGCGCTGAATGCGGTGCAGATCGCCGAGGTGCTCGCGAAGGAATATTTGAGCGTCGGCTGACCCCGCGCACTCTGTTCAAATAAAAACGGCGGCTCTTGCGGAGCCGCCGTTTTTGTTTTCGCGAAAGATTTTCGTTACACGATGACCGCGCGGTAAAGGACCACGCCGAGCACGGCGACGCCCGACAGGATGATCAGCGCGCCGGAAAAACGGTTCAGCCGCGCGAGGCCGCGTTCCATCATGCTGCCGCGCCACGATCCCGCCGTGCCGGCGAGAATCAGCCACCACGCGGCCGAACCGCCGAACACGCCGGCCACCAGCGCGAACGCATCTTGCGGGCCCGTTTGCGCGTGGGTGGGGCCGAACGCGGCGAACACACCCAGCGCGGCGAACATGGTCGCAGGATTGGTGATCGCCATGCTGAAGGCGGTCATGAAATCGCGCCGCAAGCTTTGAACGTTGAGAAGGCCGTCGGCCATCAGGACGGGCGCGCCATAGGTCAGAAGACCCACAGCCAGAACAATGATGCCGCCGATCAATCCGATGGCGACTTCGTGGGCGAGGATGAAGGTGCTGATCACGGTCAGACCGAGGCCTGCGATGGCGCCGAACATCATGTCGGCGACGGCGGCGCCGAGGCCCGCGGCGAAACCCTGAAGACGGCCGCGCGCCAGGGCGCGGCGGACACAGATCATGGCGACGGGCCCGATGGGCGCCGCCAGCGCGAAACCGGCGGCAAGGCCGCGCACAAAGGCGAACTCGAACAGCGCGAACGTCATGCGTTGGGAAAAACTTTTCACAGTGAATGGATGGCCCTTTCATAACGTTTTTGGGCACATCCATCAAGTTTAGGGGCGGTTTTTGCACGTATGTCGGGAACCGCGCGGCGCTTGTAACCTGCGGCGTGATCGGTCAGAAAATAATATAATTATGTGAACGCCTTACGGTCAGCCGCGCCCATGAATGTAACCGCCCAACGTCCGCGCCGCAGTCTTCTCTATGTGCCCGCGTCCAATGCGCGCGCGCTTGAAAAGGCGCGCACGCTGCCCGCCGACGGCTTCATCGTCGATCTCGAGGACGCGGTAATTCCCGATGCGAAGCCGGCCGCGCGTGAGACGGCGGCACAACTGATTCGCGCCGGCGGCTTCGGCGATCGCGAGATCATCGTGCGCGTGAACGCGCTCGATACACCGTGGATCACGGATGACCTTGCGGCGCTTGCAGACGCAAATGTCACTGCGCTGCTCATTCCAAAGGTCAATGGGCCCGATGACGTGCGACGTGTCGCGGACGCATTGCCCCGGCCGGAGGCGGTGCAACTGTGGGCGATGATGGAAACACCGCTGTCCATCCTTCATGCGCGCGCAATCGCGGCTTGCGGGCCATCTCTCGCGGGCTTTGTCGTCGGGACGAATGACCTTGCGAAGGATCTTCGCTGCGCGCATCCCGCCGACCGTGCGCCGATGATGATGGCGCTGCAAACCTGCGTGATGGCCGCGCGCGGTTATGGGCTCGCGGTCATTGACGGCGTGCATATCGATTTGGACGACGATCCCGGCTTTATCGACTCTTGCCGTGCGAGCCGCGCGCTCGGGTTCGATGGGCGTAGTCTTATCCATCCTAAGCAGATCGCCGGCGCCAATGAGGCTTACGCGCCCTCGGCGTCCGACATCGCGCGTGCGCGTCGGCTTGTCGAAGCCCACCGCGCCGCGGCGGCTGAGGGGAAAGCCGTCGTGATTGTCGAAGGGCGGCTGGTGGAATTCCTTCATGTACGCGAAGCCGAGCGCCTGCTCGCCCAAGCCGAAATGATCGCGGCTCTCCGCTAAGCAAAAACGCCGCTCCCAATTCAAGGAGCGGCGTTTCTGCAATCGAGGAGGGAGGCGCGGTCCGAGCCTCACGCAGAAGGCTCGGACCGGTAGAACATCAAGGCAATCAGGACGTAAAAGACATAGGCCAGTAAGCGCAACAAACAAACGCACTCAAACAACCGGAGAACAGCATCAGAGCATCGAGATAGACGTTAATCA
>JADZAK010000035.1 GCA_020852595.1 Rhodospirillaceae bacterium
CCCTCTCAATTAAGTATACTGTCCCCGCAACTCAATTAAGTATACTGTCCCCGCAACTAGCTAGTTGCGGGGACAGTATACTTAATTGAGGGCGCGCGTCCGGCTCTCGTTCCCCGGCTCTCGTTCCCCAGCTCTCGTTCCGGGGGCGCGCAGCAAATGCAAAAGGCCTACTTCACCTCCACCGTCTGCCCCGGCAGCGCCGGTGTGTTCACCGGACGGCGCACGGCCTTGGTGGTTTGTTCGAAGGCGTAGCCCATCGCGAGCAGCTTCGGTTCGCTGTACGGCGCGCCGAAGAACGAGATCGCCACCGGCAGATCGTCGGTGGTGAAACCCGCCGTCACGATCAGATCGGGATAGCCGGTGAGCGGCGCGATCACCGTCGGCGACACGCCGCCGCCGCCCGAGGTCGGCGCCGAGCCGACGATCGTGCCCGGGCGCGTGCGGCTGGTCGGATACACAATCGCATCCAACGTGTCCTTCTGCAGCGTGCCGGTCATCAGCGCGCGCGCCATCGGCATGCCGAAGTCGTGCGCGGCGGTATAACCCGGGTCCTTCATGGTGCCGCTCGCCTTCTCCACCTTGAAGAAGTTCCAGCGGTACGGGTTCGGGCCGGTGCCGTCCGGACGCAGGTCGTTATAGGCTTCCGCGCGCTCGATCAGCTGGTCGAGGCTCTTGGGATACTTGGGTCCCGTGCTTTGCAGGTAGTCGCCGATCTGCACCGCGAACTCCGGGGGATAGATCGACCACAACATGGTGGACGCGGAATCCAGGAACCATTTCGGCAGGCGCACGTCGACGACCGTGGCCCCCGCCTTCTGCAACGCCTTCACCGCGGCTTCCACCACCCAGTCCACGTCCGGGTCCGCGCCCATGAAATCGCGCGCGAGGCCGATGCGCGCGCCCTTGAGGCCGCTCACGTCGAGGAACTTGGTGTAATCCTTCTGCGCGTTACCCTTCTGCGTCTGCGTGGTGGGGTCCGCTTTATCGACGCCCGCCGTCACGCCCAGCGACACGGCGATGTCCGTCACGTTGCGCGCCATCGGGCCCGCCATGTCGAGGCTTAAAGACAAAGGGATCACGCCGTCATGGCTGATGAGGCCATAGGTCGGGCGCATGCCCACAATTCCATTCGTGGTCGACGGGCCGCGCACCGATCCCCCTGTATCCGTGCCGTAGCCCAGCGGCGCATAACCGGCCGCGATGCCGACGCCCGTGCCGCCCGACGAGCCCGACGGCGTGCGCGTCAGATCGTGCGGGTTCAGCGACTGGCCGCCCATGGAACTCTGGAAGCCGTTGGCGAACTCGCCGAGGTTCACCTTCGCGAGGATGATCGCCCCGCCGTCGCGCAGCTGCTTCACCAGATGCGCGTCATCGGGCGGCATGTTGCCTTCCAGCAGCACCGAGCCGCCGGTCGTGGCGATGTCGGCGGTGTCGATGTTGTCCTTGAAGATCACCGGAATGCCGTGCATCGGCCCGCGCACTTTGCCGGCCTTGCGTTCGGCGTCGAGCGCCCGCGCGATCTCCATGGCTTTGGGATTGAGCGCGATCACCGCGTGCAGCTTCGGTCCGGCGCGGTCATAGGCCGCGATACGGGCGAGGCACATCTCGGTGAGCTTCTCCGCCGTCAGCGTGCCGGCCGCCATGGCGGCCTGCAGTTCGACGATGGTCGCCCGATCGAACTCCACCGGGCGCGCTTGCGCCGGAGACGCCGCCATCAATGCCCCGGCAAGCGACGCGACGGCGGCAAAAGAGCTGACCTGCTTTTTCATGTGTGCGTTTCCCTATTTGGAAGGAACTTCAATCGCGCCGCCGGGCAGCTCCGGCGTGTTCACCGGACGGCGGATCGCTTTGGTCGCCTGCTCGAGGCTGTAGCCCAGCGCGATCAGCTTCGCTTCGCTGAAGGCGGGCCCCAGGAACGAGATCGTCACCGGCAGATCGTCGGTGGTGAAACCCACCGGCAGGATCAGGTCCGGGAAGCCCGTCAAATTCGCGACCGGCATCGGATAGACGCCCGTCGAGAAGGTCGGCGTCGGGCCGGCGATCTGCTCGGGGCGCTGCGGCGTGGTCGGATACACGATCGCATCCAATTTCTCCTTCGCCATGACGCCGCCCACCAGGTTCGCCGCCATCGGCATCCCGAAGTCATGCGCGGCGATGTAACCCGGGTCCGTCAGCGTGCCGCTGTCTCTTTCCGTGAGGAAGAACTGCCAGCGGTACGGGTTCACGCCTTCGCCGTTGGGTCCGAGGCTGGTGTACGCCTGCGACCGCTCGATCAACTGCTCCAGCGTCTTCGGATACTTCGGCCCCGTGGTTTTCAGATAGTCGGCGATCTGGACGTGGAACTCGGCCGGATAGATCGACCACAGCATCGAGGTGTGCGAGTCCAGGAACCACTTCGGGAAGCGCACATCGACCAGCGTGGCCCCCGCCTTCTGCATCGCCTTGAAGGTCGCTTCCATCACCCAGTCCACGTCCGGGTCCGCGCCCATGTAGTCGCGCTGCACCCCGATGCGCGCGCCCTTCAGCGCGTTGGCGTTAAGATCCCTTGTGTAGTCCTTCTCGAACTTGCCCTGGCTCTTCTTGGTGGCGTCGTCCGCCGGATCGACGCCGGTCATGATGCCCAGCGACACGGCGATGTCCGAGACGCTGCGCACCATCGGTCCGCCCGTATCCAGGGACAGCGACAGCGGAATGATGCCGTCGCGGCTGAGCAGGCCATGCGTCGGCTTCAGGCCCACGATCCCGTTCACGCTCGACGGGCCGCGAATGGAGCCGCCCGTATCGGTGCCGAGGCCGAGCGGCGCATACCCCGCCGCGACCGCGACACCGGTGCCGCCCGACGAGCCCGACGGCGTGCGCGTCAGATCGTGCGGGTTCAAGGACTGCCCGCCCTTCGAGCTTTGCATCCCGTTGGCGAATTCGCCCAGGTTCACCTTGGCCAGGATGATCGCGCCCGCGTCGCGCAGCTTCTTGACCATCGTGGCGTCATCGGGCGCCATGCTGCCGTCCAGCAGCACCGAGCCGCCCGTCGTGGGCATGTCGATGGTGTCGTAATTGTCCTTCAGCACCACGGGAATGCCGTGCACCGGCGAGCGCACCTTGCCCGCCTTGCGCTCGGCGTCGAGCGCGCGGGCGATCTCGAGGGCCTTGGGATTCAGCGCGATCACCGCATGGATCTTCGGCCCCTTGTTGTCGAAGGCGTCGATGCGCGCGAGGCACAGCTCCACGAGCCTCTCCGCCGTCAGCGTGCCCGCCGCCATGGCGGCTTGCAGCTCGGCGATGCTCGCTTGGTCGAACGCGACTTGTTTTGCGGAAGCTTGCGGCGCGGCGGCGAAAAGCGCGGCCGCCCCAAAGACGGTAAGTGTCGCGGCGACGGAAACGAAACGGGCGGCGCGTCTGATCACGGCGGTGTCCCCCTCATGAATTTCCCCGAGGAAGCTTACGCCGCGCCGCGTGAAGACCGCCAGTCCCTAGCTGTGCATGGATTCCGCCGATTTCCCGCGATTCCGATGAACCGTTGTCGGGAATCGACGCCGATTATCCGGCCTTCAGCGCGGCGTCGCTCTCCGGCGGCGTCGCCGGCGCGGCGGAGGGCAACGCGGACTTTCCCTTCGACATCGCGCCCTGCCTGCGGCCCGCGGCCAGGAGGAAATTCCGGAAGCTCGCGCCGAAGGGCCGCGCGATCGCGTCGCGGTCCCACGCCAGGAAATACGGCGCGGGCAGTTTCGCGCGGCGGTCGATCGGAATGACCAGGCGTCCCGCCGCCAGGTCGTCCACGATCATGCTGATCTGCGCCAGCACAAAACCGTCACCGGCCACCGCCGCGTCGATGGCCGAGGCCGACAGCGAGAACGTCAGTTCACTGGCACGTTCCGGCATCCGTTCGCCGGCGCTCGAAGCCCAGTCCGTCCACGACAGCCCCGCCGCGCGGTCCGGATCCCACGCGATGCTGATGAGCGGCGAGGCCATGATATCCGCCGGCGAGTTCACGGGATTTCTCGCCAAAAACTCCGGCGCGCAGGCGGGCACGGCGTAATCCGTATAAAGCTCCGCGAAATAGCTGTAGCTGCGCACCTCCGCCCCGTAACACAGGCGGAAGTCGATATGGTCGTTCGACAGCGGCTTTTCCTCGTCGGTGCCGATGGAATGGATGGTCGCGTCGCTGTTGGCGCTTCTCCACTCCTTGATCAGCGGCCGCAGCCAGCGCAAAGCCAGCGACGGCAGCGCGCTGATGATGATGCTGGGCTTGGCGCGCGCGACATGCAGCTTCTGTTGCGCAAGACGCAGCTGATCGAAGGCCACGCGCACGCTCTCATAATAAAGCCGGCCCCAGAACGTGAGCACCAGCGTGCGCCCGCGCCGTTCGAACAAACTCGCTTTGAGCGACTCTTCGATATTGGTGATCTGCTGGCTGACGGCGCCGACCGTGACATGCAGATCGTCGGCGGCCTTCGTCAGGCTGCCGCAGCGCGCGACCGCCTCGAACACCTGAATGGCCCTCATCGTCGGAAGATCCACCACGGACGATCCCCTCGCGTGAAGCTGAGCGTGTTTGTTCCCTAAACGCGCCTCTTGGCGAAGCGCGTCCTTCCCGGTTATTATATGTATATACAATTGCTAAATTGTCTATACATAAGTTTCCGACTCATGGTCGACGGCCGGGGCGGGGAGGTTAGGAGGGGCTCGTTTGTCGTTTCCAACGCTCGCCAAAATTTGACACCGTCCCGCCGCATTTTCCAAGATAGCCCCGTATTTGCTCCTCTTTTTCAACTGGCATGCCGGTTGCACCCCTGGTGTTCGCGCTCGGCATGATGTCAGGCGCTCTCAGGCAAGGAGCAAAGAGATGAATACGAAGTGGCTTGGCGGCGCCGTGGTTGCCGCCACAATGATCTGTGCAGGGTCGGCTCAGGCCGCGCCGGTTCTCGGCAGCAACGTCGAAGCGTCGGTGTTCACGTCCATGTTCGGAAGCACGAGCGGCTGGAGCTATTCGGGCCAAAGTGTCGCCGCTTTCACCGGCACGGGCACCGCCACCCTTGTGGGACGTTCCTCGTCCTACGCCAACGGTTTCGGGTATTCCGATACGGCCCATGGCGGCCGGACCACGATCTTCAATACCGGCGCGGCGGCCGGCAGCACGGCGGCCGTGACGGGGTACGCGCCGTCCTACCTGTTCTATTTCCAGGCGGACGGCGCCGACGCCTTCCTCTTCTCGGATGACAACCGCCAGTATACCGACGGCTACGACAGTGGAAGTTTCCCCGGCGAGATCCAGGGCGGCATCGACATCTTCTTCAACGCGGCGCTCTCACAATGGGCGTTCTTCTTCGATGACGCGGGCGGCGGACTTCCGGTCGCCGGCGACGACAACGACTACGACGACATGGTCGTGAGCTTCCAGGTGGCGCAAGCGCCGGACGAAGAGCCGGACGGCGTGCCCGAACCCGGCGCGCTGGCGCTCTTCGGTCTCGCGCTTCTGGGCTTCGGCGCGGCGCGCCGCCTCAAGAATCCCGCGCCGGCCAGTCGAACCATGGCGTAACCGGGCTGCGGCGCGTGGGGCTTTCCCGCCCCACGCGCTTCCCCGGCGCGCAGCGTCCGGGGGAACCATCTCTCAACCCTCTCCGGCGCAAGCGAAATTTATATCAGATATAAATTCGCGACTAATATGAGCCGTAGCTGTCATCCTCCCGCGCCGGCGCCGGCGGAACGATGGATTGCCCGGATAAAACCGGGCAATGACATTGCCTCCTAGCTGTCATCCTCCGGCGCGCAGCGTCCGGGGGATCCATCTCTCAACCCCCTCCGGCGCAAGCGAAATCCGA
>JADZAK010000036.1 GCA_020852595.1 Rhodospirillaceae bacterium
AGCGGTATCGGCGCGTCCCCCTCGGCGGCGGCGAACCTGGTGCTGGGCGGCGGCACGCTGCGCTACACCGGCGCGGCCGCCTCAACCAACCGCGCCTTCACACTCGCCAGCAGCACGACCTCCACCTTCGACATCACCGCAAATAGCCTCACGTTCTCCGGTGCAAGCGCATCGAGCACTGGCGCTCTCAGCAAGATCGGCGCCGGCACGCTGACCTTGTCCGCCGCCAATGCCTATACCGGATTGACGACGATCACGAACGGGACCTTGGCCTATGGCGTCAACAACGCCTTGTCCTCCGGCGCCGTAACCATCAGCGGCGCGAGCGCCGTCCTGGATATCGGCGGCTTCACCGACACGGTCGGCACGGTCACGCTCGCGGGCGGCGGCGCCATCACCGGCGCCGGCATCCTGACCAGCACCGCCACGTTTGCGCTGCAGTCGGGAACAGTCAGCGCGCGGCTTGGTGGGACTGTCGGCGCGGCCAAGACGACGGCGGGAACGGTGACCCTCAGTGGCGCCAATACCTACACCGGCACAACGACCGTCAGCGAAGGCAGGCTTGCCTATGGGGCCAGCAATACGCTTGCCACCGGCGCCGTGACGGTCAACGGCCCGGCGGCGGTGCTCGATCTCGGAAGCTTCACCGACAGTGTCGGCACGGTCACGCTTTCGGGCGGCGGCAGTATCGCGGGTTCGGGCGTCCTGACGAGCACGGGCTCCTTCGCGCTTCAATCCGGAACAGTGAGCGCCGTGCTGGCCGGGACCGTGGCTCTCAATAAGACAACGGCGGGAACGGTCACGCTCTCCGCGGCCAATACCTTCACCGGACTTACCACCGTCAGCGCCGGCGCCCTCGCATATGGCGTGAACAACGCGATTGGGACAGGCGGCGTGACGGTGACCGGCGCGACGGCGGTCCTCGATCTGGGCGCATTTTCAGACACCGTCGGTGCGGTGACTCTTGCCGCCGGCGGCGCTATCACCGGCACGGGCACGTTGACCGGCACCGCGGCCTTCGCCCTTCAATCAGGCACGATCAGCGCGAACCTTGCCGGCGCGGTAGCGCTGAACAAAACCACGTCGGGAGTCGTGACGCTCTCGGGGTCGAACAGCTTTAGCGGAACGACGACCGTCAGCGCCGGGACCCTCGCCTATGGCGCCAACGACGCGCTCGGATCCGGCGGACTCACGGTGACCGGCGCAACGTCTGTGCTGGGTCTCGGCGCTTATTCCGATACCGTCGGAACACTCACGCTGTCCAGCGGCGCCGCCATCACCGGTAGCGGAACCTTGACGAGCACGGGTTCGTTTGCGCTTCAGTCGGGCGCCATCGCGGCCAATCTCGCCGGCGCCGCCGGCGTGACAAAAACCACCACCGGCACCGTTACGCTGACCGGTACGAACAGTTACACCGGCGCAACCACCGTCAGCGCGGGCACGCTTCAAGTCGGCAACGGGGTCGCCACGGGCACCTTGGGGTCCGGCGCCGTCTCGAACGCCGCCACATTGATCGTCAACCGATCGGATTCGATCAGCCTCGGCGCCGTCGTGGCGAACGCCGGCGGAATCACGGGCACGGGCGCTCTCACGGTCCAGGCCGGCGGCAGCCTTGCGATCGACCGTCCCATCACCTTGACCGGGACCGGCAATGTCCTGCTTCAGTCCGGATCCGGAGGTATCACCCTTTCCAGCGCCGTCTCGAAAGCCGCGGGCAACGTCACGCTCGTCACCACCGGCGCTTTCACCAACAATGCGGGTGCAGGAGCTCTTGCCGCCGGCGGGCGCTGGCTCGTTTATTCGGCCGGTCCGGGGAACGACAAGATCGGCGGGCTTGCCCACACGTTCAAGCAATACAACGCTACGTATGGCGGAACGGTGCTGGGCTCCGGAAATGGGTTCATCTATGCCCAAGCCCCGGCGCTGGCCGTCAGCCTCACCGGCGCCGTGAGCAAGACGTATGACCGCAATAGTTCGGCGACGTTGACGTCGGCGAACTATGCATTTACCGGCGCCATCGGCCAGACTCTGGACGCCGGATCGTCCAACGACACCCTTGTCGCGAGCGGCGCGGCGCCGACCTCGGCCAGCTTCGACACCGCGCAAGCCGGCGCCGGGAAGACGGTCGCGGTGAGCGGTCTCTCGAGCGCGGCGAGCGGATCCCCCGGGTCCGTTATGACAGCGACCAACGGCGCGGTCACGGTTTACGGCTACAGGCTCTCGACCACGAGCGCATCAGGTGCAATCGGCGCCATTGCACAAGCCAGTCTCACGGCCGCGCTCACGGGCGCCGTCAGCAAGACCTACGACACCACCACCGCGGCGACCCTCCTGCCGAGTAACTATGCGCTGAGCGGCGTGATTGGCGGGGATACCGTCAGCGTCACCAATCCGTCCGGCGGGAACTTCAACACGGCGAGCGTCGGGGCGGGAAAGACGGTTACGGTCACGGGTCTCTCTCTCTCGGGCGCGTCGGCCGCCAACTACACGCTTACCTCCACCACCGCGTCGGGGGCCATTGGAACCATTACCCCGGCGAGCCTCGCCGCCGCGCTGACGGGGACCGTGACCAAGACCTACGATGCAACGGCGGCGGCGGCCTTGACGGCCGGGAATTACAGTCTCACGGGTATATTCGCCGGTGATACCGTTACGCTCAATAATCCCTCCAGCGGCGCCTACGGCTCGGTGGGCGCAGGGAGCGGCAAGACCGTCACGGTCACCGGCTTGTCCATCTCGGGTGCGAGCGCGCCGAACTATTCACTCGCCTCTACCAGCGTTTCAGGGGCCGTCGGCACGATCACTCCGGCGAGCGTGACGGCCGTTCTGACCGGAACTGTGACCAAGACCTACGACGCGACGACGGCCGCCGCGTTGACGGCCGGAAACTACAGCCTGAGCGGCGTCATCGGCGGCGATACCGTCACGCTCAACAATCCGGCGACAGGCAATTTCGGCACTGCCGGCGCCGGCGCCGGCAAAACGGTCGTCGCGACCGGTCTCGCCTTGTCCGGCTCCGAGGCCGCGAACTACGCGCTGACCTCGACGAGCGCTTCGGGCGCCATTGGCGCGATCAATCCGTTGACCGTCACCCTCTCGGGCAGCCGCGCTTACGACGGAACCACGGCAGCGGACGCCGCCGTATTGAGCGTCTCGAATAACTTGGATGGCGCCAATCTGACGCTGTCGGGCAGCGGCGCGCTCGCTGGAAAGAACGTAGGGTCTCAGGCGATCGGCGCACTCGGCTCCTTGAGCCTCGGCGGTTCCGCCGCGGGTAACTACTCTCTCGTGGGTGCAAGCGGTTCCGTGGCCGTTACCAAGGCCGCGCTGACTTTCAGCGGGATCTCCGTGAACGCGAAGGTCTATGACAGGACGGCGACGGCCTCCATCAATGTGGGCACCCTGAGTCTCAGCGGCGTTATTGGCGCCGACGCCGTTGCTGTTGACGCCTCCGGTGCGGCGGCGGCGTTTGCGGATAAGAATGTCGGCGCCGCGAAAACCGTGACGATCTCCGGCCTGAACCTGACAGGCGCCGACGCCGCCAATTATGAGCTCGGGACGTCTTCCACCATCGCCACCGCGGACATCACCGCGAAGAGCCTGACGGTCGCCGGCATCACGGCCAACGACAAAGTGTACGATGGAACGGCGGCGGCAAGTTTGAATACATTCTCCGCCACCCTGAGCGGCGTGATCTCGGGCGATACCGTAAGCGTAAGTTCCAGCGGGCACACGGCGGCTTTCGCGGACAAGAATGTCGGCGCGGGCAAGTCGGTCACGGTGTCGGGCGTAAGCCTGAGCGGCGGGGACGCTGGCAACTATGTGCTGGCGACGCAGCCCTCCGGTCTTACGGCGGCGATCTCGAGCCGGAACGTGACGGCCAGTATTTCCGTGGCGGGCAAGACCTATGACGGATCGGTGTCCGCCACGATCGACGGCTATGGTCTGGACGGCGCGCTCACGTCCGACTCGGTCGCGCTGAACGTCGACGGCGCGAGCTTTTCCGACAAGAACGCCGGCAGCGGTAAAGCGGTGACCGCGACCGGTCTCACGCTATCGGGTTCCGATGCCGGCAATTACACCCTGACATCCAGCACCGCGGCCACGACGGCGACGATCACGCCAAGGTCCGCCAGCGTGCTCGGCATCACCGCGAATGGCAAAATCTATGATGGAACCGCCGCGGCAACGGTCGACACGGCATCGGCGGCCCTGTCGAACATCGTCGCGGGCGACTCCGTGGTCCTCAATGGCGCCGCCTACACGGCTGCCTTCACCGATAAGAATGCGGGTACGGGTAAGACCGTGCGGGTCTCGGGCTTTTCGCTGTCCGGGAGCGACGCCGGCAACTACCAGCTGACGGCGACTTCGGCCACGGCGACCGCCGACATCGTGCGTAAGACCATCTCGATCTCCGGGATTGCGGTCAACGATAAGGTCTACGACGCGACACGAGAGGCGACGATCGACACCGCCGGCGTGTCGTTGTCCGGCGTGATTGCCGGCGATACGGTGACGGTCGATCCGCGTAACTCTACGGCCGCTTTCGCCGACGCCAATGCCGGCGCCGGTAAGTCCGTTGCGATCTCCGGCCTGATCCTGGCCGGCGCGGACGCGAGCAACTACCAGGTCGCGAACGCGTCAGGCGTATCCACAGCGACGATCACGCGCGCGCCGCTGTCAATTGTCGCCGAAAATCGGGACAGGATTTACGGCGACCCGAATCCCACGTTCGCGGCGTCGATGGTGGGGCTCAAAGGAAGCGACACGCCGCTTGTTGTCGGCGGGCTGGTTCTCTCGACCACGGCGACCCAGACGTCGGGCGCGGGCGCCTACGCAATCACTGGCGGCGGCGCCGCGGCCGCGAACTACATCATCGGTTATGTTCCAGGGACGCTCACGATTGCGCGCGCCCCGCTTCTGATTGCCGCCAACGATCAAACGATGGTTGCGGGAAGCGTCATGCCGGCCTTGACGGCGCGCTACTCCGGCTTCCGGCTCACCGATACCGCCGCCTCCGTGACGGGGCTGCGTCTGACCGCGAACATGACGGCTTCCTCGCCCGCCGGGACCTACGGAATTACGCCCTCGGACGCGGCGGCGGAAAACTACGAGATCAGCTACGCGAACGGCGTGATGAGGGTGACGCCGGCGCGGTCCATCGCGATCCTGGCCAACGTCGTTCGCCCGCCGGCGATGCCGGCCGCATCCTCAGGCCTCGCCGTCTCTCCAACCGGCGCTTCATCCACAAGCAATCTCGGCGGCGGTGCGTCCACGCCCGGTTCCACCGCGGCGGCCGCAGGTATTCCAGCCATGCAACCATCGGGGTTCACGTCGTCTGCCGCCGGTCCGGGCGGTGAGTTGGGCGCGGCGGCCTTTGCCAACGGCTTCCTCAACGGCCTCATACCGCTACCCGATCCGCCGACGCCGTTGACGGCTGAGGATTAGGCGGGTCGAAGTGGAACTGTGTTTGCCCTACAGCAGCCGTAAGCGGGATTTGCGCCGCCTGATGGCGGTGTTGGTTGCCGCGACCGTCTGCGGTGCGGTCCTCCTTCGCGGCGGGGAAGCGCATGCGCAGATCGGGCCGGCCGCCGGTCCGGCGATTCCGGGCTCGGTCGATCCCGGACAAATTCAGCGCCGCCTCGCGCCGGAGCAAGGACGTGTTAGTCCATCGCTTCCGGCCGTGCCGGAGGTGACGGAAGCGCCGGCGCCTGATCAGGCCGGAGAAATCCGCTTCGAGCTGCGCGGCGTCGTTGTCGAAGGCGCGACCGCTTATCGGGAGGCCGACTTCGCGCCTCTCTACGAGAAGCTGTTGAACCGCACGATCAGCCTCGCCGACGTCTACCGCCTTGCCGATGCAATAACGACACGCTACCGCAGCGACGGATACGTCCTGTCGCGCGCGATTGTGCCCGCGCAGCGGATCGCGGCGGGTGATGTTCGCATCCGCGTCGTGGAGGGTTTTATCAATAATGTGCGGTACGAAGGCGCACCCACGGCGCCGATTCTCGCTTATGGTGAAATAGCGACGCGTTCCCGGCCCCTGCGGGCCGAGGATCTCGAGCGTGCGCTGCTGCTTATGAACGATCTGCCCGGGGTCGTCGCGCGCGGCACGCTCGCGCCGTCGCCGGGAGTCGCGGGCGGCTCCGACCTCGTCGTAACCATCGAGCGCTCGCCCATGGAAATTTCGACGATATTCGACAACCGCGGGACGACGTTCATCGGCCCGCTTCAAATGTTCGCTCAGGCCGGGATCAACAACCTTACGGGCCGCTCGGATAGTTTGGAATTTCGCTTCGTCACGACGCCGGAGCGATCATCGGAGCTGCGCTATTACGAACTCGGCTATTCGCGTCCCTTGGGCGATCGCGGCGCGATTTTGTCGATCTCGGCGAACTGGAGCGACACGAGGCCGGGCGGCGCGCTGCAGACCGATTTTTTGGAGACGGTGGGCGAGGCCGAGACGGTGACCGCCCGAATATCCTATCCCGTGATTCGCAGTCGGCGCAGAAGCCTGCTGCTCGACGGCGGTCTCGCCCTGCGCAACGCGCGTCTCGATCAACGCGAGCTTCCATCGCAGACGGCGTTGATCACCTCGTACGACGACCGTATTCGCGAGGCGCGCCTCGGCCTCACGCTCGAGGCCCTCGACGCCTGGGGCGGCCGCAATGTCCTGCGTGTGGAGCTCACCCAGGGGCTGCCGGTGCTGGGCGCTTCCCCGAACGGCCGGCCGGCCGGCGGGTCCAGGCCGGGCGGCCTTTCGACCTTCACCAAGGGCTCGGCGGATTTTTCGCGCCTTCAGGACTTGAGCGCGCTCGCGCCGGGGCTGGGTTTCCTGACGGCGGTTTCCGGCGGCGGCTCCTTCGGGCAGACCCTCCTGGCTTCGGCGCAATATGCGCTTGGCGGCGCGCAATTCGGCCGCGGTTACGACCCCGCGGAACTCACCGGCGACTACCTGCTCGCGGCCAAGGCCGAACTACAATATGAAGCCGCGCAAGCTCCGTTCATTCCCGGCGTGGCCTTTCTCGCCCGCGAGGCCGGTCTGCGTTACCTGCAATTCTACCATTTCGTTGACTTTGGGATGGTGTGGAATCAGCCCCTCGCGGGCCTTACCGGCGCGGACGCCCGCGGGCGCTCGCTGTTGTCCGCCGGTGTCGGCGCGCGCGCCGGCATTTCCAACCACTTCACGACGTCCATCGAAGTCAGCAAGCCGCTGACGCGCGGTGTCGCCGCTTTTGCCGGTCGCGGCAACGCCAAGCCGTTCCGATTCACATTCGTCGTGGGAACGAATTTTTAAAGCACAATATTTAAAAGCGCGGGCGGTTTTCCGTCATGCCCATGTTGCTATAATAATGGCCGATCGATTGGCGGACGGTAGGCGGAAAGGATCCGCAAATCTTGCCGCTTGGGCAAATGGTGTTACGGCGATGACGGAAGATCTTCCCGCTCCGCTATTTCGCGTTGCGGCTTCGCCGCGGGGCAACGTACGAAAGACCGGGCATGAGTGACAGCCAAGGCGATGCGCACGGCAACACGCCGGGCTCCCTCTCGCGGCAGGAACAGGCGCTCGAACGGCAGGTCTTCGCGCACTTTTTCGACCGGGTAAAGCGCGCCCTCGAAGACGCCGCCCATGCGCCTTCCACGCACGCGCGCCGCGGCGTGCTCGCCAAGGCGCATTACGACATCTCCACCGCGCTCAGTACGAATACCAACACCGTTCTCAACACCCCCGCGGGCGCCGGCGTCAAAAAGGAAATCGCCTGCCGGAAAGGCTGCACCTATTGCTGCTATCAAAACGTAGGGGTCACGGCGATCGAAGCCATCGCGATCGCGTCCGGGATCATGCTGCTCAAACCGCATCTCGCGCCGCGCATCGCCGCCGAGGTCGATCAAATACAGGGCATGACCGACGGTGCGCGTGCGGCGCAGCGCAAGCCCTGCGTTTTCCTAAGCGACGGCCTGTGCTCGATTCACGACATCCGCCCGCTCGCCTGCCGCGCTTATTTCTCGCTGAACCTCAAGGATTGCGAAGAGGTTTTCGAAAAAGGCCTTTCGCCCGGCGCCGAGGGCAACATCACGACCTTCTCCTTCCCGGCGATTTTCCGCACGGCGGTCCTCGCCGCGACCAACGCGGCGAGCGCCGAACGGGGTTTGCAGAACGGCTCGATTGAATTGACCGCGGCGGTCGCGCGTGTGCTGGCCGATCCCGCGATCGTCGACAGGTGGTTCGCGGGGGAAGACGTCTTTACGCCGCATCAGGCGTAAGACCCGCTCCCCAATAATCCGCGGCCACCCGAATCGCATATCTTCTCGGCGACGTTGGCGTCGCACGGATGCGCATCTCGCCCCCGATCGAAAGGAGCGAGATGCACGGGGACGCTTCGCTACATTCTGAACCGCACGCCCGCGAGGAACATGCGTCCCAGGCGGTCGTACTGCGTGTTCGCCTGGCCGGCGTAGTACGTGCTGCCGACGGTGCCGCCGATGAAGGGCGGATCGGCGTTCAACACGTTTTGCACGGTAAGGAACACCTCGGTGTCGTCGTTGTCCGGCAGGAACTTGTACTTGAGCGCGACGTCCCAGATGTTGTCCGCGGCGATGCGGTTGTTGTCGATGGTCCGGTTGCCGGTCGGACATCCCGATTGGCACTCGGTGAAGGCGTTGTTGTAGACGCCGCCGGCGACATGGCGCCACGTCACGGTGAACGAGAACGGATTCAGATTGTAGTTGGCCGAGACGTGCGAGCGGAATCTCGGCGCCGTGAGGCCCGAGAATCCGGTGCCGCCGAAACCGCCGACGACGCCCGCGCCGTCCACGTCGCCGAACTGCAGGTCCACCGAGCGCAGCTCGAGCACATATGTGCCGAGGGCGCGCAAGGTCAGTTCCCCGCCCAGGCTTTCGTTGATCGTTTCCAGGGGAAGCGAATAGCTGGCTTCGATGTCCAAGCCTTTTTGAATCTGCTGCGCGATATTCTGCGGGCTCGTGATCACCGTATTGATGATG
The DNA here is from genome assembly GCA_020852595.1 of Rhodospirillaceae bacterium. Classification (GTDB taxonomy): domain Bacteria; phylum Pseudomonadota; class Alphaproteobacteria; order Rhodospirillales; family Rhodospirillaceae; genus SHVO01. The sequence continues at coordinate 9,004 of JADZAK010000036.1, forward strand.
CCGTTGACGCGGATGATGTTCGCGCACAGCTCCGGCTTGTCGGCATAACATCCATTGATGACGGACTGGCCGTTCGGCACTTGCGTCGCGTTGCCGATATCGATGGCGTAATAGTCGACCGACGCTTGCAAGCCCTCGATGAACGACGGCTGAACGACGACGCCGAACCCGGTCGTATTGGCTTTTTCAGGCCCGAGGGTCGGATTGCCGCGGCTCAGCGAGAAGCCGCCCGTGGTGGTCGTGCCGTTGGTGGGATCGAAGAACGTGGCGCCCGATGCCGCCGTGCCGCCGGCGAACAGTTCACCGAGATAGGGCGCGCGGATGTCGCGTGAACGTGTTCCGCGGAAGCGGATATCGTCCGTGACCTGCCAGGTCGCCCCGATCTTCCACGTCGTGACATAGCCCGACGTGCTGTAGTCCGTGGCGCGCACGGCCGCGTTCACTTCCAGCGAGCGCGCCCACGCGGTGTCCCTGGCCAGAGGCACGACGGTTTCGACATAGCCTTCCGTCACGTTGTAGCTGCCGAGGTTGTTGCGGTAGTTGCCCGTCAGCCAGTTCTGCGCTTCGTCGTCGGGCGTGTTGATGCTGCGCACGCGCTCGTAACGATGTTCGATGCCGAGCGCGAGCGATACCGGGCCCGCCCACAGCTCGAACGGCTCGCCGTTCAAATTGACCGCCGTCGCGTCCTGACGCAGCGAGTCATAGCGGTAACTTGTCCCGAACGCATAATCGATCGCGCCCTGGCTGTTCACGCCAAGGCCCATCGGGTTGTAGGGGATGCAAGGATCCGCCGGGTTGGTGAGCTTGACGCGGCAGACGATCGAGCCGTTCGGCGCGAGGACCGCGTCCCAGGCCAGCGCGAGCTTCGGCACGTTGCCCACGCTGTCGGAGCGCGAGGAAAGGCCCTGCGTGCTGGTCTGATAATAGGCGTCCCAGGACCATTCGGTCCCCATGGCGTCGAACTTGCCTTCAAGGCCCCCCGCCATGCGCGCCAGCGTGCGGCGGTTGTTGGAGTGGAAGCGCGGCACGTCGCCGTTGGTCGAGCCGATGGTGATCTGGGTCAATCCAAGCGAGTTCATCTGCGCCTGGATGCTGGTCGGAATGAACGGATTGCCGGTCCTGATGGGGACGTTGGCCAGCGTGCGGTTCGGGTTCGAATTCGCATTCGAATGTGAGCTGGCCCATTGCCATTCCGCCCAGGCGTTGACGCTGTCGGCGATGTCATAGCTGACCCGCGTGAAAGCGGCCTGGCGCGTCAGCTCGGGATCGATGTCGAGGCCGTTGTCGATGCGGGAAATCTGCCAATCGCCGCCCACATGCGTATTGCTGCCCGTGACCGTGCCGAAGTTGAACATGCCGAGCGGTTGCCCGCCGGGGCCGAAGTAAATTCCCTTCAAGGGGCCGGAGGTGATGATGCCGCCCGGCGTGCCGGTGCTCACCCCGACTTGACGGCGGACCCAGTAAAACGGTTGTCCGTTGGTCGCCGTATAGTTCGGATTGTTCACGACCGATCCGCCTTCGGAGTTCCAGTCGCGCGGCGTTCCGATGATGCCTTCGTTGTAGTGGGTTTCTCCGAACGCCATGAAATGGCCGCGCCCGCCCGCGAAGGGCGTGCCGACCGCGACGTTGACGAGATAGTTCTTGTCGTCGCCGTAGGTCGTCACGCCGCCTTCGACCAAGCCCTTCACGCCCGTAAACGTCTTGTCGATGACGAAGTTCACCACGCCGCTCAAGGCATCCGAGCCGTAAGCGGCCGACGCGCCGCCCGTCACGACGTCGACGCGGTTGATCAGGCCGTGCGGCATCGAGTTGACGTCGACGCCGGTGAAGCCGTTGCTGAGCGAGGCATTGATGACACGCTTGCCGTCCAGAAGGACGAGGGTGCGTTGGGACCCCATGCCGCGCAGGTTGAGGAGGTTCACGCCGGCGGCGCCGGACGTCAGGTTGGCGGTCGCGGTGCGGCCCGAAACGGCGTTGCTGAACACGGGCAGTTGGCGCACCGCGTCGGCGATGTTCGTGTTCGCCATGGCATTGAGTTGGTCGGCGCCGAGGACGGAGACCGGGGTCGGGGCCTCGTAGCCGTCGCGCACGACGCGCGATCCCGTGACGACAATCTCGTCGATAGCGGCTGGTTGTTGAGCGGTTTGTTGCGCCTCGGCGACCTGCGCCGTGGCGGCGCTCATGAGGATGGCGATCGTGGACGTGGTCGCAAGCGCGCGCGCTTTGGCATGTGTAGTCATGAATCCCCCCTTGGTGTTGAACCGGCCGTGTCCGCGGGCGCGTCTTCGGCGCCCCGTTCACACCCGGCGTTCTGAAAATTGAAACTCCCTTTGTGCTGCGCCCCCCAGGTCATGGGGTGCGCATGGCACGACCCGAACAAACGTGATGATGTCTCTCCCGCGCCAAACAGTAACAGCAAATGCCGTGCCAACGAAACGAAGCCGCGATTTGCAGAGCGGGTCCGACGCGCCTCGGCGGAAAACCGCTTAAATGTGCGCTGCAAGATGGCGAAAACCCGCCGCCCAATGACGAAAAATAGAACTTAAATAATAAAAAACAGCACCATGAGCGTCTTTTCCCTGCGGGCCGGGGAATTGGCTATAAGGGCCTGCTTTGTCCGCTCTTTTTCGCCTCCCGCGTCATGTTCCACTCCCTCAAGCTGCTGCTGCCGGCGCTGATCCCGTCGTGGAATTTCTTCGACGAGATCGCGGCCTCGCCGCGCATTGAATATGCCCTCCTGCGCGCGCCCGGGGATTCATGCGCGTGGCGGGAATTCCGCCCGCGCCCGCCGTCCCTCTCGCCTCTCACAATGCTCGCCCGCTTATTCTGGAATGCGCGGGGAAACGAGACCCTGTTTGTCGTGAGTTGCGCCGAGCGTCTGCTGGCCGAGCCGACCGCGCATAGTCAGGATGAGATTTTCCGCCGCATCGCCGCCGATGTGGCGGAGAAAGACGCGTGGCTGCGCTTTCGGATTCTTCTCGTGAGCGAACAGGACGGCGCCGGCGTGCGCGCGTTGGCCTTCGTCTCCGATGCGCGCCGCGCCTCATGACTCTCGACACTGCTCTGCGCCTCACGGAAGTCCTTCTCGCGCTCGCGTTCATTCAACAGAGCCTCGAGCATCTGCGCGGTGCGGGCGGCGAACGCCGGCCGTTCGCCGCCCGTATTGCCCTCGGTGTATTGGTCGTCGCGGATATTGCCGCACCATGGCCGCTGCTCGGCCTCGCGCTCTTGTCGCTATCGATTCTTCACCGCTTCCAGGGTCCCTACAACGGCGGCAGCGACCGCATGGGGCTTCTCGCGCTCTGGTGCCTCGTGCTGGCGCATGTGTTGCCGTCCGGGAAGGCGCGCGAGATCGCCTTCGGGTATCTCGGCGCGCAGCTGGTTCTGTCCTATCTCATCGCGGGCTGGGTGAAGCTCAAGAATCCCGAGTGGCGTAACGGCACGGCGCTGCGCCAGGTTTTCGCCTTCTCCGCCTATCCCGTCAGTGAAAGCCTGCGCGGTTGGGCCGCGCGCCCACGGCTTCTTTTCGTGATGTCCTGGGCGGTGATCCTGCTCGAGATCGCCTTTCCGCTGGCGCTGTTCTCGGCGCCCGCCTTGATGACCGGTCTCGCGCTCGCCGCGGCGTTTCATCTCGCCAACGCCTGCCTTTTCGGCCTCAACCGGTTCTTCTGGACCTGGATCGCCGTGTACCCGGCCCTCATCTGGCTGCAGGGGCGCCTGTCCTAGATCACGCGCGCGGCGACATCGGCCGGCGGTGTCCAGCAAACGCCGCGTTTGCCAAACAGCATATAACGGTTCCGCGCGACGAGGTCATAGGCCCGGTCGCCAAGAAACGCAGGCACGAGACGCAGCAAGCCCGCGGCTGCCCGCCAGCCCCCGCCGAGCCGCGCCGCGACTTGGATATATCCGGCGAATTTGCCGTAGGCGACGCCGTCCACCACCACGAGGTTGGTCTCGACGTGAACGGGATCGAGCCCGAGGTCACGATAGAGCGCCTGGCCCAAGGGGCCTTGCGCCGAGGTGAACCGGAACGCGCGATGCCGGTCATGCCGGATCACCCACTGCACGAAGCCCGCGCACAGCACGCACATCTCGTCGAACACGATCAGCGGCGCCGGTGTCGGGATGGCAATATTTACGCGCTGGATAAAAGGGCGGGCGAGGGTCATCGCCCGCCACTTTAACATGAGCAACGGGTCGAGAGGGGGGGGGGGATGGGCCGGCCACCTATCCGAAAGGATAGGTTCTTAAATCAGCTGGAGGAACCGGCCGGCGCCGTTACAAAGCTCATTGATAGCGATCAAGGCGCCGGGGTTCTTAAGAATAAAGAATTACGCGTTCCAACAAGGCGGTAGTGAAAATATGCCGACCACTAAGTTGAGCGGCCTCAAAGTCATTTTAGCAGACGACCACGAGTTGATCCGCGAAGCGGTGAAACCGTACCTGCGGAAATTGGCCGAGAACGTCGATATCTTGGAAGCGGCCAGCTACGACGAAGTCTGCGCCTTCGGCGCGGAAACCGGCGCCGTGGACCTCGTGCTGATCGATCTCGATATGCCGGGTTACGACGACGCCGCGCCGTTCAAAAAGATGTCCGATGTCCGCGCGGCCGTCGCGAAAGCGCCAATCGTGGTCTTTTCCGGCAGCGAAGACCGCGAGACCATCGCCGCCGCGCTCAATCACGGGGTGCGCGGTTTCGTTCCCAAGAGCATGCGCGGGCAATCGCTCGTCAACGCGCTGCAGATGGTCTTGTGGGGCGAAATCTATGTTCCTCCGCAGATGGCGATCGGCGCGCCGACCGGCGACGGGCCGGCGGCGGACGGCGCGGCCGGAAAAAGCACCGCGGAAATCAAGCTGAGTCCGCGCGAGGCCGACAGCTTGCGCCTTCTCGTGCGCGGTTTGACCAACAAGGAAATCGGCCGCGAAATGGGCCTGCAGGAAGTCACCGTGAAGATGCACCTGCGCAACGCGTATCGCAAAATCGGCGCGACGAACCGCATTGAAGCGGTGCGAATCGCCGTCGAAACGAACTTCGCCTAACACCCCTCCAAATTCGTTTGCCGGGCCTCGCGTGCGTCCGCGCGCGCCGGCGCCGCGTGCGTGCGCGAAACATACACCCCAACCGACCTATCCTTTTTTGAAGATCACCTCACCCTCTGATGTCTTCAGCTTTGGCGCCCGGTCTCCCTATGTTTCATCCAGTACCGCACCGGCTCCCGATGAGGAGCGGCCGTCGGTGCAGAAGCAACGGGACAAGGAACAATCACGATGAGTTTCATGCAATCGCAACGCGGGTTCTTCGGATTGGGACGCTCGCAGCGCGGGGCCGAACAAGCGGCCGGTGCGACGAAGGACAACGAACTCCGCCATGCCGAGCGCATGATCGAGGACGTGCCCGTGGCGGTCATGATGTGCGACCGCAACTTGACGATCACCTACGCCAACAAGGCCTCGCGCGAAGCGCTCAAGAAGATCGAGCACGTTCTTCCGATCCGCGCCTCCGCCGTCATCGGCCAAAGCATCGACGTCTTCCATAAGGACCCCAGCCATCAGCGCCGCCTGCTCGCGGACCCGCGCAACCTTCCGCACAACGCCCGCATCAAAGTCGGCGACGAGTGGCTCGATCTCAAGGTGTCGGCCGTCATGGATGCGCAGGGTGAGTATGTGGGCCCCATGCTCGCATGGAGCATCGTGACCGACCTGGTGCGCAAGGAACACGAAGCGAAGCGCCTTCTGACGATGCTCGATCTGATGCCGATCAACGTCATGCTCGCGGAGCGGGACACGTTGGAGATCACCTACGCGAACCGCACCAGCATCAACACGCTGCGCCCGCTCGAGCAGCACCTGCCCTGCAAGGCCAGCGAGATCATCGGCAAGAACATCGATATCTTCCACAAGAACCCGTCTCATCAGCGCCGGGTGCTGGGCGACCCGCAGCGTACGTTGCCGCATCGCGCGATCATCTCGCTCGGCAACGACAAGCTCGAACTCAATGTCTCGGCGCTCAATGACGAGAAGGGCACCTATCTCGGACCGATGGTGACCTGGAGCGTCGTTACCGAAAGCATCAACGTCGCGACCAAGATGGAAGAAGTCGTCGCCACGGTCTCGGCGGCGGCCACGGAAATGCGCGCCAGCGCCGACGCCATGCGCTCCACGGCCGATCGCGGCCAGGAAAAGGCCGCGAACGTCGCGTCCGCCGCCGAGCAGCTGAGCGCCTCGATCTCCGAAATCTCGCGTCAGATCGCCAAGACGCAGCAGATCACCAACCACGCGCAGGGCGAATCCAGACGTTCGCTCGAAATCGTCGGCGGTCTCGCGGAGGCGGCCAACAAGATCGGCCGCGTGTTGAATCTGATCAACGACATCGCCGATCAGACCAATCTCCTCGCGCTCAACGCAACCATCGAAGCGGCGCGCGCGGGCGAGGCGGGCAAAGGCTTCGCGGTGGTCGCGGCCGAGGTGAAGGCGCTTGCCAACCAGACCGCCCAGGCGACAGGCGATATCTCCGAGCAGGTGACCGGCATCCAGCAGGCGACCGACGCGGTGGTCAAAGCCAACGAAGCCATCAACCGCACCGTCGGCGAGATGACTGAAATCTCGGCAACGGTCGCGGCGGCGGTGGAAGAGCAGTCGGCCGCGACGCAGAACGTGGCCGCCAACATCGCCGAGGTATCGACCGCGTCCGGTGAAACCGGCCGCATCTCCAGCGACGTCAACTCCGCCGCTGGCGAGCTCGCCGAACGTTCCGCCGAACTCAACGGCGAGGTCACCCGCTTCCTCGAACGCATCCGGGGCAAGAAGTAACGCGGAAGGAAACGATCATGCCGCTCCTCGACTCTCTTTTCACGCGCGCGATGGAGGGTTTCTTGGACCGCCTCGACGGGTGGGAGGAGCGGCTGAACGACCTGAGCGCCGTCCCTTTCAGCGGTTTCTCCGGTCCCTTGGGCCTCGTGCCCGAGTGGACCGGCGCAAGCCCCCGCGCCAACCGGACCGACGGAGTGCATGACCATGGATGATCTTATTCAAGAATTCGTCATCGAATCGCTCGAAAACCTCGCGGTTCTTGACCAGGAATTGGTGCGCTTCGAGCAGACGCCGGGCGACAAGGAGATCCTGAGCAACATTTTCCGCATGATGCATACGATCAAGGGCACTTGCGGATTCCTGGGGCTTCCGCGCCTCGAGAAAATCGCGCACGCCGGCGAAGACGTGCTGGGCAAGTTTCGCGACGGCGCCTTGGCGCCGACGCCGGCTTCGGTCACCTCGATCCTGAAATGCATCGACCAGATCCGGGCCTTGATCGAATCGCTTTCCACGCAAGGAACCGAAGGCACCGGCGAAGACGGGCCCTTGATCGCCGAATTGAAGGCGATCATCGAAGACGACCGTCCCGCGGCGCCTGCGGCGCCCACCTCCGTGTCCGCGCCGGCGCCCGCCGCCGGTCCGGTGCAGGCCGCCGGAGGGTTCCCGGTCGCGGCCGAACTGCTCGCCGAACTGGGCGAAACACCGGCCGCGAGCGCGCCCCAACCGGTGCAAGACTATCCGGTCGCCGCCGAACTTCTCGCCGAAATCGAACAGCTCACGAAGCCGCAGGCCGAAGCGCCGGCGGCACAGGTTCCGCAGGCCATTGCCGCCAAGGGCGAACCGGCGGCCGGGCAGGCCGTGCGCGAAAAGGCGGCCGTGGCGCAAACCATTCGCGTCAACGTCGAGGTGATCGAGAACCTGATGACGCTGGCGAGCGAGATGGTCCTGACGCGCAATCAGCTTCTCCAGCTCATGCGCACCGGCGGCACCGCCGTTTTCAAGGAACCCATCGAGCGGCTGAGCCGCACCACGAGCGAGCTGCAGGAAGGCGTCATGAAGACGCGCATGCAGCCCATCGGAAACGCCTGGGGCAAGCTGCCGCGCATCATACGCGACCTCGCGACCGAACTCGGCAAGAAGATCAATCTCGTCATGAAGGGCGAGGAAACCGACCTCGACCGGCAGGTTCTCGAGCTCATTCAGGATCCGCTCACGCACATGGTGCGTAATTCCGCGGACCATGGCTTGGAACGTCCCGATGAGCGTGCCGCCGCCGGCAAGGACGAGGTCGGCACGATCCGGCTCAGCGCCTTCCATGAAGGCGGTCATATCATTATCGAAATCTCCGACGACGGCCGCGGCATCAACACCGAGAAGGTGCGCGCGAAGATCGTCGAGCGCGGTCTCGCGACGGCCGAGGAAGCCGCCGCGATGGACGACAGCACGGTCAACCAGCACATCATGCGCGCGGGTTTCTCGACCGCCGATCAGGTCACCAAGGTCTCCGGGCGCGGCGTCGGCATGGACGTGGTCCGCTCGAACATCGAGAAGATCGGCGGCACGCTGGAGTTCAAGTCGGTTTTCGGCGAAGGCTCCACGTTCACCATCAAAATCCCGCTCACCCTTGCCATCGTCTCGTCGCTGATCGTTCAGGCCGGCGAGGAACGGTTCGCCCTGCCTCAGATCGCGGTGAACGAGGTCGTGCGCATCTCGCAGCGCTCGGCTCACCAGATCGAAGCCCTGCGCGGCGCGCCGATCCTGCGGTTGCGCAACCGCCTCCTGCCTCTTGTCAGCCTCGGCGACCTCCTGGAGGTCAAGGACACGCAAACCAGCTGGCGGCCCGGCCAGAACAGCTTCGAGGGCTATGTCGTGGTCTGCCGGAACGGCAGCCATGTCATGGGCGTGATCGTCGATTCGATCGCCGGGGTCGAGGAAATCGTCGTGAAGCCGCTGTCGAAGATCCTCGGCGCAACCAAGTATTTCTCGGGCAACACCATCCTCGGTGACGGGCGCGTCATCCTTATCCTCGATCTCAACGGTCTCGCGTCTTGCCTGTCCCAGGAAAAGGTGCGCGCCGAGGCGGCTGTCGAGCAGGCGTCCGAGGACAGCGGCAACTCCGAAAGCATCCTGCTGTTCCGCGTCCAGGGCGAGGGCATGAAAGCGGTCAGCCTGTCGCAGGTTCAAAGGATCGAGAACTTCGACATGGCGACGGCGGAAAGCGTCCAGGGCGACCGCATCATCCAGTACAGAGAGCGGTTGTTGCCGCTTTACTCGCTGGACGGCGCCGGGGGGATCCGTCGCACGGGACGTCAGCAAGTCCTCGTGTTCGGCGAGGGCGCCGCCGCCGTCGGCCTGGCGATCGAGGCCATTGCCGACATCGTTAAAGATCAACTCAAGATCCAGCGTTCCTCGCAGCTTCCCGGACTGGTCGGCAGCGGTATCGTCGGCGGCAAGGCCGTGGATATCGTCGATCCGGCCTACTTCCTCGGCCTGGGCGCGCTCAATCAATCGTCCGACTACGGAGCCGCCGCATGAAGATCGCCTCGCCCCAGGCCCTGCGCGGCGCCAATGCGTCCGCGCTCACCGAGCAGCTCGTCACGTTCGTCGTCGACGGGCAGGCATTCGGCATTTCCGCCCTGACGGTCAGGGACGTATTGCGCCGCCAGCCTTTGACGCGGATCCCGCTGGCCCGCGCGGAGATCGCCGGCGCCATCAACCTGCGCGGCCACATCGTCAGCGCCATCGACCTGCGCGCCCGCCTCGGCATGGCGCCGCGCCCGGCCAATTGCCCGGCGATGTGCGTCGTCGTCGAGCATGCCGGCGAGTCGGTATGTCTCATCGTCGATTCCGTCGGCGACGTGATCTCGGTCGATTGCGCCGAGATCGAGCCGAACCCCGCGTCCCTTCAACCGATGTGGGCGCAGGCCGCCAAGGGTGTGCATCGCGCGCGCGATCATCTCCTCCTCCTGCTGGACGTCGGACAACTGCTGACATTTTAGGGTGAAACGCAAATGGGCTCCTCTACCGCCGCACTGACGTGCCTCGTCGTCGATGACTCCCGCGTGATCCGCACATTGGCGCGCAAAATGCTCGTCGGTTTGGGTCTCACGACGTCCGAAGCGGAAAACGGCGCGGTCGCTTATGAAATGTGCCTTGCCTCGCGCCCGGACCTCATCCTGCTCGACTGGAATATGCCGGTGCTCGACGGGCTGTCGTTCCTCAAAAAAATTCGCGCGACCGATCTCGACCGGCAGCCGAAGATTCTCTTCTGCACGACGGAATCGGAATTCTCGAAAATTACCGAAGCGCTGGCCGCCGGAGCGGACGAATACATCATGAAGCCGTTCGACGAGGAAATCCTCGCGTCCAAGCTTCACATGGTCGGCGCCCTCTAGCGAGTCTCACGATAAGATGACTTTTTCCGTTTCCCTTCCCAACACAACGGGGCGTCTGCCGCCCCTACGTATCATGGTCGTCGACGATTCCGTCGTGATGCGTGGACTCATATCGCGCATGTGCGGCGACGATCCCGCCGCCATGGAGGTGGTCGCCACCGCCGCCAATGGCCAACTGGCCGTCGAGCGGGCGGCCAAGCGCGACATCGATGTCGTGGTCCTGGACATCGAAATGCCGGTGCTCGACGGCATATCGGCACTGCCGAAGCTGCTCGCGATCGATCCGCGCATCGTCGTCATCATGGCCTCGAGCCTCACCAGCAGGAACGCCGAGATAAGCCTGAAAGCGCTGGAGAAGGGCGCGAAGGATTATGTGCCCAAACCGTCGTCGGTCGTCACGGTCAACGGCGGCGAGGAGTTCAAGCGCGAACTCTTGGAGAAGATCCGCACGCTCGGTGCGCGCTATCGGCGTGCGCCCGTCGAAGCGCCGGCCAGGATCGCCCCCGCGGTCCGCGCGCCGGCGGCGCGCGCGGCTCATTTCGCCAAGCCCTACGCGCTCGCGTTCGGAAGTTCCACCGGTGGGCCGACGGCGCTCACGCAGGTCCTCAAAGCCATTCCGGCGCCGCTGCGCGTGCCGGTCTTCATCACCCAGCATATGCCGGCGACGTTCACCGCGCTGCTCGCTCAGAACATCACCCGGGAAACGGGTCATTCCTGCGTCGAGGCCCGCCACGGCGACCTCGTCACGCCGGGACGCATCCATCTTGCCCCCGGCGATCATCACATGACGATCGCACGCAGCGGCGCGCACGGCGTCATCAACCTCAACCAGGACGCCAAGGAAAACTTCTGCCGCCCGGCGGTGGACCCCATGTTGCGTTCGCTCGCCGACTTCTACCAGCGCAACCTGCTCGTCGTGATCCTCACCGGCATGGGCCAGGACGGCCTCGCCGGAAGCGAAGTTGTGGTCAAGGCCGGCGGCAGCGTTCTCGCCCAGGACGAAGAATCGAGTGTGGTCTGGGGCATGCCCGGCGCCGTCGCCCGCGCCGGGCTTTGCAACGCCGTCCTTCCACTCTCCCAAATGGCCGGAGAAATCCAACGGATGTTGACCGCATGACCATGGACCCGAACGTCTTTGCGACCGTCGCGTCGTTCCTGAAAGCACAGTCCGGCCTCGCGCTCACGCCGGACAAGGCCTACCTCCTGAACGGCCGCCTCCAACCCGTCGCGGAACAGCACGGCTGCAAGTCGGTGGCCGAGCTCGTCGCCAAGCTGAACGGGGCCGCGCCGGCCCAGCTCAAGCAGGACGTGGTCGAGGCCATGACCACGAACGAGACCTCGTTCTTTCGCGACACCACGCCGTTCGAGATCCTCAAGACGCATGTTCTGTCGCAATTGCTGGAACGCCGTAAGGTGCGCCGCAGCCTGCGCATTTTGTGCGCCGCCGCCTCGAGCGGGCAGGAGCCCTATTCGCTGGCCATGCTGATGGCCGAAAACGCGGCGCGCCTGGCGGGATGGAAAACCCAAATTCTCGCCGTCGATCTGGATACGAAGATCTTGAAGCGCGCCGAAGCGGGCATTTACACGCAGTTCGAGGTCCAGCGCGGCCTGCCCGTTCAGATGCTCATGAAATATTTCGAGCAATGTCCCGGCGGCTGGAAGGCCAAGCCTGAGATTAGGTCGATGGTGCAGTTCCAGCGGTGCAATCTGCTCGAACCGTTTTCCCACCTCGGGGAATTCGACGTCATTTTCTGCCGCAACGTCCTCATCTATTTCGACACGCCGACGAAAAGGCACGTCCTCGACCGCCTGGCCAACCAGCTGGCGCCCGATGGCTTCCTTTTCCTCGGCGGCGCCGAAACCGTCCTCGACATCACGACCAGTTTTGCCCCCTCGGCGGGGCATCGGGGCTTGTATTTGCGCACCGAAGCGCTGCGCGACCGGAAGGCCGGATAGCCGGGCCATCCGTCGGCATATACCCCGATTTGAAGGGCGCCCATCCCTTTGATCTTTGGCCGTGGGCCGCGCGCGAAACGATATTCGAAGCCGTCAGAGCAGGCGGGAAAAGAGAACGATGGTTGATGTCAACGACAGCGATTCTACGGCGGCGAACGGCACGGATGCCGCGCGCGCCGCGGGATCGGGCGACGAGCCGGGCCTCGCCGTTACGCACTTCAACTTTACGCACCGGGTCTTTCAGGCCCCCGGGGCGAGATTCCTTTCGAAAGGCCACGCCCATGTGCCCACGTTCCGTGTCGAGATGGGCGATATCGAGGCGCTGATTGAAATCGACGTTCTGCGCAAGGAATTCGGCATCAAGCCGGAAAGCCCGGACGGAAAGCTGGTCGATCTCGCCGTCGCGGGGCTGCGCTACGTCGTCGATATCAAGCCCGGCGATTCAATCCCCTCGGAGCTCCTGTCGGGCAAGGCGTCTTGGACCGTCAGCCCGAAGCACAAGAAAATCGCCGAACAGCGCTTGCAGGTGCAGCTGCTGTCGTGGGTCTCGGGCAAGGAAATGCTGCTCACGGACCCGGGCGAAATCGCGATGTTCCTTCAGCAGCTCGAAAACCGGGAAAAACTGCGCAACGCCTTTCGCGACGCGGCCGTCGCGCTCGGCCACGCACCGGACAACACCGAACCCGTGATCGTCCAGGTCGAGTTGCTGGCGCGCGAGCTTTGCTACATCGAGGCCTTGCGGGACCGATACAGCCTGATCCCGAAGATCGGCGAAAAACTGGTCGCGCTCGGAAAGTCGTATGGCAACGACCGCAACGGCAAGATGGAACTCAACCGCATCCACGGCCTGTTGCAGACCGGGATCGAGGAATACACCGCGGCCTTCACGGAAGTCGACGCGCAGACAAGCGAGATCATATCGGCGCTGAAGTCCATCGATCGGCAGGCGCGATACATTCGCGAGAAACGCGATGCGCTGCATTTCCTGATGATGCAGTGGGATTCGCACGTCAACAACCTGGACAAATGGCAGGCGCGGCGCACGCCCGAGACGGAGAAGCTGCTGTCTGCGCTCTACCGCTTTCTGGCGCCGCGCTACTCCGCCGGACGCAGCATCCTCAAGCGCAAAGCGGCGCCGCAAGGTCCCGCGTCCAAGGATAAAGCCGGTGCGAAAACACCCGCCGCCCCGCAATCGCCGGCGCCCGCCGGCGCGCGGGTGACGGCGTCTTGAGTGCTATCGGAACAACGAAAGGGTGAAGGAAAAACCATGGCCGTAGATCTGAAAATGCCCGTGCTCATCGTTGACGACTACGCAACGATGCTCCGGATCGTGAAGAACCTGCTGAAGCAAATCGGCTTCGACAACGTGGACGAGGCCAGCGACGGCGGGCAGGCGCTCCAGATGATGAAGCTCAAGAAATACGGCTTGGTGATCTCGGACTGGAACATGCAGCCGACCAGCGGCATCGAGCTTCTGCGTACCGTTCGCGCGGACGCCGATCTCAAGGGCACGCCGTTCATCATGGTCACGGCGGAAAGCAAAACAGACAACGTCATCGAAGCGAAGAACGCGGGCGTGTCCAATTACATCGTGAAGCCGTTCAGCAGCGAAATCCTGAAGGGCAAGATCGCAAGCGTTCTCGGGCAGTTCTGAGGTTGGGCACCGACCCGTAATGGACCGCATCAAATCCAGCCGGGATCTGTCGCAGCAACTCAACGAGGCCGAGAGCGTGCCATCGCACAATCTCGGTGTCGTTCAACAAGTGGTGGATAGGTTCATGTCACAGTGGCCGAACAATCGGGGCATTTATCTGCAACTGCAGCGCCTCGCGGATTTTATTACCAAGACGCGCAGCGAGCTCTCCTCGTTCCGACCTCAGGAAATGAAGGAACAGTTCATTCCCAAGGCCGCCGACGAACTTGACGCGATCGTCGAGGCGACGGCGGCTGCCACGCATACCATCATGGACGCCGCCGACGTCATCATGGATATCGCCGGCCGCCTGGAGAAGGCGGACTCCGATAAGGCGATGGCCGCGGTGACGTCCATTTATGAAGCCTGCACCTTTCAGGATATCACCGGCCAGCGGGTGACGAAGGTCGTCAACGTCCTGAAGGTGATCGAGGACCGCATCGACAAGATGGTGTTGGCGCTCGGAGAGCTCGAGCCGCTCGATCAGGCGCAGATCGAGGCCCTCGATCTGGCCGCCTCGAACCCGGCGTTCGCGCCCGAAGCGCCCATGCCCGAAGCGCCCGCGCCCTCCTCGGGCAGCGCGCTTCACGGTCCCGCGCTGCCCGGCCAGGGCAAAAGCCAGGCCGAGATCGATGCGATCCTTTCGGGCCTGGAGGGCACGCCATGATGGCTCTCACATCCTTGGATACGAGCAGCTTGGCCCCGGAGGTCGACGATCGCGATACCCTGCACACGCTCGCCCTCCGGATCATGCCGCTCAAGAACCCCACATTGAAGCGCGCCCGTCTGATCAAGAATTCGCGGCTGGAGAGCGTGGTCGAACTCTACCGCGCCCCGACGGTCGGCAGCGGCCAGGTCGATGTCGAGAAATTGCCGCAACAGCTCGGCGTCAACGCGCTGACGCCCGGGGACTTCGCGTTGCTGCGCCGCTTGGCGCTCATGCCCAGTTACGACGTCTACAGTTTGCGGGTGACGCTGCGTGAACTCGGCGTCGTCGTCGAGGAAAACGAAGCGCTGCGCCTTTCTCCGGCCAAGACGAAGGAATTGTCCGCGTACATGAAGAACTTTACGCGGCCTTTGATGATGCAGATCTACGGCGAGGACGGAAAGCAAATCGACTCTATCCAGGACATCATCGCGCTGTTCCGGGATCCGGACCTTCAGAAGGCGCGTCACCGCCTCACGGTCATGGCCAGCAAACTGGGCATCGATATCGCGACCATCCCGAGGTTTCTCGAGGACTATGCCGACATCTTCCTGTCGCTCTCGTATTACAAGCAGTGTTTGGACGCCGTCACGCCGAAGGTCTACGACTTCTTCGATTCGCTCGCCGATCTGCGCAAAAGCTATCAGGTGCGGTCCAACGCCCAGCTCATCAATGCGTGCACGGAGCTGGAATCGACCTTCAATGCATTATTGACCTCGGTGACCGGCCGTCTCGAAAGCTTCGACCGTCATACCAAGGACATGTGGAATGACCTTTCGGCGGAACGGTTTCGCAAGATCGAATCCGTGATCAAGGCGTTCCACACCATGATGGGCGGCATCCTTTGTGCGCTGACGGTCAAGCTGGACGCATGGACCGAGCAGTTCCCCTCGCGCACGGCCGGCGCTCCGGGGCGCCGCGGGGACTTTATCCTGAACGATATGCGTCACGGGTTGCGCAAACTTCAAGAAATCGAAACGGCGGCGCAGGGCCGTGGTGTCTAAGGACGGCATGATGACGATGACCGATAGCGACCGGACGTCCGAGGTGATGGATCTTCTATTGCAGGCCGAGGGCATGCTGTTGAAGATGATCGAAACGGCAAGCGGCGAGGATCATGTCGCTCATGTCGCCGAAGTGCTGCGTACGCTCGCCGCGCTGCGCATGCGCATCGAAGTGCCCGACGACGACGATAAGCGAACGGCGGCGCGTATTCACGAGCGTGCCTCCGTGCAAATCGACTGTGACGACGGGCTGTGCTGCGAGGCGGCCTTGCACGATATTTCCGCCGGCGGCGCGCTCGTGGAATGCGACCCGCCGCTCGCCAGCGGGACCCGCTGCAAAGTGATCCTCTCGGGCAGCGCCGAACCGATCCCCGCCGTCGCGCGCGTGACGCGCCACGGCGTCACGCCGCTCACCTTCGAAAAGCTCCCGCCGGCGCAGCACCTCGCCTTGGTCAAGCATATCGAACGCTATTTCGCGCGCTATTGAGCCGGTTCCGGTTGAGGCGAGCCCTGTGTATGGGAAAGGAAAAAGTTTTCCATGGTTGATGTTCCGGCCAATCTCGATCTTGGCGCTGTCCGCGTCCTCATCGTCGAGGATGAACGCGTGATCCGGCAACTCGTCGGCAGGATGCTGGCGTCGCTGGGGATCAAGGAGGTGACCGAGGCGTCGAGCGCGGAAGCGGCCTGGCAATATCTCGCCGGCCCGAAAAGCAAGCTGTTCGACATCGTCATTACCGATCTTACGCTTCCCGGCGTTTCGGGGATCGGACTGATCGAGAATATCCGCGCGCTCCCGTCGGTGCGCGCCAAGACGCTTCCTGTCGTCGTCTTGACGGGCAGCGGCGATCCCGCGACTTACAAGAAAGCCGAAGCGGCGGGAATCTCGGGTTATCTGGTGAAGCCGATTTCCGTGGATCTCCTCCGCCGGACGATGTACCGCGCGCTCACGGTCCCTCTGGTCCCGCCGGCGAATGCCGGCGGCCAAAAAGGCTTCTTCACGGGAAAGGCCGCGGGTTAGGCGCAATCCAGGTCGGCGGCGCCGGGACGCCTTGCGACGGCCGCCGGGCGTTTCACTCTTGTTTATGGACGCCGCTCAAGTCGAACTCGGCCTGGCCAATGGTGTTGAACCATGCGCGGATTTGCTCCGGGTCGCCGCTGAACGTGAGGCCGAGCTGCAATAAGATGCGTGCTTTCTGCGGCAGCAGATCGCCGCCGCCGATGATGCCCGGCGCGGCGGCGTCATAAACGCCCTCTCCGCCCGTGCGCGTCGTGGTGACGAACAGCACGCCCGTCTTGACCGCCTCTTTCTGTGCGTCCTGCTGCAAGTAGGAAAGATTGCCCGGGCCGTGGCCCGCCGTGACGATGCCCTTGGCGCCCGCCGCGGCAAGGCCCGTGATGGTCGCGGCCGAGGCTTCGATATAGCCGTAGGCGATATCCACGCGCGCGAATTTATCGGGCGCGGTCTTGGCGAGGTCGAACGGGCGTTTCCATGCGTCTGTCCCGCATTGCATGACACGCGGCGTGCCGCGCATCACGCGGACATGATCTTCATTCACCACGCCGAGTGCGCCGTAATGGCGCGCTTCGAAGGTGTCCATGCGAAAGCCGTCGGTCTTGGTCACGTCGCGCGCGGCGAAGAATTGATCGTTCAGCAGCACGATGGTGCCGAAACAGGTGGTCTTGCCGCTGGCGGCTAAACGGATGGAGCTGAACAGGTTGGTGTATGCGTCATAGGTGAAGGTGCCGTATTGGTGCATCGCGCCGGTGACCACGACGGGCTTGTCGGACTGAACGGTGAGATCGAAGAAGTAGGCGTCTTCCTCCATGACGTTCGTACCCGTCGTCACGACGACGCCGTCCACGTCGGGCCGCGCCAGCTGCGTATCGATGGCGCGCGCCACATTGTACAGCGCCGCGTTGGTGACGCCCGACGATCCGCCCAGGCCGCCCGCCGTCATCACTTTGATATTCGCGACCGCGCCCAGTTCCGGGTACAGGTCCTCGAGGATCTTCTTCACGCCGCCTTCGACATTGCCTTGATAATGCTGATAGCTGATCCGGTCGCGCGCGCGGGCGGTGAGGGTTCCGCCGGCATCGATCACCACGACGTTCTTTTTGGCGGCATCGGGCGCAGGACCGACGGCGGCGACCGGGAAATTCTCCCACGCCGGCCCCGCCGGTGCGGCGGGCGCCGGGGCCGCGCCCACGGAATCCGCCACGCAGGCGCCGAGCGCCGCGCCGGCAAGACCCAAAAGAGCGCCGCGGCGCCAGGTGGTGCGCAGTGTGGCGATGACCTGCGAAACGGCGATCATGAAAAACTCCCCCTCTTGCTTAATATAATGTCGCGCCCGCGTCCGCCGGCCGGACCAGCCTTTCTACTACGGTCGCAAATGAACCCGCCCGCCATGCGCTCTCCCGCATTTGAACCGCGCCAAACCGAAGCTCTCCACCGTCGCCTCACGGCGGGCCCGGGCTGAAACCGTACTATAAGTCTTTGATAATATTATGAAATATGGGTGGCCGCCGCGCCGGCGCGCGCTCCGTTCGCGCGCATTTACTTTAGCTGAATTCCAGTGTGTTTCAGCGCGCTCGCTCGCCTTTGATATAGGATTTATTACGATTTCACGTATAGTTAGCCATTCAGGACACCTCATCGGGAGAGAGGAGAAGCACTATGGATTTCTCAAGACGTTTTGCACTTAAGGGCATGCTGGGCGGCAGCGCCGTCACGGTCGGCCTTCCGCTTCTCAACGTGTTCCTGAACGGAAACGGCAACGCCATGGCCGACGGAACGCCGATGCCGGTGCGCTTCGGCACCTGGTACTGGCACCTCGGCATGCAGCGGAACATCTTCGTGCCCGACAAGGTCGGCGCGGGTTTCGACCTCAAGGAAGAGTCGGCCGCGTTCGAGCCGATCAAGCAGCACATGAACCTGCTGACGAACTTCACCGCGTACCGCGACGACTGCCCGCTGCTCTGCCACTCGTCGGGCTGGATCATCAGCCGCTCGGGCATCGCGCCGAAAGCGAACGGCGACAATCCGGGCGAAACGCTCGACATCACCGTGTCGAACCAGATCGGCCGCACCACGCGCTTCAAGACCCTGACCGCGACGGCCACCGGCGATGTGCGCGACACGCACTCCTATGAAAACCAGACCACCGAAACGGTGCCCGAGTTCTCGCCGATCGCCTTCTATCAGCGCGTTTTCGGCCCCGAATTCCAGGATCCGAACGCGCCGTCGTTCACGCCGAACCCGAAGATCATGGTCCGCAAGAGCGTGCTCTCGGGCGTGGTCGACGACGTGAAGAAGGTCAATGCAAAGGTCGGCGCCGAAGACAGGGCGCGTCTCGACCAGTATCTCACCGGCCTGCGTCACCTCGAGCGCCAGTTCGAGCAGCAGCTCACCAAGCCGACGCCGATCGCCGCGTGTAAGGCGCCGAAGGCGCTCGACAAGGAAACGCAGCCGGGCAACGAGTCCTCGCTCATTACCTCGCGCCACAAGATGATGACCGATCTCATGGTCATGGCCGTCGCCTGCGATCAAACGCGCGTGTTCAACATGAGCTACAGCGGCGCCAACACCACCAAGCCCGGCTACGAAAAGCCGCACCACACCTGCACGCACGAAGAGCGCCTCGACGACAAGCTCGGCTATCAGGTCAATGCGTCCTGGTTCACCCGCCGCTCGATGGAAGCGTGGGCCTACTACGTGGAAGCCTTCTCCAAGGTGAAGGAAGGCGACGGAACGCTGCTCGACAACGTGTTCATCCAGGCCGACACCGACGTCGGTTATGCGCGCGTCCACTCGCTGGACGGCTACACCGCCATGACCGCCGGCCGCGCCGGCGGCAAGGTGAAGACCGGGATCCATGTGGCGGGCAACGGCACCTCGATCTGCCGTCTCGGCTACACCGGTCTCAAGCTCATGGGGTGCGATGTCGCGACCTGGGGCACCAAGAGCAACAACAACTCGAACGCCATCAGCGAAATTTTGGCCTAATCACCGAAGTTTTTGCAAAGAAGCGGCGGGAGCTCCGGCTCCCGCCGTTTTTCTTTGCGCGTCCGCGTGCGATCGGCCCAGCCCGGGGTGGCCAGCGGGATGTGTGGGATAAATGCCGCATTCCTCTGCGGTTTGTCTCGATTTTGAGAAATTCTAAAGTTTTTGTAGGGGAACTCGGGTAGTTTTACCCCCAAGACCCGGCTAAGGAAGCCTGGGCCGAACATTTCTCTTGGGGAGACCGTCTATATGACTACGTCCAAAAGCCGCACGCTGATGCGGCATGTCCATATTTTGTCTGTAACCACCGCCCTCACGGGCGTTGCGCTCGCCGCTCCGGCCGCATTCGCCGCCGATGAACCTGCCTCGCTGGATGAAATCGTCGTCACCGGTTCGCGCATCGTGCGCGAAGGCTACGAAGCCCCGACGCCGGTGTCGGTCCTCGGGTCCGATGAACTCGCGAACATGGGGCTGCCGAACGTCGCCGACGCGATGAACCGTCTGCCGGCGCTGCAAGGCAATCTCGTCGGCCAGCGCTCGTCCAACACCGTCGGCGGCGGCACGGCGGGTATCAATTTGGCCAACCTGCGTAACCTCGGCGGTTCGCGTACCCTCGTGCTGCTCGACGGCAAGCGCGTGGTCGGTTCGAACCTCGGCGGCATCGGCGGCGCGCTGGTCGGCGGCGCGGTCGACCTCAACATCATCCCGAACTCGCTGATCGAGCGCGTCGACGTCGTGACCGGCGGCGCCTCGGCCGTGTACGGCTCGGATGCGCTCGCGGGCGTGGTCAACTTCGTGCTCGACCGCGACTTCACGGGCGTCAAAGGCAGCGTGCAGGCCGGCGTCTCCACCTACGGCGATGCCGAGACATATAAAGTGGACGTCACCGCCGGCACGCCGTTCGCCGGCGGCCGCGGTCACTTCATGGTCAGCGGCGAACATTCTTATGCCGCGCCGATCGACCACGCCTACTATCGCAAGCAAATCGCCGACAACGCCTGGAACTGGGTGGCGAACCCGGCTTACGGCACGGGCGCGGGCCAGACCACCAGCGTTCCGCAGTACCTCGCGCTCGATCACATCGGCCTCGCCACCGCGACGCCGGGCGGCATCATCACCGCCGGCCCGCTCAAGGGCACGGCCTTCGGTCCGGGCGGCACGCCGTACCAGTTCAACTACGGCTCCATCGTCAGCGCGCCGTATATGCAGGGCGGTGACTGGCAGGCTTCGCGTCTTCAAGGTCAGCTCCCGCTGGACCTCGAGATGCAGCGTGAAGCGATCTTCACGCGCGTCAGCTACGACCTCGCCGACAACGTCACGGCCTTCGCCGAAGCGCAGTGGGCCCATGCGTTCACCGACAACGAGCAGGGCGTCAATTACTTCCGCCTCGGCAACATCACCATCCGCAACGACAACGCGTTCATCCCGCAGTCGATCCGCAGCCAGGTGACCGCGCTCGGCCTCACCAGCTTCTCGCTCGGCACCTGGAACGGCGATTTCATCGGCATGGGCGCCGAGAACGAACGTCATTTCCGCCGCTACATGGCGGGCGTCGACGGCGCGTTCGAAGCGGCCGACACCACCTGGAACTGGGAATTCTCGGTCTCGCGTTCGACCACCCACATCTCGGCGCGCTCGACCAACAACTACTACATCGCCCGCTACCTCGAAGCGACCGATGCGGTGCTGGACTCGGCCGGCCGCGTTGTCTGCCGTTCGACCCTCACCAACCCGACCAACGGCTGTATCCCGATCAACGTGATGGGGATCGGGGTCAACAATTCGACGCCGGGTTCCTACCCGTACTCGAACTTCAACGGCTACCTGTTCACGCGCATGGCCCTCAACACCGTCGCGGGCCAAGTCACCGGCGAGCCGCTCGATACGTGGGCCGGTCCGGTCTCGGTGGCCTTGAGCGCCGAATACCGCAAGGAATCGGCGACGGGCTTCGCCAGCTCGTTCGACGAAGCCGGCGTGTTCTTCGCGGGTAACTATAAAGGCACCTCGGGCGCCTACTCGGTGAAGGAAGCCGCGTTCGAAACGGTCATCCCGCTCGCCCGTGACGAGGATTGGGCCCGCTCGTTCGATGTGAACGCCGCCATCCGCGCCACCGACTACAGCCAGTCCGGTTATGTGACCACCTGGAAAGTCGGCGCGACCTACAGCCCGGTCGACGATATCACCTTCCGCGCGACGCGCTCGCGTGACATCCGCGCGCCGAACATCGGGGACTTGTTCTCGGGCGGCGCGTCGGGCACCGGCAACATCACCGACCGCTTCCGCAACAACGAAGCCTATACCACCGTCACCGTCACGCAGGGCAACCCGGCCCTGCTGCCGGAAAAGGCGGATACGACGGGTGTGGGCGTGGTGTTGCAGCCGACCTTCCTGCCGGGCTTCGGCGCGTCGGTCGACTACTACAACATCGACATCAAGGGCGCGCTCGCGACCTTGAGCAACCAGGAACTGATCGACCGCTGCTTCGCCGGCGAAGCCGTGCTCTGCACGTACTTCGTGCGCGAGGGCGGTTCGGCGACGGGCCTGATCACGCGCGTCAACAACCGTCCGCGTAACCTGATCTCGCAACAGGCGCGCGGCATCGACTTCGAAGCCAGCTACAACTTCCCGATGTCGACGTTCAACGACAGCTGGGAAGGCAACATGAACCTGCGTGGTATGGCCACGAAGGTCCTGCGCCTGAACAGCACCGACCAGAACGGCGTGAAACAGGAAGGCGCCGGTGTCGGCGGTAGCGTGCAATCGGGCGCGCCGCTCACCACCGAAGATTTCCGGTACATCGTCTCGCTGACCTACAATCTCGCGCCGTTCTCCGGAACGGTCACGATGCGTGGGATCGGCGCGACGTCTTACAGCCGCACCGCGATCGTCTGCACCACGGGCTGCCCGGTGTCGACGACGGCGGCGCCGACGTTCAGCATGAACCGCATCGACGGCGACCGTAAGTTCGACGTCAGCATGAACTACAAGTTCGACAATGGGATCACGACCTTCCTCGTCGTCGACAACGTGTTCAACGATCTTCTGCCGATCAAGTACGGCACGGTCGGCGCGGGTCTGTATCAGAACATCAACGGCGACGACGGCCGCACCTTCCGCTTGGGTGTGCGCTTCGAGATGTAGACTTGTTTTAAAATAGTTCGAGATAGGAAAGGCCAGGGCTCGCCGCCCTGGCCTTTTTCATGTCCGCGTCGCGGCTAGGCGAAAATAAATACGTGTCTACAATATGTTAGCGCATTTATTGAAATGGATCCAAAGAGCTCGCAGGGCGCGGGTCTTTGTGACTTCATTCGCACAGCGCGCGGGAAAAATGGCGTGTGCGAAATTTTAGTGCGGAATTTTATTTCCGCTTCCGCTTAGTATCGCGCGCCTTTTCGACCAAGGGGGGAAATCTGATGGTCCGTCGTTCCGGGCGCACAGTCGTGCGCCACATTCGTGCTCTGTCTATCACCACGTCTCTTGTCGGCGCTGCGATGCTCGCGCCGCAGGCGGCTTTCGCCGCCGACGCCGCGCCCGCCGCGGTCGATGAAATCATCGTCACCGGTTCGCGCATCGTGCGCCAGGGCTACGAAGCCCCGACGCCGGTGTCCGTGCTTGGCGCCGATGAACTCAACAACATGGGCCTGCCGAACGTCGCCGACGCCGTCGCGCGCCTGCCGGCCCTGCAAGGCAACACGGTCGGACAGCGCACCGTCTCCACCATCGGCGGCGGCACGGCGGGCATCAATCTCGCCAACCTGCGCGCGCTCGGTCAGTCGCGCACCCTGGTGCTGCTCGACGGCAAGCGCGTCGTCGGCTCGAACCTCGGCGGTCTCGGCGGCGGCCTCATCGGCGGCGCGGTCGACCTCAACACCATGCCGAACAGCCTTATCGCGCGCGTCGACGTCGTCACCGGCGGCGCCTCGGCCGTCTACGGTTCCGACGCGCTCGCGGGCGTTCTGAACTTCGTCCTCGACAAGGAATACACGGGCGTCAAAGGCTCGGTGCAGGGCGGCGTCACGACGTACGGCGACGGTGAAAGCTACAAGATCGATATCGGCGCAGGCACTCCGTTTGCCGGCGGCCGCGGCCACTTCCTGATCAGCGGCGAGCACGCCTACAACGCGGCGATCGATCACGCCTACTACCGTCAGAACGTGATGGACAATACGTACAACTGGCTGACCAATCCGGCCTATGGAACCGGCGCCGGTCAAAGCACCAGCGTTCCGCAGTACATCGCGCTCGATCAGGTTGGTCTCTCCAACGCCGCGCCGGGTGGGCTCATCACCGCCGGTCCGCTCAAGGGCACATACTTCCTTCAGGGCGGTACGCCGGCCAACTTCGTCTACGGCCCGGTCATCAGCTCGCAGTATATGTCGGGCGGCATGTGGAAGTTCTCGCGCCTCAACGGCCAGCTTCCGCTCAATATCGCGCTCGAGCGCGAAACCGTCTTCACGCGCGCCAGCTACGATGTCACCGACAACGTCACCGCCTTCGCCGAAGTGCAGTGGTCGCACACCAAGAGCGTGAACTATCAGGGTGTGCCGTACTTCCGCCTCGGCAACCTCACCATCCGCGCCGACAACGCCTTCATTCCGGCGTCGATCCGTACGCAGATGACCACGCTTGGCCTCACCAACTTCACGATGGGCACCTGGAACGGTGATTTCATCGACATGGGCGCGCGCAACCAGCGCTACTTCCGCCGCTACATGGCCGGCTTTGAAGGCAGCTTCGAAGCGGGCGGCACCGATTGGAACTGGGACTTCTCGGCGTCGCGCTCGACGACCCACATCTCGGCGCGTTCCACCAACAACCCGAACGTGCCGCGTTATCTCGAAGCCATCGACGCGGTCACCGATCCGGCCACGGGCCGCATCGTTTGCCGCGTCGCGCTCGGCAATCCCAATCATGCGTGTAAGCCGATCAACGTGATGGGCATCGGCGTCAACGATCCGACGCCGGGCGCCTATCCCTATTCGATCTTCAATGGCTACCTCTACACCCGCATGTCGCTCAACACCTTCGCCGGCACGGTTACCGGCGAGCCGTTCGAACTGTGGGCGGGTCCGGTGTCGGTGGCGCTCAGCGCCGAACACCGCAAGGAAGCGGCCACCGGCTTCGCCAGCGAGCAGGATTTGCTCCGTAACTTCTTCGCGGGCAACTACCAGCCGACGATCGGTGCGTACACCGTGACGGAAGGCGCCTTTGAAACCGTGGTTCCGCTCGCGCGCGATGAGGCCTGGGCCCGCTCGCTCGATCTCAACGCCGCCGTGCGCGCCACCGACTACAGCGCCTCCGGCTACGTGACGACGTGGAAGATCGGCGCCACCTACAATCCGATCGATGACGTCACCTTCCGTGTCACCCGTTCGCGCGACATCCGCGCGCCGAACATCGGTGAATTGTTCTCGGGCGGCACCACCGGAACCGGCACGGTCATCGATGTGTTCCGCAACGAGACCTACGCCATCCTGACGAACACCGTGGGGAATCCGAATCTGAAGCCCGAAAAGGCCGACACCACCGGCCTCGGCGTGGTGTTCCAGCCGACGTTCCTGCAAGGCTTTGGCGCGTCGGTCGACTACTACAACATCGACATCAAGGGTGCTGTCGCCACACTCGGCTCGCAGCGTATCGTCGATCGTTGCCGCGGCGGCGATGCGGAGCTTTGCGCTCTGATCATTCGCGGCGCTCCGGCCGCGGGGCAGACGCTGGGCCTCATCACCCAGGTCAACAACCCGGGCCGCAACCTCGTCTCGCAACAGGCGCGCGGCATCGACTTCGAAGCCAGCTACAACATGCCGCTCTCGACCATCGACGACTCATGGGCGGGTAACGTGCAGCTCCGCGGTCTCGCGACGAAGGTGCTCCGCCTGAACAGCATCGATCTCGACGGCGTGCTGCAGGAAGGCGCCGGCGTTCTCGGCAACGTCTCGACCGGCGCGCCGCTCACGACCGGCGACTTCAAGTACCTGGTCTCGCTCGGCTATACGCTGGATATGTTCTCGGGCACCCTCACCATGCGCGGTGAAGGTCCGGGCGTGTATCACAAGAACGCCACGGTCTGTACCACCGGCTGTCCGGTCTCCACGCCGAACGCGCCGACCTTCAGCATGAACCATATCGAAGGCCGCAAGACCTTCGATCTCAATCTGAACTACAAGTTCATGGACGGCGCGGTCACGACCTTCTTCGTCGTGGACAATCTGTTCAACGAACCCCTGGCCCTGCGCTACGGCCAGATCAGCAACGGCTACTACGAAAACACCAACGCCGACGAAGGCCGCATCTTCCGTCTGGGTGTGCGCTTCGAAATGTAAGCGGCTCTAAAAAAATTGAGGCCAGGACGCGAGTCCTGGCCTCTTTTTTTTATTCCCTCCCCTGAAAGGGGAGGGCGCAGGGAGGGGGCGTTTGTTGTTTCTGTTTCCCGCGAACGGAAAACGCCCCCCCTCCTTCCTCCCCTCTTTCAGGGGGAGGCAAATTCAATCGCGTTATTTCGTCATGCAGAAGGCGGCCAGCTTGTTGCCGTCCAGGTCGCGGAAGTACGCGGCGTAGAAGCCGTCGCTGCGCGCGCCCGGCGGGCCCTCGCAGGTGCCGCCAAGCTCGATGCACTTCTTATGCAGCGCGTTGACCTGATCCGGGTTCGCGGCGGCCAACGCCACCATGTTGCCGTTGCCCACGCTTGCCTTTTGTTTGTCGAAGGGTGTCAGCACGGCGAACATCGGTTTATCGGGCGCCGTGCCCCAACCGATGCCGCGGTCGCTCTTGAACGCGACTTGCGCGCCCATCACGCCGAGCAGTTCGCCGTAAAACGCGACGGCTTTGTCGAGATTGTTCGTGCCGACGCAGGTATATCCGATCATATGTTCTCCCCCGTTTGAAAATGGATCGGGCGGAAGCTTAGAGCGTTTTCCGGCGAAGGGGGACCCGGTTCTCTTTTTTCTTGACAATAGTCCCTTCATTAGGTACAATTCGGGACAAAGATCTGGAGCCTGCGATGATGTCCTCTGCGCCGCGTCCCTTCTTCCACCTCCAAGCCCCCGCGTGTGCAAAGGTTAATAAGTGTCGCATAATGTCGCACGGTGTCGCAATTCCCGAATTCTCTCTCAATGCCTTGTTTCAAAAAGAGAATTTGAAATATGTCGCTGTCGCAACTGTCGCACGGGGGAAGTGACGGAAACGCAGGGTTCCAAATTCCTTCATGCATAAAGCGCATGGCTTGTCAGGAGCGGAGGGTGGGTCATACTGCCGCCCACAGCGTCACCGGCTTAGCCGGGTTCACGGTGAGGGGATGGGCCGGATGCGCAGCGCACTTAAGTTTGGAACGGCTCTTCTTTTAGGCGCGGTGTCGATGACGGCCATGGCCGCCGACGCCCAGCGCACCGTTTTACCGGCCGAGCGCGAAGCTTATCTCCATGTGCCGATGCCCGCGGGTTTCCGCGTTGAATACACCGAGCTTGAAGGGCCGGTGTTCGCCGATCGAAAAGGCATGACGCTCTATTACTGGCCGCACGACACGCTCCGGAACGGCGTGACGGGCGATTCCAAGAACCAATCCGACTGCGGCTTCGAGAAAACGACTCTCACGGCCGGGCTCATGAGCCCGTATCCGCCGGGTCTCGAACTTCCCGATCTCGCGGCGCGCAAATCCTGCGCCGAGGAATGGCCGCCGGTGTACGCCGCCGACGATGCGAAGCCCATCGGTGACTTCACGCTGATCACCCGCAAGGACGGCAAGAAGCAGTGGGCCTACGACGAGCACGCGCTCTACACCTCGCCGCTCGACAAGGTGCCCGGCGACGTGATGGCCGCGACTTCGCGCGAAAGCGGCGGCGGCAACGACGGCCCGGCGACGCGCCGCCCGGCGCAGCCGCCGTCGGCGATCCCGCCCGGCTTCGCGGTGCTCACCACCACGGGCGGGCGTCAGCTTCTCAACGACAAGAATTATTCGATCTATGTCTCGGACCGCGACGGCGCGAACACGTCCAACTGCGACGAGCTTTGCGCGCGCATGTGGCCGCCGATGCTGGCGCCGGTGGCGGCGAAAGGCCAGGGCGACTGGTCGACTTTCGAGCGTTCGCCCGGTGTCTATCAGTGGGCGTTCCGCAAACGCCCGCTCTACACCTATTCGCTCGACTACGACATTCGCAGCCTCAAAGGGAGCGACGAAGCCGGGTGGCACAATGTCTATCTTCAGCTCTCGCCCGCGCCGCCGAAGCCGTTCACGCGGCAAGAGACGCTCGCGGGCATCGTGCTGGCCGATGAGAACGGCAAGACGATCTATACTTATAACTGCGGCGACGATTCGGCCGATCAACTGGCGTGCGATCATCCCGGCGCGCCGCAGCAGTACCGTCTCGCGATTTGCGGCGGCGGCAACGCCGCGCGCTGTCTCGCGACCTGGCCCTACGTGATCGCGCGCGACGGCGCGAAGGCGGAGAACCGCAGCTGGAGTGTCGTCACGATTGACCCGATGACCGGACGCCTCGCGCCCGCGGGCACGCAAAATACATTGAAGGTGTGGGCTTATCGCGACCGCCCCGTTTACACTTATGCCCGTGACCTGCAGCCCGGCGATACGTTGGGCGTGGCGCGCGGCGAGCACCGGGGGCGGCGCAACGGCTTTACCGCTTTCTGGCTGCGCGACGATTTCTTCGGCAACACTTACTAGGCTCCCGGGAGGGTGTGATGTTGCGTAAGGTTCAAAAGATCTGTGCCGTCACGGCGCTTGCCGCCGGCTTCACAGGTGCGGCCATGGCCGACGACACGGCGCAAGGTCCGGTGCGCAACCGCACCATCAGCTATGCGACGGTGACCATGCACTGGTCGCTGTATCAGACCGCCGATGCGAAAGCGGAATGTCCGGAAGGCCTCAACGACTACGGCCCGCGCGAGGTTTTCAAATCCTACTTCGGCGACGGCAAGGGCAAGTCCGTCGTGGACACCCAGCTCGCGCGCGAAGGCTTCAAATATTTTCCGCTCGATACCGAAGACAAGCTTCCCTACCACCATGCCGGCGGAAAGATCGCCAACGGCATCAATCTCGACGGCAAGGTGAGGGACGGCGACTTCGTCAACCAGGAGGGCGAGACGGGCGTCGATAACAATCTCTACCGCGTGATCGGTTGCGCGCGCATCTACCGGGGACCGGACGGCGCGATCTTCTTCTTCGCCACGAAGCAGGTGCGCGACTACGCCTTCAACCGCACCATGATCGAAATCACCGACGTCGACGATCTCGCCAACGATTCCGATGTTTCCGTCACCTTCTATCGCGGCATGGACCCCCTGATGCAGGACGCTTCGGGCGCGCTCGTCGTCGCGGGCGGCACGCAGCGTCCCGACATGAAGTTCGGCAAGCGCCTCATCCGCCGCGCCAAGGGCAAGATCCAGAACGGCATGCTGCTGACCGATCCGATCGAGTCCATGATGGTCCCTTGGGAAGTCTTCCCGCCGGTGCCGGACTATCTCCTGATGAAAGGCGCCCGCTTCAGCTTGCGCCTGACGCCCGAACGCGCCGAAGGCGTGCTCGCCGGCTACGCCGACGTCGAGAAGATGTATGCGCATGCGACCACCTGGTCGACGCATCACTTCAGCTACGGTCAGCACGATGCGCCGCGCTTCTACCGTGAACTGACCAAGATGGCCGACGGGTATCCGGACAAGGACGGCAAGATGACCGCGATTTCCTCGGCGCTGCAGTTCAACATGATCCAGGTCTTCATCGACCATGGCGACGACGCCAGGACGGCCGAGGCCGCACCTTTGAATCAATCAAAACCGGAGGCCCGCGCGGGGCGCGAATAGGCGGCAAAGGTTTTGAACCCAAACGGATTTAGGGCTTAAAAGACACAGTGATCGGGAATAGGGCGGCGCACCGGGTAGCGGGATGCCCTATGCTTGAAATGCGTTTCCTGACCGGTCATTCTGCTAATCGCAGAGGCTAAGTCCGCGTGGGTGGCGCGGGGGTTTCGGGCCACATGCGGGGGGAGAACCAACACAACAATTTTCTGCGGCCGCCGGGTGTATGCGCGCACCGGCGCGATCGTTCTTAGACGCTGCGCAAAAGCGCGGAAGGCGCTTTTGCGTCAATCATGGGGGAGTATGCATGAGCACGTTTGTTCGCGCCGGTTCGTTCCGGTCCCGTTCGGCGCTTTCGTTGCTGACGGTCGCCTGCCTTGGTTCAACATGCTTGAGCGGCGCCGCCTTCGCCCAGGCGCAGCAGGCGCAAGCGCCGGCGGCCACGGTCGATGAAATCGTCGTCACCGGCACGCGCGTCGTGCGCGACGGCTACGAAGCGCCGACGCCGGTCTCGGTCATCGGCATCGAACAGCTCGATAACGCCGCCACGTCGAATCTCGCGGACGCGATCAACCAGCTCCCGACTCTCGTGAACAGCGCCTCGCCGCAATCCTCGGCGGCCAACACCACGTCGGGCCAGGCGGCCATCAACGGCCTCTCGCTGCGCGGTCTCGGCATCTCGCGTACCCTGGTGCTGCTCAACGGCCAGCGCACCGTCGGTTCGAATTTGACCGGCGCGGTCGACATCAGCGAACTGCCGCAGAGCCTCATCGAGCGCGTCGACGTCGTGACGGGCGGCGCCTCTGCCGCTTATGGTTCGGACGCGCTCTCGGGCGTCGTCAACTTCGTGCTCGATACGGACTTCACCGGCATGAAGGCCGAAGTCTCCGGCGGCCTCACGACATATGGGGACGTGCCGAACTACAAGATCAACGCCGCCTACGGTACGCCGTTCTCCGGCGGCCGTGGCCACTTCATGATGTACGGCGAGCACGCGTGGGACGACGGTCTCGTCGTCTATGATCGTCCGTGGACCCGCGAAGGCCACAGCTACATCAACAACCCGGCCTACACACCGACCAACGGCCAGCCCGCTCTTTTGCGGACCACGCAAGTGTCCATCGGCAACGCCAGCTGGGGCGGCACCATCGTTTCCGGTCCGCTGAAGGGCACGTCGTTCGGTCCGGGCGGCAGCATCTATCAGCTCGCCTATGGTGACATCGTCGCCGGTGCGCTGATGCGCGGCGGCAGCTGGGATGCGCAGAACGTCGTCTCGGTGCGCGGCGTCGCGGCGCAGCCGCGTCAGAACCGCCAGGACGTGTTCACGCGCGTGAGCTACGACGTCACGGACGACATCAATGTCTACGCGCAGGCCGCGTGGGCGCACCTGTACTCCTACTCGTCGGGCGCGCCGAACTTCCGCCCGGGCAACCTGGTGCTGAACGTCGATAACGCCTTCCTGCCGGACTCGCTGCGTCCGGCCCTGGCGGCGGCGGGCTCGACCTTCACCATGGGCACCCTCAACTGGGATCTCGACAACTTCCACGCCGTGTACGATCGCCGCGTTCTGCGTTTCCTGAGCGGCGCCAACGGCAGCTTCAATGCCGGCGATACGGACTGGAAGTGGGACGCCTACTTCAGCGTCGGCCAGGCCTTCGGCGCGCTGAAGTCCATCGGCGCGATGGACACCACGCGCTACACCCTCGCGGTCGATGCCGTGCGCAACCCCACGACCGGCGCCATCGTCTGCCGCTCGACCCTCACCAACCCGGCCAACGGCTGCGTGCCCTACAACCCGTTCGGTCTCGGCGTGAACAGCCAGGCCACCGTCGATTATCTGCAGGGCCGTTACGGCTGGAACGTGCAGCGCCTCAATCAGAAGGTCGCCGCGCTCAGCTTCACCGGCGAGCCGGTCTCGACGTGGGCCGGCCCCGTCTCGCTGGCCGTCGGTTATGAGTGGCGCCAGGAAAAGATGCGCCAGATCACCGACCCGGAAGAACAGGCGAACCCGACCATCTGGTTCCAGGCCGCCGGCCAGCCTTACACCGGCGCCTTCAAGGTGAACGACTTCTTCGCCGAAACCGTCGTGCCGCTGGCGAAGGACGAAAGCTGGGCCACGGCGCTCGACCTGAACGCGGCGGTGCGCGCCACGCACTACTCCACCTACGGCTGGGTCGCCACCTGGAAAGCGGGCGCCACCTATAATCCGTTCGATGACCTGCGCTTCCGTGTGACTCAGTCGCGCAACATCCGCTCGCCGACGCTGGTCGACCTGTACCAGGCCGGTTCCACCTCGCGCAGCACGTTGACCGATCCGTTCAACGGCAACATCGCCGCGAACACCGAATTCACGACGCGCGGCAACCCAAATCTGGGTCCTGAAAAGTCCAGCGATACGGGCATCGGCGTGGTCTATCAGCCGGGATGGTTCCCGGGCTTCAGCGCCTCGGTCGACTACTACCGCATCAAGATCAAGGACGCGGTGAACCTCCCCGGCACGCAGGACATCATGAACCTGTGTTTCCAGGGCAATCAAACCGCTTGCTCCGCTTTCACGCGTGAAGGCAGCGGCGCGTCGGCGGTCATCAAGATCGCCGTTCAGCCGCAGAACTTCGCCACTGAAACCGCGAAGGGGATCGACTTCGAAGCCAGCTACTCCATGCCGCTCTCGAACCTCTCCGACGGGCTTGACGGCAATCTCGGCCTGCGCCTCCTCGCCACGCACTTCATCGACTACGTGGTCAACACCGGCATCCCGAACCAGCTCGTGTTCGACTACGCCGGCGTGAACGGCTCGGGCGGCGGTCTCGGCGGCGGCGGCAACGGCGTGCCGAGCTGGCGTATCAACTCGTCCATCCAGTACGCGCTCGATCCGATCAACGTCGGCTTCGCGTTCCGCTGGATCTCCTCGGGGATCAACCAGGTCACCAACGTCGAGTGTACGTCGGGCTGCCCGACGGGCCTCTCGCCGCAGCTGCTGACCGTCAGCGACAATCACGTCAAGAGCGCGATGTATGTCGACTTCAACGCCGCCTACAAACTGGCGTTGACGGACACCGCCGAGACCGAGTTGTTCCTCAACATCCGCAACATCGCCAACGCCGATCCGGCGATCGCGGTGCGCGGTCCGGGCGGTTCGAGCTTCGACTTCGCGCCGACGCCCGCCGGCGGCAACTACGACGTTCTCGGCCGCGTGTTCCGCGCGGGCGTGAAATTCAAGATGTAACGACTGCAAGACGTAAGACTTACGTGTGGGCGCCCGGGCCGAAACGCCCCGGCGCCCGTACAATCACAAGGGGGAAAGTATTCATGAAATCGGTTGCTGGTATTTCGCGTTCGCGTTCGGCGCTGTCGCTCCTGACGCTCGCGTGTCTTGGTTCAACATGCTTGAGCGGCGCGGCCTTCGCGCAGGCGCAGCAAGCACAGACTCCGGCGGCAGTCGACGAAATCGTCGTCACCGGCACGCGCGTCGTGCGTGACGGCTACGAAGCGCCGACGCCGGTCTCGGTCATCGGCATCGAGCAGCTCGACACCGCCGCCACGTCGAACCTCGCAGACGCGATCAACCAGCTGCCGGCGGTGATGAACAGCGCTTCGCCGCAGTCCTCGGCCACCAACACCACGTCCGGCCAGTCGGCCATCAACGCGCTCTCGCTGCGCGGCCTCGGCATCTCGCGCACCCTGGTGCTGCTCAACGGCCAGCGCACGGTTGGCTCGAACCTCACCGGCGCGGTGGACGTCAGCGAACTTCCGCAGCACCTGATCGAACGCGTGGACGTGGTGACCGGCGGCGCCAGCGCCGCTTACGGCTCCGACGCGCTCTCGGGCGTCGTCAACTTCGTGCTGGATACGGACTTCGTCGGTTTCAAGGGCGAAGTCTCGGGCGGTCTCACCACTTACGGCGATATGCCCAACTACAAGGTCAACGCCGCGTTTGGAACGGCGTTCGCGGGCGGCCGCGGCCACTTCCTTATTTCGGGCGAACATGTGTGGGACGACGGCCTCCTGGTTTTCGACCGCCCCTGGACGCGCGAGGGTTACAGCTTCATCAACAACCCGGCCTTCGTCGCGGGCAACGGCCAGCCGGCCATCATCCGCACCGACAAGGTCGCGGTCGGCAACGCCAGCTGGGGCGGCAACATCGTCTCCGGTCCGCTGAAGGGCACCGCGTTCGGCCCGGGCGGCTCGATCTATCAGATCGCCTACGGCGATATCTACACCGGCGCGCTGATGCGCGGCGGCAGCTGGGACGCGCTCAACGTCATCTCGGTGCGCGGCGCCGCGGCCCAGCCGCAGCAGAACCGCCAGGACGTGTTCACGCGCGCGAGCTATGACGTCAGCGATAATACGACGGTTTACGCCCAGGCCGCGTGGGGCCACCTCTACTCCTACTCGTCGGGCGCGCCGAACTTCTTCCCCGGCAACCTGACCGTCTCCACCGACAACGCGTTCTTGCCCGCCTCGCTCCGTCCGGGCCTGGAGCCCAACGGGACGGTGACCACCTTCACCATGGGCACCCTCAACTGGGATCTCGACAACTTCCGCGCCGTCTATGACCGCCGCGTGCTCCGCTTCCTGACGGGCGCCGAAGGCAGCTTCGATGCCGGCGGCACCGACTGGAAATGGGACGCGCATCTCGGCGTCGGCCAGATGTTCGGCACCCTGCAATCGCGCGGCGCGATCGATCGCACCCGTTACCCGCTGGCGGTCGATGCGGTCCGCAATCCGGCCACGGGCGCGATCGTCTGCCGTTCGACCCTCACCAACCCTGGCAACGGCTGCGTGCCCTACAACGTCTTCGGCATCGGCGTGAACAGCCAGGCCGCGGTCGATTACCTCCAGGGCCGTTACGGCTGGAACCTGCAGCGCCTCAACCAGAAGGTCGGCGCGATCAATTTCGCCGGCGAGCCGTTCTCGACGTGGGCGGGCCCGGTCTCCACGGCGTTCGGTTATGAATACCGCCACGAGAAAATGCGCCAGGTGGTCGATCCGGAAGAAATCGCGAACCCGACGATCTGGTTCCAGGCCGCCGGTCAGCCGTACACCGGCGCCTTCACCGTGCACGATCTCTATCTTGAAACGGTGATCCCGCTGGCCAAGGACGAAAGCTGGGCCGCCGCGTTCGATCTCAACAACGCGGTGCGCTTCACCCACTACTCCACCTATGGATCGGTGGTGACGTGGAAAGCGGGCGCGAGCTGGTCGCCGTTCGACGACCTGCGCTTCCGCGTCACGCAGTCGCGCAACATCCGCTCGCCGACCCTGGTCGACCTCTATCAGGCCGGCACGACCTCGCGCAGTTCCTCGCTCGATACGTTCAAGACCCCGGCGGTCACCATCAACAGCCAGGTCACCACGCGCGGCAATCCGGGCCTCGGCCCCGAGAAGTCGGACGACACCGGTATCGGCGTCGTCTATCAGCCGTCGTGGCTGGCGGGCTTCAGCGCGTCCATCGATTACTACCGCATCAA
This sequence comes from Rhodospirillaceae bacterium, assembly GCA_020852595.1. Lineage (GTDB taxonomy): Bacteria > Pseudomonadota > Alphaproteobacteria > Rhodospirillales > Rhodospirillaceae > SHVO01. The sequence goes on from JADZAK010000036.1 coordinate 43,843, forward strand.
GATCAAGGACGCGGTCAACAGCATCGGCGCGCAGGATCTGATCAACTTCTGCGTGGCGGGCAACACCGTCGCCTGCCAGTCGGTCGTCCGGACCGGCACCGGCACGGCGGCCGAGCAGCTGGAAATCACCGTGCAGCCGCAGAACTTCGCGACCGAAATGGCGCGTGGGGTGGACATCGAAGCCAGCTACTCGTTGCCGTTGTCCAATCTCAGCGAGGGGCTCGACGGCAACCTGGGCTTGCGCATGCTGGCCACGCACTATCTCGATTACAAGACCTTCAGCGGCATCCCGGGCGATATCGAAATCCAGTATGCCGGCGTGAACGGTTCCGGCGCCGGGATCGGCGGCGGCGGCGGCGGCGTGCCGAGCTGGCGCATCAACTCGACGGTGTCCTATGCGCTCGATCCGATCAGCGTCGGCTTTGCCTTCCGCTGGATCTCGGCCGGCAAGAATATCGCCACCTGGATCGAATGCACGACGGGCTGCCCGGTGCCCACCACCGTGAAGCAGACGGTCAACGACAACAGCGTCGCGTCCGCGCTCTACGTCGACTTCAACGCGGGCTACACGATGAACCTGACCGACACCGCCGAAGCCGAGCTGTTCTTCAACGTCCGCAACATCGCCAACCGCGATCCGTCGATCGCGGTCCGGGGGCCGGGCGGCACCAGCTTCGACTTCGCGCCGGCCCCGTCGGGCGGCGCTTATGACGTGTTGGGCCGCGTCTTCCGCGCGGGCGTGAAGTTCAAAATGTAACCGCCGGCAACACGATAAGACACGACGTCCGGGCGCCCGGGCCGAAAGGCCCCGGCGCCCGGATGCTTTCAAGCGCCCCTTAAAACGCGGCGATTTTTGCCGAAAAGCCACACTGTGTCGGTAATCGCGCGTGTGAGCGGGCCCCTCGCTTGCGGATTCCCGACCGCGCGTTCTATTAATCGGCCCGCTAAAACCCGCACCTTGGCTCCCCCTCCGGTGCGTGAATCACAAGGGAGTTTTTATGAATACGGTTGTACGTCCTACGCGCTCGCGTTCGGCGCTGTCGTTGCTGACGCTCGCCTGTCTTGGTTCCACCTGTCTGAGCGGCGCGGCCTTCGCGCAGGCGCAGCAAGCACAGGCGCCGGCGGCAGTCGACGAAATCGTCGTCACCGGCACGCGCGTCGTGCGCGACGGTTACGAAGCGCCGACCCCGGTCTCGGTGATCGGGATCGAGCAGCTCGAGAACCAGGCCACCTCGAATCTCGCCGATTCCATCAACCAGCTCCCGACCCTCGTCGGCAGCTCGACCCCGCAGGGCTCGGTCGCCAACACCACGTCCGGCCAGGGCGCCATCAACGGCCTGTCGCTGCGCGGCATGGGCACCTCGCGCACCCTCGTTCTGCTCAACGGCCAGCGCACCGTCGGCTCGATCCTCACCGGTGTCGTCGACGTGTCCGAACTGCCGCAGACGCTGATCGAACGCGTGGACGTCGTCACCGGCGGCGCCAGCGCCGCGTACGGTTCCGACGCGCTCTCGGGCGTCGTCAACTTCGTGCTCGATACCGATTTCACCGGCTTCAAGTCGGAAGTCTCGGGCGGCATCACCACCTACGGCGATGCGCCGCAGTACAAGATCAACATGACCTATGGCACGCCGTTCGCCGGCGGCCGCGGTCACCTGCTCGTCTCCGGCGAACATTCGTGGGAAGACGGCCTGCTCATCGGCGACCGTCCGTGGAACCGCGAAGGCTGGAGCTTCATCAATAACCCGGCCTATGGAACGGGCGCCGGCCAGAGCACCAGCGTTCCCAACATTCTGCGTGTCAACCGCACCGCCCTCGGTCCCGTCGCCAGCTGGGGCGGCACTTTCGCCGTTCCGGCCACGCATCCGCTCTACGGCGTGTCCTTCGGTCCGGGCGGCACCCAGTACAAGCTCGCCATCGGCGATATCGTTCAGGGTCAGTTGATGCGCGGCGGTTCGTGGGAATCGCAGCAGATCGCCCCTGTGCGCGGCGTCGCTTTCCAGCCGCAGCAGAACCGTCAGGATGTGTTCACCCGCGTCAGCTACGACGTCAGCGACAACGTGCAGGTCTATGCGCACGCCGCTTGGGCGCACATGGGCTCCTTCTCCACGGGCGCGCCGAACTTCTTCCCGGGCAATCTTTCGCTCTCGACCGACAACGCGTTCCTGCCCGCCGAACTGCGCCCCGCGCTGCAGCCGGCCGGCGTCACGACGACGTTCCTGTTCGGCACGATGAACTGGGATCTCGACAGCTTCCACGCCGCGTACGACCGCCGCGTGCTGCGGTTCCTTGCCGGCGCCAACGGCGATTTCGAAATGGGCGGCCAGGACTGGAAGTGGGACATGTACCTCGGCAACGGCGAGTCCTTCGGCTCGCTGAAGTCGATCGGCGCCATGGACCGCACCCGCTATGCGCTCGCGGTTGACGCGGTGCGTAACCCGGCGACCGGCGCCATCGTCTGCCGTTCGACCCTCACCAACCCGGGCAACGGCTGCGTGCCGTACAACGTGTTCGGCATGGGCGTGAACAGCCAGGCCGCCGTGGACTATCTCCAGGGCCGCTATGCGTGGAACAACCACCGTCTCAATCAGAAGGTCGGCGCGCTCAGCTTCACCGGCAATCCGTTTGAAACCTGGGCCGGTCCGGTCTCGACCGCGTTCGGTTACGAGTACCGCGCGGAAAGCATGCGCCAGATCTCCGATCCGGAAGAGCAGGCAAATCCGACGATGTGGTTCCAGGCCGCGGGCCAGCCGTACACCGGCGGCGTGAAGGTCCACGACCTCTTCCTGGAAACCGTCGTTCCGCTCGCGAAGGACACCGAGTGGGCCTCGGCGCTCGATCTGAACGGCGCGGTGCGCGGCACGCACTATTCGACGTACGGCTGGGTCGGCACATGGAAAGTCGGCGCCACCTACAGCCCGTTCGACGATCTGCGCTTCCGCATCACGCAGTCGCGTAACATCCGCTCGCCGACGCTGGTCGACCTGTATCAGGCCGGCTCGACGGCGCGCAGTTCCACGACCGATCCGTTCAACAACAACCGTGCCGTCAACAGCCAGACCACGACGCGCGGTAACCCAAATCTGGGTCCTGAAAAGTCCAGCGATACCGGCGTCGGCGTGGTCTATCAGCCGGGCTGGTTCCCCGGCTTCAGCGCCTCGGTCGACTACTACCGCATCAAGATCAACGGCGCGGTCAATCAGCTCGGCTCGCAGGACCTCCTGAACCTCTGCTTCCTGGGCAACCAGGTGGCGTGCTCGACGTTCACGCGTGTGGACGTCGGTACGCCGGCCGAACAGATCAACTTCACCGTTCAGCCGCAGAACTTCGCAAGCGAACGCGCGAAGGGGATCGACTTCGAAGCCAGCTACAGCCTGCCGCTCAGCAGCGTATCTGACTCGATGGACGGCAATCTTGCCCTGCGCATGCTGGCCACACACTACATCTCGTACACGACGTTCAGCGGCATCCCGAACGACATCGTCATCGAGCTCGCCGGCGCTCCCGGTTCCTCGGGCAGCAACATCGGCGGCGGCGGCGGCGGTCTGCCGGATTGGCGCATCAACTCGTCGATCAACTACGCGCTTGACCCGGTGGCCGTTGGTTTCACCTTCCGCTACATCGCGGGCGGCTTGAACCAGCCGACCTGGATCGAGTGCACCACGGGCTGCCCGGTCTCGACCGGGCTGCGTACGACGGTGGACAACAACCGTGTCGCCAGCGCGTTCTTCGTCGACTTCAACTCGTCCTACACGCTGCACCTCAGCGATACGGCCGAGACGGAGTTGTTCTTCAACGTGCGCAACCTCACCAACGCCGATCCGCCGATCGCGGTGCGTGGTCCGGGCGGTTCCAGCTGGGACTTCCCGCCCACCAACCAGGGCCTCTACGACATCATGGGCCGCATCTTCCGCGCGGGCCTCAAGTTCAAGATGTAGTCGAAGCCGCGTCGTAACGACGTTTCCGGGCGCCCGGGCCGAAAGGCCCCGGCGCCCGGATGCTTTTTGGAATGGTTAATTTCGCTGGTCATTGTGCGTGCGGCGCGACGAAAGAGGCCGGGTCCACACCGGATTTGCATAAGCCGTATGCAGCCTTGTTCGTCGTTTCCAAAAAGTGTTTGTCAGAAATGACACATGTTGCTTCAAATCGCGGCGAGGAACGGTCGTAGCGGGTCGCCCGCGCTTGATATTCTTTTCCCGACCGATCATTCTGTTAATAGGGAGTTCTAAAGCCGCGCCGTGGGAAGGACGTGCCACGGGCGGAAGGAGCAACACTCGAAATCGCATCTGGCCTTCGATGGGTCGCCTCGGCGTCCCATGAGAAATGCCGTGCAATCACCACCGTCGGCAGCAATGCCATGCGGGCGGCCGCATTTGTCGACCGCACGCCTTTCTTGAAGGGGATCCTCAAGCATGAAATCCGTTAGCGTTTTGAATTGGAATAAATCGCTCTTTACGCTCGCCTGCCTTGGCTCGACCTGCTTGAGCTCGCTGGCTTTTGCTCAAGCCGCGGCGCAGGCCCCGGCCGTCGACGAAATCGTCGTCACCGGTACGCGCGTCGTGCGCGACGGCTACGAAGCTCCGACCCCTGTGTCGGTCATCGGCGTTGAAACGCTGCAGAACATCGCGACTTCGAACCTCGCGGATTCCATCAACCAGCTCCCGACCCTCGCCGGCAGCTCGACGCCGTCGACTACGGCGACCACCACCACCACCGGCACGTCGGCCATTAACGGCCTCAACCTGCGCGGCCTCGGCACCACGCGTACCCTGGTGCTGCTCAACGGCCAGCGCACCGTCGGTTCGATCCTGACCGGCGTCGTGGACGTTTCCGAACTGCCGCAGAGCCTCATCGAACGCGTCGACGTCGTCACCGGCGGCGCCTCGGCCGCTTACGGTTCGGATGCGCTCTCGGGCGTCGTCAACTTCGTGCTCGACACCGACTTCACCGGCTTCAAGTCGGAAGTCTCGGGCGGCATCACCACCTATGGCGATGCGCCGAACTACAAGATCAACGCCACCTACGGCACGCCCTTCGCCGGCGGCCGCGGTCACTTCCTGATCACCGGCGAACACGTATGGGATGACGGCCTCATCGTCATCGACCGTCCGTGGAACCGCGAAGGTCACAGCTACATCAACAATCCGGCCTACACCGCCACCAACGGCCAGCCGCGCCTCCTGCAGACCACGAAGGTCGGCCTCAGCCCGATCATCGCGTGGGGCGGCGCGCTTAACGTGCCGAACACCCACCCGCTGTACGGCACCGCCTTCGGTCCGGGCGGCGTGCAGTACCGCATCGCGCCGGGCGACATCGTCGACGGCCCGATCATGCGCGGCGGTTCGTGGGAATCGCAGCAGGTAGCGCCGGTGCGCGGCGCCGCGCTCGTTCCGCAGCAGAACCGCCAGGACGTGTTCACGCGCGCCAGCTATGACGTCAACGACAACTTGACCGTCTATGGCCATGCCGCGTGGGCCCACCTCGGCTCCTACTCGTCGGGCGCGCCGAACTTCTTCCCGGGCAACCTCGGTCTTCGCACGGATAACGCCTTCCTTCCGGCGAACCTGCGCGCCGCGCTCGAGCCGGCCGGTGTGACCACCGGCTTCAACTTCGGCACCATGAACATGGACCTGGACAACTTCCGGGCCGTGTACGACCGCCGCGTGCTCCGCTTCCTCGCGGGCGCCGAAGGCAGCTTCGAAATGGGCGCGAAGGACTGGAACTGGGATATGTATCTCAGCAACGGCGAAGCCTTCGGTTCGCTGAAGTCCATCGGCGCGATCGACACGCTCCGCTACCGCCAGGCGGCGGACGCGGTGCGCAATCCCGCCACCGGCGCCATCGTCTGCCGTTCGACCCTGACAAACCCCGGCGACGGTTGCGTGCCGCTCAATGTGTTCGGGATCGGTGTCGCCAGCCCGGCGGCGATCGACTACGTCCAGGGCCGCTACGGCTGGAACAATCAGCGCCTCAATCAAAAGGTCGCCGCCCTCAACTTCAACGGCAACCCGTTTGAAACCTGGGCCGGCCCGGTTTCGCTCGCGTTTGGTTACGAATTCCGCAAGGAAACCATGCGTCAGATCTCGGATCCCGAAGAACAAGCGGTTCCGACGATCTGGTTCCAGGGCGCTGGTCAGCCCTACACCGGCCGCTTCACCGTGAACGACATCTATGCCGAAACCGTCGTGCCGCTCGCCAAGGACGCGGAATGGGCCAGCTCGCTCGACGTGAACGCGTCGGTTCGCGCCACGCACTACTCCACTTACGGCTGGGTCGCGACCTGGAAGATCGGCGCCACCTACGCTCCGGTCGACGATCTGCGTCTGCGCGCCACGCGTTCGCGCAATATCCGCTCGCCGACGCTGGTCGACCTCTACCAGGCCGGCACCAGCCAGAACAACGCGGTCAGCGATCCGTTCACCAACAGCACTGTGAACTATACGTCGCGCGCGTCGGGTAACCCGAACCTGGCTGCGGAAAAGTCGAACGATCTCGGCCTTGGCGTCGTGTACCAGCCGTCGTGGTTCGAAGGCTTCAGCGCCTCGGTCGACTACTACCGCATCAACATCAAGGATGCGGTGAATCAGCCGTCGCCGAGCGAAGTTTTGAACCTCTGTTTCGCCGGCAATCAGACGGCCTGCGCCGCCGTCACCCGCACGACGCAGAACGGCGCTCCGTACCTGTTCATCCAGCAGCAGCCGCAGAACTTCGCGACCGAAAAAGCCCGCGGGATCGACTTCGAAACCAGCTACCGCACGCCGCTGTCGGCGCTCTTCGACTCGGCGGACGGCGATATCAGCCTGCGCCTGCTCGCCACGCGTTATATCAAGTATGAGATCAACAACGGCACCGTCGGCTCGATCATCGTCGACTACGCCGGCACCAATGGCGGCGGCAACGGCGTGCCGAAGTGGCGCCTGCAAAGCGTGCTCGGCTACAACCTCGATCCGATCAACCTCGGCCTTACCTTCCGTTACATCTCGTCGGGTAAGAACGTGGCGACGCACATCGAATGTACGTCGGGTTGCCCGACGTCGACCGCGCAGAACCTGACCACCGACAACAACACGATCAACGCGGCCTACTATCTCGACCTCAATCTCGGCTACAAGATGGAAGTCGGCGAAGCGGCCTCGTCCGAGCTGTTCCTGAACGTGCGTAACCTGTTCAACCGCGATCCGGAAATCGCCGCGCGCGGTCCGGGCGGCACGTCCTACGACTTCCCGCCGACCTCGGTCGGTGTCTACGATACCCTCGGCCGCGTGTTCCGCGCGGGCGTGCGCTTCAAGATGTAAGCTCGCGTAACAACGAGTGATCTACAATGGGCCCGATCCGGGTATACTGGATTGGGCCCATTTCTTTTCCGGCGGCGCACATCCAAGGGGGGATACACCGATGAATAAGGTTCGCGTTCTTGCAACGTTAGGTCTCACAACGGCGCTCGCGCTGGTTCTGCAATCGTGTGACAAGCCCGCGCCGCAAGAACAGGCGAAAGCGCCCTTCAGCATCGTGGAAGCCTCGATCCCGGATATGCAGAAGGCCATGCAGGAGGGCCGCACCACGTCGCGCGCGATCGTGACCGAATACCTGACGCGCATGGGCATGTACGAAGACATGCTGAACGCCGCCGTCTCGGTGAACCACAATGCCCTGACCCAAGCCGACGCGCTCGACAAGGAACGCGCCGAAGGCAAGGTGCGTGGCCCGCTGCACGGCATCCCGGTCGCCCTCAAGGACAACATCATGACCAAGGACGACATGCCGACATCCGGCGGCATGCTCGCCTTCAAGCATTACATGGCGCCCTATGACGCGACTCTGGTCGCCAATCTGAAAGCCGCCGGCGCGATCGTCATCGCCAAATCGACCATGAGCGAGCTCGCCGGCTGGTACGGCAGCGAGAAGCGCCCGGGCGGTTACAACGGCGCCGCCGGCCAAAGCTATAACCCCTACGATCCGCGCGCGAACGATGACGGCACCCCGGTCATGGAAGTCGCCGGATCGAGCTCGGGCGTCGGCGTGGCCGCGAACCTGTGGGCCGCGAATGTCGGCACGTCCACGGGCGGCTCCATCGAAGCTCCGTCCAACGCCAACATGCTCGTCGGCTTGCGCCCGTCCACGGGGCGTATCAGCAGATACGGTATCGTGCCGCTCACCCTCGATCAGGACACCGCCGGCCCGATGACCAAACATGTGGTGGACGCCGCCATCATGCTCGGCGCCATGGAAGGCGCCGCCGTGGATCCCAACGATCCGCGCACCTCCGAGTGCACGCCGCCGGCGAACCGCGATTACACGCCGTTCCTGAAAGCCGACGCCCTCAAGGGCGCCCGCATCGGGATTCCGCGCGCCGGTCTCATCACCGCGCACACCTATCCCGGTAAAGCGCGCCCGTTTCCGGGCCTGAAGCCCGCCGAACTTGAGACCATGGAAGGGGCCATCGCGGCCCTGAAGGCGGCCGGCGCCGACGTCGTCGATCCGGCGGACCTGCCGAGCATGGTCGCGACCGATCCGCAGAAGAACATCTCCGCGCACTTCATCTGTCAGCTCGCCACCGACGGCAAAGCGCCGGATGACTACTGCTCGAACGTGCTGCGCTACGGCATGAAGCGCGACTTCAATCTGTGGCTGGCGTCTCTCGACGACAAAGCCCCGGTCAAGACCTTCAAGGAGTTCCTGGCCTGGAACACGGCGCACGCGGCCGACGGCGCTATCCGCTACGGCCAATCGCGCCTCGAAGCCGCCGAAGCCGTCGATCTGGAAAAGGAAAAGGCGCGCTATGAAAGGAACCGCGCCGAAGACCTGGTGCTGACGCGTGAGGAAGGCCTCGACGCCGTCATCGCCGCGGGCAAGCTCGACGCCATCATGTTCCCGGAAGCCGGTGGCGCCAACTACGCCACGAAGGCGGGTTATCCCATCGTCGTCGTGCCGTTCGGCCTCGTGCCCAACGATAACCCGGGCGCGAAGGGCTCCGAGGAGCGCGTGAAGCCCTTCGGTGTCAGCTTCGTGGGCGGCCATTGCGAGGACCCGAAAGTTCTCGGGATCGCTTACGCTTTCGAACAGGCCACCAAGAAGCGCGTGCCGTCCAAGCACACGCCGTAATCTGAAAGGCGCTCTGCCGTCCGGGCCCGCCCGAAGCCGTTCCTGCTTTCCGGCTGGAATCATATACGATTTGCGGGCTACCTTGAGCCCCTCCTGGAGGTTCAATGGAACAGAAGAAGATTACGCGCTCCGTACCGCCCGCCGACCTCGAGTGCCTGCGGGCCCTCGAGCAGAAGGTGCTGTGGCTCGCAAGCTGGACGATCCACAACGCCAATCACCTCCGGGATAACGGCGACGGCGTGAAGGTCGGCGGCCACCAGGCGTCGTCGGCGTCTCTCGCCACCATCATGACCGCGCTCTACTTCTCGGTGCTCCGTCCCCAGGACCGCGTCGCGGTGAAGCCGCACGCCAGCCCCAATCTGCATGCCATTCAATATCTCTACGGCCGCCAGAAGCTCGAAAAGCTGCAGAACTTTCGCGGTTTCAAAGGCGCGCAGAGTTATCCGTCGCGGACCAAGGATACCTGCGACGTGGACTTCTCGACCGGCTCGGTGGGGCTCGGTGTCGCGCAGACGCTGTTCTCATCCCTTGTTCAGGATTACGTGCACGCTCACGGCTGGTCCGGCCTCGACAAGGGCCGCATGGTCGCGCTCATCGGCGACGCCGAGATGGACGAAGGCAATATCTTCGAAGCCATGCTCGAAGGCTGGAAGCAGGGTTTGAAGAACTGCTGGTGGATCATCGATTTCAATCGCCAAAGCCTCGATGCCTGCACCCTTGAGGGCCTGTGGGAACGCTATGCTCAAGTCTTCCGCGACCTCGACTGGGATGTCGTCATCCTGAAGTACGGCGCCCTGCTTGAAGCCGCATTCCAGAAACCGGGCGGCGATACCTTGCGCGCCTGGATCGACGCCTGCCCGAACGCGCTTTATTCCGCGCTGACGTTCCAGGGCGGCGCGGCCTGGCGTAAAAGGCTGCTTACGGATCTTGGCGCCAACAATGCGGCCGCCAGTCTCATCGCAGAGTACGATGACGCCGCGCTCGCGCAGTTGATGACCAACCTCGCGGGGCACGACCTTCCGACGCTGCTCGCCGCGTTCGGCGCGGTCACGCATGAACGGCCCGTTTGTTTTATCTGCTATACCGTGAAGGGTTTTGGTCTCCCGCTCGCGGGCCACAAGGATAATCACGCCGGCCTCATGAACCTCGCCCAAATGGACGAGTTCCGGGCGCGCATGAAGATCCGTGACGGCCACGAGTGGGATCCGTTCGAAGGGCTTGATCTCCCGGCCGAGCGCCTCAAGGCTTTCCTGGCGCGGACCCCCATGGCCACCGCCGGCGAGCGTCAGCACGCCGCGCCGGCAATTCCGGTTCCGGCGGAGATCGAACTCGTCATCGCGGACACCATGTCGACCCAGGCGGGATTCGGCACCGTCATGAACAATCTCGGCAAAGTCGAGAGCGCGTTCGTGGAGCGTGTCGTCACGACGTCGCCGGACGTCACGGTCTCGACCAACCTGGGCGGATGGGTGAACCGCCGCGGCTTGTTCTCGAAAGACGCGCGCGGCGATATCTTCAGGGACCAGAAGGTGCCTTCGACCTTCAACTGGTCGGCGTCGCCCTCGGGCCAGCACATGGAACTCGGCATTGCCGAAGCGAATCTTTTCATCCTGCTTTCGGCGCTGGGACTTTCGCATACGATCAGCGGCGCGCGCCTCATTCCCATCGGCACGCTCTACGATCCCTTCATCGCGCGCGGCCTCGATGCCCTCAACTACGCCTGTTACCAGGACTCGCGCTTCATGCTCGTGGCGACGCCGTCCGGGATCAGCCTTGCGCCGGAGGGCGGCGCGCATCAATCCATCGGCACGCCGCTGATCGGGATGTCCCAACCGGGCCTGACGTCTTTTGAGCCGGCCTTCGTGGATGAATTGCTCGCCATGATCTTGTGGTCGTTCGCGCATCTCCAGAAACACGATCCGGATGCTCCTGGCGGCGCGAACCTGCTTCACGACGATAAAGGCGGCTCCGTCTACCTGCGCCTCTCCACGCGTCCGCTCGAGCAGCCAAAACGCGAGATGACGGGCGCTCTGCGTCAGGACATCATCGACGGCGCCTACTGGATGCGCGAGCCGGGCCCCAACTGCCCGGTCATTGTCGCCTATACCGGCGTCGTCGCGCCCGAAGCGATCAACGCCGTCGGCCTGATGGCCGAGGACCGCCGCGATATCGGCCTGCTCGCGGTGACCTCCGCCGACCGCCTGTACGCCGGGTGGACGGCGTCGCACAAGGCGCGGGAGCAGGGCCATGACGGGGTCTCTCACATCGAACGCCTGCTCGGCCGTCTGCCGCCAAGCTGCGCCATCGTCACGGTGATCGACGGACATCCCGCAAGCCTGGGCTGGCTCGGGGCGGTCGGCGGCCACCGGGTCCGGGCGCTCGGGGTCGATCAGTTCGGTCAGACCGGTTCCGTTGCCGATTTGTACCGCCACTATGGGATCGATACGCAGGCCATCATTTCGGCGGTGCAGCATCTTACGCAGGGGCGGCCGATCCGCTATTCGGGCGCCTGACAAAAGGCCTCGCGCCCGGCATTGACCGGAATCAATGTCCCGGGCGCCCGCCGCCGCCAGACTGTCACCCAGGATTTACAGCGCGAAATCAGGAGGGAAACATATGCGTGGTTTTGGTGCAGCTATCGGTATTCTGGCGGTCTTGAGCGGCTCCGCGAGCGCCCTCGCGGCCGAGGACAAGGACACAATCGAATACCGCCAGCACATTATGAAGGCTCTCGATGCCCAGGTCGCTGTTCTGGGTATGATCCTGTCGGGGGCCGCGCCCGAGGATAATCTCCAAAGCCACCTCGATACCATCGCCCTCATCTCCCAAGGCGCCCTTCAGAGCTTCGAAGCCAAGGTGCCCGGCGGCGAATCCACTCCGGAAGTCTGGACCAAATGGGCCGACTTCCAACAGCGCATGAACACGTTTGCCGCGGCCACCGTCAAAGTGGCCACGATTATGCGCGAACAAGGCAAAGACGCCATCATGAGCGAGGTCGCTCCGGCTCTCTCCTGCAAGTCCTGCCACGACGTTTACCGCGTCAAGAAATAAGCTTCGTTCCCATCGCCGGGTCGCTGACGCCGTGTTCACCGGTTTCAGCGCGCCCGGCGGCACGGCGCGTTAGCCCCGCGCCGGAAAGCGTGAAATCGTACCAGTTTCCGCTTTCGGCAACGGACCACGCCTTGCTCGTCCGGCCGCCGGCCGCGATTGAGAGCTCTTCACCCGCCAGTCCGTACGCATTGTGCTCCAGCTTGAGAGTCGCGGGAGCCTTGCCCGTATTGCGGATCACCAGTTGAAGTTTCCGGGTCTTGGCCTGGTAGGTCACGTCGATCTCGGCCTGCGGGCCGGCCGCATCGCCCGCGAAGTCGCGGCGGAAGCCGTTTGGCGCGAGGACGAACAAGTCATAGCGGCCATTGTCCGCGGCGGTATCCCAAACATCTGAAATACGCTTGCCCGCTTCGACCGTATAGCGCCTCGGGATGCGGTCGAGATGCAGCCGGTCGTAAACATGGAACACCGCGCCTTGTTTGCCGGTATTGCGGAAATCGATCGTGATTGTCTTGGCATCGACCTTGGACACGGCATTGAACGCGTACGGCAGCGCTCGCGAGGGACGCACGCCCGTTTCCTGGAACAAGGCCTCGTGCCTGGCCGGCGGCAGGATGCGCGGGCGCTGGATGTGATCGAGCACGATGGCCGAGGCGCCGCTGACGTCAGGCAACTTCGGGAAGGTAGGATCGTTCGGTGTTACGAAGTCGAAGGCCGAGGTCAAATCGCCCGAGACCGCGCGGTGCCACGGGGTGATCGCCGGGATGACGACGCCGAAGCGCTTTTCCAGAAACTGGCCGACGGAAGTGTGATCGAACACCTGCGAGCTCACCCAGCCGCCCTTGCTCCAGGGCGAGACCACATACATCGGAACGCGCGGGCCCATGCCGAAAGGGCGCACCAGGCCGCTCCAATCGTCCGTCTTGGCGATGTGCTTACGGTCGGGATCGTGAAAGTAGTGGCCGGCGAGATCGAGGGTCGCCTTGCCCTGCATCACGCCGTCGCGGTCATAGGACGGCGGCGCCGGGGGCGCCAGATGATCGAACAGGCCGTCGTTCTCGTCGAAGGTCTGGAAGAAGACCGTGCTCGCCCAAACCTCGGGGTTGGACGTCAGGGCTTGAAGCACGCGCGCCGTGAACTCGGCTCCTTCCAATGGCGTCGATGCGCTCGGGTGCTCCGAATAGGGCGGTGAGGGCAGGATCCACGACACCGCCGGCAGCATGCCGTTCATGACATCGCGCTTCAGCTGCTCCAGTGACCACCAGCTCATGCCTTTTTCGTAAAGCGCGTCGCCCGGCTTGCAGGTGCGGAAGCTCTCGAACGCGAGGCCGCCGTGCATCGCGCCGGTCCAGTTGTTGTTCGGGTCCTGATAGATGCGCCAACTCACGCCGGCCTTCTCAAGGACGTCCGGAAGAGTCGGCCAGCGCAGGTTATTGCCGGCATAGGTGTAGCCGGGCTTCGGCAGCGCACCCTTGACCCAGCAGCGAAAATTGTCGGGCTCCGAGTATTCGTCCGTCGCGTTGACGCCTTTGGCGCGCAGCTCCGGATCGTTGCTGGCGCCCGACCAGAACACCACGCGGTTCGGGTCCGTGCCCGCGGTTACGGAACAATGATAGTGGTCGCAGATGGTGAAGGACTCGGCGAGCGCGAACTGGAACGGGATATCGTCGCGGCGATAGTGGCCCATGGTGTAAGGCGTCTTGTAGCGCGGCCACTCGGTCATGCGGCCCTGGCCCCAGGCGCCCTGCGCATCGGCATAGGAGTGCGGCGTGCCCGGCACGCGCAAGGCATCGGTGGTCTTGGTGTCCAGGTGGAACGGCATCATCTGGGATTCGCCGTCGGACTGGATCCAGACGTTCCTGCCGCCGTCCTGCGGGATCGGGTGACGGTCGCCGAACCCGCGCACACCGCGCAGGCTGCCGAAGTAATGATCGAAGGAGCGGTTCTCCTGCATCAGGATCACGATGTGCTTCACATCCTTGATCGTGCCCGTGACCTGCTTGGCTTGAACGGCCAGAGCATCCCGGATAGCCGCGGGCAGAGCGGCAAGGGCCGCGCCCGCGCCGGTGGCGCTCGCGGCGGTCTTCAGGAATGAACGTCGATTCTGATCGGCCATAATACGGTCCCCTACTGAACGGTTGGACGGCAGTGTCGTCATCGGCGGTGTCTGTTTGCGTGAAACCACCGTGAAGAGTGCGTGACGTTTTGGCGGGAGGCGCATCCCGCATCTCACTTCACGCCGACGTCACGTCCGCTTCACGCCGTTGTCACCTCGCGCGCGTATAGCAGCGCGTCTGCCGGAGATGCGCGTGGGCGAGGGCGCGTCTTTTCCTTGTGCAGGGGAAATCACCAAGGAGATATTTGAAATGTCCGATGGACATAACAGAGAAATCGCGCCGGCTCGCGGCCGCTCACGTTTTACCACCACCTCATTCGCCGCAATCTTGCTGACGTCGTGCAGCCTGACGAGCATCGCGCATGCACAGGCCGCCTCCGATACCGATAAGGCGCGGCAACTCGCGGCCGCGCAGCAGGAGCTTCACGATGCGCAGGACCGCGTGGCGCAGGCTCAGCGTGAGCTGGAAGCTGCGCAACGCGAACTCGCCGCTGCCGGCGGCGCGCAGGACCCCGTTGTTCAGGAAGCCGAGCCGGCCCCGCAGCAACTCGCACAGAATCATCAGGTTGCCGACGCCGGCATCGAAACCATCACGGTCGAAGGCCAGCGCATCAACCGCGAAGCGGTTTCAGATACCGCTATCGACTTCTCCAAGTACGGCACGCAGGTCCAGGTCATCAGCGATGCCGAAATCGCCACGGGCGGTTTCACCAACTTCGCCGAACTGGCCGGCGGTCTCATCCGCGGCGCCAACGTCGGTTATTCACCGGACGAAGGCGAATTCACCATCCGCATCGACGGCGGCACCGACCGCGACACGCTGCTGCTCGTCGACGGGGTTCCCACCTTCGACCGCGGCACGCCGCTGGAAGACATCTGGGGCGCGACCGCCATCGACCCGCGGGTGATCGACTCCGTTGAAATATTCCGCGGCGGTCAGAGCCTTTATTACGGCGGCAACGGCGGCCTGGGCGTCGTATCGGTGAAGTACAAGCAGCCGGACGGCACCTTCAGGGGCGACATGGGCGTCTATTACGGTTCGTTCAAAACCCGTGAAATCTACGGCAACGTGTCCTTCCCGATCGACGCGGAAGGCCGGCACAGCCTGATGTTCTACGGCCGCTCCTACGCGACCGACTCCAATCCGATTTTCGATCGCGAGGCCTATTCGGACACCGTCCTGGAAGTCGGGGGCAAACACGACTTCCCGTACGAATATAAGTCCATCGGCGCCAAGTATCTGTGGAAGATGGGTGACGAGACCGAACTGCGCCTCGGCGCCGAGCTGGTCGGCACCTCGTTCCACGATCCGTTCCCGACGGACCACGTCTACAATCCGAACTGGGTCGACTTCCCGAAGTATAGCCTCCAGTTCCACAGCCAGGTCACCGATAAGCTCAAGGTGGAAGCCGAGGCTTATTACTCGGCGCCTGAACTCTGGAACACCGAAGTCGACGTGCAGATCTGCCGTATCCCGCAGAGCGTGCTCAACCCGGCGACGGGCCGCCCGTTCACGCTTGCGTCGGATTTCGAAGCCTTTGCGCGCGCCAACAACATCCCAACGGGCTGCGTGACCAACCCGGACGGCAGCACCAAGGCCGACGGCGTATCGCGTCAGGGTTACTATGTCGACGCCAACGGCCAGATCAAAGGCACGCTCCAGAACCCGTTCCGCATCGGCGATCCGATGGGCACCGTGGTGCAGACCATCGCCAACTTCGGTTCGGGCGGGCCTGTGAAGGGCTACGGCGAAGGCACCCAACTCCGCGCCGGCTTCGTGGACTACGGCGCCAACGTGCGCGGCAAGTACCAGATCACCGATTGGTTAGCCACTGTTGTGGGTGTGCAGCGCACGACCTCCTACGACGCCTCGGCCGATGATTACGGCGTGTCGAAAGCGCACATCAACACCACCGGCATCTATGGCGACGTGCAGCTTGACCTCCCGATCCTGGAGGGCGCCAACGTGTCCTTCGGCGCCCGCAAGGACTTCAACAACCTCTTCGCCGACAACCTGATCTGGAAGTTCTCGGCCCGCCAGGAATTCGGTTCGGGCATCTACGCCCGCGCCAGCGGCGGCACCTCCTACAACAGCCCGCGCGCCCAGGAAGCCGGTCTGTTCGGCAATACCCGCAACAATCCGACCATCAAGCCGCAGGAAGTCGAAACCTACGCCGCCGGCGTCGGTATCAACGGTGACGTCATGGGCGGCACCTTCAACGTCGAAGCCGGTTACTTCACCACCGACATCACGAACCTGTTCGGCAGCGCCGCGATCCGCGACGTGTGTCCGGGTGTCGACCCGTCGCGCACGATCAATCCGAACATCATCACGCCGGTGGAGTTCTGCCGCACGTTCGCAAGCTTCGGCCTCACGGGCCTCAGCACGGCGTTTTTCAACACGAAGGCGCAGCAGAACATCAAGGGCTACACCCTGGATGTCTCCGTCGACCTCGATCAGATCCAGGCGGACGTCAGCTTCACCAAGCAGGAATCGCTTGAACCGAACCCGATCTTCGGCCTGATGGCTTTGCGCGCGGGCACGGGCGCGGCCCTGACGACGGTGGTTCCGGGCGCGGCGGGCGCCAACCCGACCCGTCAGGCGGGCGAACGTCCGGAGTGGATGATCTCGGCCCTCATGACCTACACCCCGACCGAACGTTGGGTGATCGCGCTCAATCCGCGCTGGCAGGGTCCCGAGTGGCTCTATGTCCAGAACAACGCGGCGCGCTTCGTCGACGCGTCAGGCGCCCGCACCAACCCGGACGTCAACTTCGGCAACTACTTCGTGCTCAACGGCTCCGTCCAGTACTACCTCGGCGAAGAGATGCAGCATCGTTTCCTGCTGCGCGCCGTCAACATCCTGGACAAAAAGTACTCCGAGCGCGGCGGCAACGCGGACAAGTCGTTCCACCGCGCGGGCGTGCGCGGCGAGATCGGCGTCAACGACCCGTCCTACTACTATACCTACCAGTTCTACGGTAAGCCGCGGTCGTTCTATCTGCAGTACGCCTACCAGTTCTAGGCTTCGAAAACGGGGCGGATCCATTTAGGGTCCGCCCTGGAAGCTTGGGGGCGATGATCTCACGCCGCCCGCGCGTGGGTCGCAACTTCTGCGGTTCGATGCCACCATCGATACCCGCGACGGCTAGCGGCCCTCCCGGCGACCGGCTAAAAAAGCCGGGCCCGGCGCCTTGGCCGGGCGAGCGGGAGAATGCGTGTGCAGTTAGCGACCTTGCGCCTTCGTGATGGAAATCGCGTCGCCACTCAGATGCCGGGCGACGAAGTCACGGCGCGCGCCGTCGGCGTATGTGTGAACACGCCGGCCGATGCCCCGGATATACGGCTTTCTTTCAAAGGCCCCGAGAATCAGCCCATCGAACTGCATGCCCGCGAGATCGTGGGCATCGAGATGGATCCGCCCTATTGCCTGATCGAGAATTTCCTGTCTCCGGAAGAAGTCGAGCGTGCGATGGCTCACGCGCTCGCGCATGAAGCCCAGTTCCGGGATTCGACGGTCTCACTGGCGGGCAACCAGGGCGAATTCAAGCCGGATTACGAACTCCGCCGCTCGCGCATCCTGGACAACGTCGCCGATGTCGCGCCCATGGTCGGCCAGGCGCTGTTCAAGGCGATGCCGCGGATTTTCACCGCCATCGGCATGCCGCCGATCAACTTCCGCTCCATGGAGCTGCAGTTATCGGCGCACGGCGACGGCGATTACTTCAATACCCACACGGACAACGGCCTGCCCGACATCGCGCATCGCACCGTCACCTTTGTCTATTATTTCCACCGCGAACCGAAGCGGTTCACCGGCGGGCATCTCAAGCTCTACAAGACCGTGATCCACGAAGGCACGCATTCCTTCGGCGACCTCGTGGCCGATATCGACCCGCCGGGCAATGGCCTCATGGTGTTCCCGAGTTACATCCAGCACGAGGTCACGTCCATTCAATGCCCATCGTCGGCCCTTGAGGACCAGCGGCTGACGTTGAACGGCTGGCTGGTGGCCTAACTTAGAAGGTGCCGCGCAGGCTGATCATGAACATGCGGTCCCATTCGGTCACATAGTTCTCCGTGCGTGAGATCGTTCCGGCGATGACGTCATTGGCGTAGACGACGCGGCGCTGGAATTCCCGTGTCCGCTGCGGCATCAGGCCGTAGCCTTCCACGCGCATGGTCAGGCGGGGCGTCAGGGTCTTCTCGGCGAAGGCGTCCAGGCGCGGGCCCGAGGCGGACCATCTATAGACGCGGATGTCGCTGAACAGGCGTTCGCCCCCGAACGCGCGGTAGTTGACGCCGTAGTTGAAACCCCACGCCGTCACGTCGTGGCGGAAGCCCATCTGCAATTCGTGATCCCAGATATTGTCGGCGGCCTGCGTTTCGCCGACGCGGTGTTTGCCGCCGAGGAAGGGGTCGGTGCCTTCCGCCCGTTGGCGCAGGTAACGCGCGTCGAGGGTCACGTCGGGCAAGCCGATCGCGGCCATGCGCACGCTGGCTTTGACCTCGGCGCCGTAGTGTTTGGCCTTGCCGATATTGCCTTGGGCCGACACGCGCGTGCCGTCCGGCTCGACGCGGAACAGGACATAGCCGATGTGGTCTTCGATCCGGTTGTAGAAGGCGCGCGCTTCGATCAGGCCCTGATCGTTGGGGAGGCGGCGCTGGTAGCCGGTTTCGAACTCCCACTGGCGTTCCGGCCGGATGCCCGGATTGCCTTCGTCGATCTCGTTGTCCACCAGGTCGAACTGCGGCACGAACAGGCCGAAGTCGAGCTGGCCCACCTTGCGGCCGATCTGGAAGCGCAATTGATCGGACTTCGTGATGTCATAGCGCAGGTCCGCGCGGGGTTTCGGGTAAACGTAAGTGTGCTTGCCGCTGCCGGGGAAATTGTTCGAGATGCGCGACATCTCCACGATGACCGAGCTGTTCAGCGACAGGTTCGATGTGATCTGCCACGTATGATTGGCGAAAGCTTCGCCGCGGATTTCCTGCACGCGCGCGTTGCCGGTCGGGATGGCGATCTCTTCGACCTTCAGGTCGCCGTTGCGGTCGAAGAAGGGGCGCAGCTGCTGCTGGAGCACGTTGCGCGCAACTTCGCCGCCAAGCTCCAGGGTCTGTCCCGCCGCGAGCGGAAAGGCGAAGGTCGGGCGCACGATGGATTCGGTATTCGTCGGAATGCGGATGTTCCGGTTCAGCTCGGTGACGACGTTCCCGTTGATGAAGTTGCGGTACTCGTCGTTGGGGACGCGCGTGTAGGAATGAATGAACAGGATATTCAAGCGGCTTGCGCCGATCAGCGCCTCATAGTCGCCCCCGATCTCCCACTTGTTCTGCCACCCCTGATGGCCGCGCTTGATCTCCGTCGCATTGACGACGGGCGCGCCCGAGGGGTTGTAACGCGTGATGCCGATATCGCTGTCGCTGTCGGCTTCACGCGGCTCCATGGACCCGTTCAGGCGCAGGATGTCGCCGTTCTCGAAGTTGTAGGTGAGGTCGGCCGTCAGCGTGTACTGGTTCTGGATATAACGCGCACGGTCGCTGCGCAGATCCCGGACCACACCGTTCGGATAGAAATAGCGCTCGGTCTTGGTGAGTTCGCGCCAGTAGGGATAGCCGCGATTCCAGGCGTCACGGCGCACGCTGACAATGTAATCGAGCGAACCCACGCTATCGCTGTAGGAAATCAGCCCGTCGCCGTCATAGACGTCGTCGTCGTTGAAGCGGAAGGCGGCCTGCCACGAGCCGGAGCCCGTGCTCGCGCCTTCTTCCAGGACGACGTTCACCATCAAGCCCTCGCTCTGGACGTTGGCGTCGGCGTTGTTGCCGCGGATCAACTCGATGCGCAGCACGTTCGCGCTTTGAATGCGCTTCAGCGCCGCGAGGATCTGGCCCTTGCCGGCGAAGCGTTTGCCGTTGAGCAGGATCTGGTCGCCCGACGAGCCGAAGCCGCGCTGCTGCTGATTGGTGTTGGCGTTGAGCGCGTCGAGGATGGGCGAGGTGCCGGGCACGCGCCGCACCATGTCCTCGGCGGTCACGGTATCGTAGCGCTCGAAATAGGCGCGGTCGTAGACCTGTGTCGAGCCGGCGGCGTCCTGCGCGCGAACCTCGGCGGCCATGAAAAAGGCGGCCAGGCCAAATGCCACGCGGCCGCACACAACGCTTCGCAAAATCGTGTCCTCCCCCGGAATTTGGGGCAGTCAACGACGCCCCACCCCCGCGCACAAGCTAAAAACGGTGTTTGATTGTAACGAAGGGGGCGGGCGCTTTGACGCGGGGTCCCGGTTCCCGCTCAGGCCGGATACACGAGGCGCACGGGATGCGGATCGAGGGCGATGCGTAACGGCAAGGTCGCGACAATGTCGCCGTCCGCCTGCACCGGCTGACCGGCGCTGCCGCGCACGATGACCTCGCGGCCCGCCACGAGCTGCACATCGCCCCATGCGGTGATTTTTCCAAAGGCCAGGGCGAGTGCGTAACGAATGACGCTGAGCCAGCCGCGGCCGTTCATCAGCACCACATGGAATTTGTCCTCGCCCAGCGAGGCGTCGGGCGCCGCGATGAACGGGCCGCCGTAACGGCGGCCCTTGCAGGCCACCATCGACACCGGGCGGTAAGCCACGCCGTCGATGGTCACTTCATGAGCCTGGAAACCGTACTGCACGGCCTGACGCATCGATTCCCACACGTAGGCGAGCGGGCCCAGCAATTTTTTCAGCTTCAGCGAAACGCGGCTCACCACCACGGCGTCAAAACCTACGCCGGCCATCATCGTGAAGCGGCGGCCGTTGGCGCGTCCCACATGCACGGTACGGATCGGACCGTGCGACAGCGCCGCGGCGATTTTCTCCGGTGTGCGCACGAGCCCGATTTCCTCGGCGAGCACGTTCGCCGTGCCGAGCGGAATGATCCCGAGCGCGACGTCCTTGCCTTCGAGGCCGTTGATGACTTCGTTCACGGTGCCGTCGCCGCCGCAGGCGGCCACGACATCGTAAGCGGCGGGTGTGACATTGCGCGCCAGGGTCTCGGCGTGGCCGGGCCCGGCGGTCTCGACGACGTCCACCCGGCACGACGCGGCTTTGAGCCGCGCGACGACGCTATCAAACCGAGGACGGCGGGCGCCGCCGGCGGCGGGATTGAAAATGACGAGGATCCGCCGCGCGCTCATGACTATTCGAAGTAATGAGAGAAGGCGGTGTTGAATTCGAGGCGCTCGTCCTGGACGCAGGCGTCCGTGTCGCCTTCGCAGTTGTGGAAAGCCTTGCGCTGCGCGAGCGACAGGTCGTCGAGGCCGAATCCAAAACGCTCCAGCGCGGCGGGCGCGAGCATCACGATATCGAGCGGCTTCGGCACGGGATTGTCGCTGTCGCCGTCGCAGCTGAAATTGACGCAGCGCACGTCGTAGGTCGTCAGATGGCGCGCCTTCTCGCTGCTGATGAAGCGCAGCGTGAATTCCGGCTGGTGGTCGCCGAAGGTCACCACGCCGGCGCGGCGGCCGCGCGCTTTCAGGGCGTCCATGAAATCGCCGTAGGCTTTGTCGGCGGTGTCGAAGCGTTGCACGTAATCGGCCATCGGGTCCTGCGTCGCGTGCGGACCGTGCTGGCTGATGGTCAGCATGAAGGCGACGACGGGTTTGTCCGAGCCTTCCAGCTTCTTCAGCATCGCCTTGTAGAAGGCTTCGTCGGGGATCTTCCAATCCCAGCCGGTGGCGATGCCCAGCGACTGCGCGTCGTAGAACTCGTCCACGCCGATCGAGGCGTAGAAAGGCGCGGCATTGATGAAAAATCCCGGCACCGGATAGAAAACGACGGTGCGGTAGCCCAGCTTCTTCAGCTCCGTGAAGATCGAGCGGTGCACGCGGCCTTCAAGTTGATGGAACACGTAAAGGCCGTCGCCGCCGAACTCCTGCGGCCGCATCTGGGTGGTGAGCGAGAATTCCGTCCGCCACGTCCCGCCGCCATATGTATGCACTTTAAGCGGGCCGCGCTGCGCGGCGCGGCCGGCGAACATGTGCTTGGACTTATGCTCCGGCTGCAGCACCTCGGGGAGGAACGTGGACTCCTGCAGCAGGAAGAAGATGTCCGGGCGTTCGGCCGGCGCCGTCAGGCCGTGATGCTCCGCCGGGGGCTGGGCCGCTTCGGCATTCGCGAGCAGGTGCAGCTGCGGACTCGGCGCCTGCGTCGATTTCACGAAGGTCTTGATGGTGGGCAGCGTAAGCGCGGGATCCCAGATCGCGATCTGCGGCTCGGTGCGCATCGCATAAATGCAGAAGCCCGACACCAGCACCAGTGCGGCCACGCCGCCCTTTTCAAACAGGGTGAACGTGCCGCGGCCGGACAGCAGCGCCTTGGCATAAAAGAAGATCGCGGCGAGGGTGAGCAGGACGCCCGACGCCACGCGCCAGTCGTTGTAGGCCAGCATCAGCACGTTGCCGCGCAGGAAAAAATGGTCGTAGGCGACCAACGGGATATTGGTGACAAAAGCTTTGCCGACGCTGATCGCCAGCAGAACGGCCGCCGGCAGAAGCGACAGGGTCGCGAGGATCACCGGGTGTTTGCCGCGCGCGACGCCCAGCGCGAAGAACGGCAAGATCAGCAGCGCGACATAGGGATCTTCGTAGACGACGCTATAGATGGCCGCCGCGGCGACGAAGACAAGTGCGAGCGCCAGCCGGACAGCAATGCGGGGAGCCGAGCCGAGCGCCCGTTCGCTCATGAATATTTCCAGACGAACGCGGGCGGAACGTTCAGCATTTCAAGTCCGGCGAGTTCGCTTTTGGCGAAGATGCCGGCCAACGGATCGTGCGGGAAATAGGTGTAGGTGACGAGCTCGGCGATCATGCCGGCCTTGTAGGCTTGCGCGATGCCGTCGCGCAGGAATTCAAACTCCGAATTGTTCACGCTCGGAATGCTGCTCACCACGACGGTCGGCGTGGACAGGTGCGCGAGGGCCGGCAGCGCGCAGGTGTCGAGGATCGTGCGCTCGGGGAAAATTTTCGTCAGGTGCTCGTAGCGCGTCTTCTCGCGCTCGACGCTCACCGTGGATTCGGGCAGCAGCGCCGTCACGGACCCGAAGCCCGCGCCGAGTTCGAGGATCGGCAGGCTCGGGTCGCTGATGGCGTTGCGCATGCGCCGCGCCAGGAACTGCGAAGATTCGCAGATGGCGCCGATGCTGCTCGTCCAGGATTTGAAATTCTTGATCCGTGTCGCGATTTTGGCGAGTTCGCGATCCAGCCCGGATAACGCACCTAAGTTCTGCATAAAGCTCCCACTACTCCCCATCAGCCCGGCCTATAGGTCATATTTCTGTAATCGGAATTCAAGGCGGGATTAGGGTGGATATTTTTATATATATTTCAACAGCTTAGATCGATGCTGATCACGGCCTGTCAAAAAACAGCCGCAAAAGCCCCCTAAAACGGAAATCTCGCCTGGCCGATTCTTGCTTTGATTGCAGCGGTTTAGCGCTGCAGCTAAGCCGCGAGGCGGCGGGCGGAGCGCTTTTTCAGGCGGTGGCCGACGCTGACGATGGCGGCGATGGCCGGCATCAGTTCCTTGCCCAGGTCCGAAAGCGAATATTCGACCGACGGCGGCGAGGTCGGTTTCACGTCGCGGCGCACCACGCCCATGTCCTCGAGCTCGCGCAGCCGGTGCGTGAGAACCTTCGCGGAAATTTTTCCGATGTCGCTGCGCAGTTCGCCGAAGCGGCGCGCGCCGCCGCTCAAGTTCCAGATGATCGCCGGCGTCCACGCGCCGCGCAGGAACGCCATGCACTCGCCGATCGGGCATTGCGGCGCGGGCGATTTGTTTTTGCGTACGGTGAGTGCCATGACATGTCGCCTTCAATATCGCCTTCAAAAATCCGTTACGGCGCGGAAACGGACTTACCGTCCGGAAACCGGATAATGACGATATCCGAACGACACCTGGTTTACAAAGGTAACCATATCGCTTAGCAGTCGGGACATGAGCATGGAAATGACTAAGCGTTTTGGGATCGGGCACCCCGTGGTGCAGGGACCGTTCGGCGGCGGCCTCTCGTCGCCGCTGCTGGCAAGCGGCGTTTCCAATCTCGGCGGGCTTGGCGCCTACGGCGCCGAACATCTTGCGCCGGACGACATCCTGAAACTCGCAGCCGAGATCCGCGCGCGCACGTCAAATCCGTTCAATCTCAATCTTTGGGTTTCCGTCGCCGATCCGGGCGGCGAAGACCTGACGGAGGCTGAGTTCGAGCGCCTGTGGCCGCTGTTCGAGCCCTATTATCGCGAGCTCGGCGTGGCCAAACCCGAACGCCCGCAACGGCTGCACGCGCCGTTCGCCGATCAGTTCGAAGCGATGCTTGAAGCCGCGCCCGCCGTGTTCAGCTTTGTCTTCGGCATCCCCACGGCCGATCAGCTTGCGCGCTGCCGCAAGAAGGGCATCCTCACCGTCGGCACCGCCACGACTCTCGCCGAGGCCGCCGCGCTCGACGAAGCGGGCGTGGACGCCATCGCCGCCACCGGTCTTGAAGCCGGCGGCCACCGCGTGTCCTTCATCGCCTCGTCCGAAGACTCCCTCACGGGCACTTTCTCGCTTGTGCAGATCGTCGCACCGCGCGTGAAGGCGCCCGTGATCGCGGCCGGCGGTGTTGTCGATGCGCGCGGCGTGAAGGCCGCGCTGATGCTCGGCGCCGCGGGCGTTCAAGTCGGCACCGCGTTCCTGGCGTGCGAGGAGTCCGGCGCCAGCCCCGCGCACCGCGCCGCGCTGTTCAGCGACCGCGCGCGGCACACGGTCCTCACGCGCACCTATTCGGGCCGTCTCGCGCGCGGGATCCGCAATCGCCTTTATGAGGAAATGCCGCGCAATGTCGCGCCGTATCCGGTCCAGGCGTGGTTTCTCGGCAAATTGAAAGCCGCGGCGCGGGCGCAAAATCGTACCGATCTGGTTTCCGTCTGGTGCGGCCAGTCCGCGCCGAATCTCAAGCATCACAACGTCCCGGCCCTCATGGCCGATCTCACCAACCTCTAACTTCAGGAGTCTTTCCCCCGTGTCCTATCAACTTTACTACGCGCCCGGCGCTTGCTCGCTCGCTCCTCATATCGTGCTGCGTGAACTCGGCGAAAACTTCAGCCTGGTGAAGGTTTCCACCAAGACCCACGAAACCGACGACGGGCGGGACTTCTACAAGATCAATCCAAAGGGCTACGTGCCCGCGCTCGGCCTTGGCAACGGCGAAGTCCTCACCGAAGGCGCCGCCATCACCCAGTTCCTTGCCGACAACAAGGCCGGCTCCGACCTCGCGCCGCGCGCCGGCACTCTCGAGCGCGCGCGGGTCAATGAATGGCTGGTCTTCACCAACAGCGAAGTCCACAAGACCTTTAGTCCCTTGTTCAACCCGGCCACCACGGACGAGCAGAAAAAAGCCATCAAGGAGAGGCTGGCCAGCCGCTTCGACTTCATCGAGAAGTCCTTGGGCGACGGCCGCTCCTACCTCACGGGCGAAAAGTTCACCATCGCGGATGCTTATCTGTTCACCGTCGTGAACTGGTCGAACTTCACTGGCATCGACATCGGTCCCTGGCCTAAGCTGAAGGCGTTCCAGGCGCGTGTCGCGGCCCGTCCGCATACCCAGGCCGCCATGAAAGCCGAAGGTCTTATCTGAGCCAGTTTGCGATCATCGTTGCGGTCGGACCGTGGGATCCTGCGTCCTGGCGTGAGCCCTTCCAAGCTGCCGCCAACGGACGCGAGGTCCACTTCTGGCCGCAAGATGGCGCAATCAAGCTCTCTTCGCCTTACGTCATCTGCGCGTGGAAAGCGGACCCGAAGCTTTATGCGGAGTTCCCCGATCCACGCGCGGTCTTCTCTCTCGGCGCGGGGGTCGATCACCTCGCGCCGCTGAAGGGCCGCGAGGATCTGCCCGTTTACAGAGTCGTCGATCCCGATCTCTCGGCGCGTATGGCCGAATATGTAACCTTCGCCGCGCTTTATCTGCACCGGCAGATCCCGCTCTATCTGCGGCATCAGAAACAACGTGTATGGGATCCGCCCGATCAGCCGGCGGCGTCCAGCGTCCGCGTCGGTCTGCTCGGCGCCGGCGTCATGGGCCAGGCCGGCGGCCGCGCGCTCCAGAGCCTTGGATTTGAGGTCAGCGGCTGGGCGCGCCGCGCGCGCGCGGATTCGGTGTTTCCGATTCATGCGGGCCGCGAGGCGCTGGGCGCTTTCCTTGAGGGCATCGATATCCTCGTGAATGTGCTGCCGCGCACCGATGAGACCACGGGGCTCGTGGACCAGACGGTCTTCGCGCAACTGGGCCGCAACCGGCCCGGCCCGAAGTATTTCGTCAACGCAGGACGCGGCGACACGGTCGTGCAGACCGACCTGATCGCTGCGCTCACATCCGGTGTCCTTCACGGCGCGGTGCTCGACGTGTTCACGCCCGAGCCGCTGCCCGCCGATAACCCGTTATGGGGCATGGACAACGTTCTGATCACTCCGCATGTGGCGGCGGATTCCAATCCGCTGACAATCGTCCCGCAGGTATTCAAGGACGTCGCCGGCCTCGAGCGCGGCCAGAAGCCCGCCGGCGCCGTCGATCTCGCGCGCGGATACTAAGCCTTCATGGCGGCTGGTCTCGATAAGGTCGATCTCAGGATCCTCGCCGAATTGCAGGAAGATGCGTCGCGCTCCTCCGCCGAGATTTCCGAGGTCGTCGGCGTTTCCACCTCAACTTGCGGAAACCGCATCAAGCGCCTCATGGCGGAAGGTTACGTCAAGAAAACGGTGGCGGTGCTGAACCGCGACAAGCTCGACATGCGCACGCAGTTTTTCGTGAAGGTGACCGTGCGGCAGCATGATCCGCAGTATCTCCGCGATTTCACCGAACGGATGAAAACGATGTCCGAAGTGCTCGAATGTCACGTCCTGCTCGGCGACTTCGACTTCCTCCTGCGTGTCGTCACGCCGGATCTTCATTCCTACGAGGACTTCTACTTCAAGAAGCTCTCGTGCATTCCCGGCGTGCGGGAAGCCTCGACCTTCGTGAGTCTCTCCGAGGTCAAAATGACGACCACGCTGCCGCTGCCGCGCACATAGTCAGGCCGGCGCGAGCGGCGTCAGCGGCGCCGTTGAAACCATCTTGTCCAGGACGAAGGATGTGCGCACCGCCTGCGCGCCCGGCAGAGTCATGATCTGGTTCAAGACGCCGCGCGTATAGGCGTCGAGGTCCGGCGCGATCACATGCAGAAGGAAGTCGGTGTCGCCCGACAGCAGATAACAGGCGCGCAAATTTTCCAGTTTCTTGATCTCGACCATGAAGCTGTCGGCGGTCACCTTCGCTTGACGGTCGATGGTCACGGCGACGAAGGCTTCCACCTGGTAGCCGATGGCGCGCAAGGACACGTTCGCGCCGTAGCCGGCGATCACGCCCGCTTTCTCCAGTTTGTCGATGCGCTTGTGGCACGCGGTGGCCGACAAATTCACGCGCTCGGCCAGATCCACGATCGCGATCCGCCCCTCGCTCTGCAGGAGCCTTAAGATGCGGATATCGGCGCTATCAAGCTCAATCATAGTGAAATTCACACTGTTTATGACAAATATGTGTGATTATATCACTATTTATATGAAATTGCTCATGATTTCGCCGAGATCGCCCCCGGTTCCCCCGGTACACTTTTCCCAAGGGTCAGGAATGTTTGGGAGGATACCGCATGGCCAAGATTCAGGCTGTCAAAGCCGATCATAACGTCACCGCGAGTGTGGATTGGGAAAAGGTGGCGCGCGCGCTGTTTCTGTCGCGCCGCCTCGACGACATCGAGGAGCAGAAGCTGCTGCCCGAGCGCAAGATGTTCTACCAGTTCTCGGGCCGCGGCCATGACCTCGCGCAGATCATCCTCTCGCAGCGTCTCACACACGCCTATGACGCCGCCGCGGGTTATTACCGCTCGCGTCCGCTGCTGCTGGGCCTTGGCATCCCACTCGAAGAAGTGATGGCCGCGACCTTGATGAAGGTCGGCGGCTACAGCGACGGCAAGGACGTCGGCACGGTGTTCAACTTCCCGAACCCGGGCGGCGCGAAAGGCCTGCCGATGGCGGGCGGCGTCGGCACGCAGTACACACCGACGGCCGGCTGGGCGCAGGCCATCGAATATTATCGCAATGTGCTGAAGGACAAGAACGTCGGCAACGCCATCGCCGTCGTGCTCGGCGGCGACGCCTCCGTCGCCACCAACGGCTTCTGGGCCTCGCTCACCATCGCGACCACCCTCAAGCTGCCGATGCTGTTCTACATCGAAGACAACGGCTACGGCATCTCGGTGCCGTCCACCTTCCAGACGCCGGGCGCCAACATCGCGCTCAATCTCGCGAGCTTCAAGAACCTCACCATCTTCAACGGCGACGGCACCGATCCGGCCGAAGCCGCGCGCCTTGTGAATGAAGCGACGACCCATGTGCGCGATCGCCAGGGCCCCGCGCTCCTGCGTCTCACCGTGCCGCGTCTCGCCGGTCACTCGGGCCAGGATACGCAGGCCTACAAGGGCGCCGAACGTATCGCGCAGGAAAAGACCCGCGATCCGCTGCCGAAGCTGAAAGCCTTCCTCGTGCCGTCCGTCTTCTCGGAAAAGAAGTGGGCGGAGCTCGAAGAACAAGCCGGCCGCGACGTCGACGCCGCGCTCGAAGCCGCTTCGAACCGTCCGAACCTCGATGCCAAGCTCCTCAAGCGCCATGTGTTCGCCGAAGTCGATGAGTCCGGAAAGCCCGAACTCCAGCAGATCGGCGGTCTCGCCACCGCGGGCCACCGCTTCCCGGCCTCGAGCGAAATCGCCCATCCGCAAGGCCCGCGCATCAACATGGTCACGGCCATCCGCCGCACCCTTGAAGTCGAACTCGCGACCAATCCGAAGATGGTCCTGTTCGGCGAGGACGTCGGCCCCAAGGGCGGCGTGCACGCGGTGACCATGGGTCTGCAGGAAAAGTTCGGCGACCAGCGCGTGTTCGACACCAGCCTCTCGGAAGAAGGCATCATCGGCCGCGCCGTCGGCATGGCCATGGCCGGGCTCCTGCCGGTTCCGGAAATCCAGTTCCGCAAATACGCCGAGCCCGCCGTCGAGCAGCTCAATGACTGCGGCACCCTGCGTTGGCGGACCGGCAACCGCTTCGCCGCCCCGATGGTCGTGCGCATGGCGGGCGGCTTCTCGAAGTGCGGCGATCCGTGGCACAGCCAGACCAACGAAGTGCAGTGGGTGCACGCGATCGGCTGGAAAGTCGCGGTGCCGTCCAACGCCGAAGACGCCGTCGGCCTCCTGCGCGCCGCCCTGCGCGGCAACGATCCGGTGGTGTTCTTCGAACACCGCGCGATGCTCGATCACGCCTGGTCGCGCCGTCCGTACCCGGGCGACGATTACGTCGTGCCGTTCGGCAAGGCCGCCAAGACCATGACCGGCGAGCACATCACCCTGGTCGCCTGGGGCGCCATGGTCGATCGTTGCGAGGAAGCCGCGAAGGCGTCGGGCTACACCGCGGACGTCATCGACCTGCGCACGCTGATGCCGTGGGACAAGGACGCGGTGCTTGAATCCGTGCGCAAGACCAAGCGCTGCCTGGTCGTGCATGAAGACAACGCCACCGCCGGTTTCGGCGCGGAAATCCTCGCCGTCGTCAGCCGCGAATGTTTCCTCGATCTCGACGCGCCGCCCGAGCGCCTCACCATGCCGGATATCCCGAGCCCCTATAACCCGGTGCTGCTGCAAGCCGCCGTCCCGGGCGTCGATACGATCCGCGACGCCATCGTCGATCTCGTGACGTTCTAGGGGAGGGCGCCATGACCGATATCATCGTTCCGTCCGAACAGACCGAAGGCACGCGCTTCAAGTTCAAGGGCTGGCTGAAAGCCGCCGGGACGCAAGTGAAGGTGGACGAAGCCGTCGCCGAGCTCGAGACCGATAAAGTGACGATGGAAATCGTCGCGCCCGCCGCCGGCGCGCTCGAACATCTGCCCATCGAAGTCGGCGCCGATGTCGCGCCCGGCGCGCTCATCGGACGCATCTCGTCCGGCGCGCCTCAAGTTGCTCCAGGGCCCGCCGCTGCCGCTGTGGCCGCGACCTCCGGCGCGAAGGCGCCGCCGGCGCCGCGCGCGGCGCGTGACCGCGCGCAGGCCGGTGACACAGGCCCCGCGCTCGGCCTCTCGCCGACTGTCCGCCGCCTGATCGCCGAGCACAATGTCGATCCGAAGAATATAGAGGGCACCGGCCGCGGCGGCCGCGTCACCCATACGGACGTGCTTGCTTACGTGCAGAGCGGCGGAGCCAAGGCGGCTCCCGCGCGCGCCGCATCGCCTGCCGCCGCGAAGCCGCAAGGGACGCCGACCGCCGGCGGCCGCCTGATCCCGCACACCAACATCCGCCGCGCCATTGCCGAGCACATGGCGAGCAGCGTCGCCACCGCGCCGCACGTCACGGCCGTGTTCGAAGTCGATTTCAGCGCCATCATCGCGGACCGTAAAAAGAAGAAGGCCAAGGGCGGCGCCGACTACGCCAACCTCACCTACACCGCCTACGTCGTCGCGGCCTGCGTCGAAGCTCTGCAGACCGTCCCGGTCATCAACAGCCGCTGGCACGCGGACGCGGTTGAAGTGTTCGACGATCTCAACATCGGCGTCGGCACGGCATTGGGCGACGACGGCCTGGTCGTGCCCGTGATCCACAAGGCGCAGACCCTCTCGTTGAACGGGATCTCGCGTCAGCTGGCCGATCTCACCAACCGCGCCCGCGCCGGCAAGCTGCAGCGCGCCGACGTCTCGGGCGGCACGTTCACCATCTCCAACCACGGTGTGTCGGGCAGCCTCCTGGCGGCCCCGATCATCATCAACCAGCCGCAGTCGGCCATCCTCGGCATCGGCAAGCTGGAGAAACGTGTGGTCGTGCGCGAAGTCGACGGACAGGATACGATCCAGATCCGCCCGATGGCTTACGTCTCGCTCACCATCGACCACCGCGTGATCGACGGTCATCAGACCAACACCTTCCTCAAGAAGTGGGTGGACGTCATCGAGGGCTGGAATTCAGCGGACTAAAAAGGCTCAACCATGCCGGTCTATGCGTTCGAGAACTTCATTCCCGTCGTCGATCCGACGGCCTTCGTTCATCCGACGGCCGTTCTGA
Organism: Rhodospirillaceae bacterium; assembly: GCA_020852595.1. Classification (GTDB taxonomy): domain Bacteria; phylum Pseudomonadota; class Alphaproteobacteria; order Rhodospirillales; family Rhodospirillaceae; genus SHVO01. The sequence goes on from JADZAK010000036.1 coordinate 75,243, forward strand.
TCGGCGACGTCATCGTCGGCCCCGGCGTTTATGTCGGCCCCGGCGCGTCTCTACGCGGCGACTTCGGCACGGTGACTCTCGAGGAAGGCTCGAACATCCAAGATAACTGCGTCATGCATTCCTTCCCGGGCGCCGAGGCGCGTGTGGAAGTGAACGGCCATATCGGCCACGGTGCGATCCTGCACGGCTGTCTCGTGAAACGGAACGCGCTGGTGGGCATGAACGCGGTGGTGATGGACCGCGCCGTCGTCGGCGAAGAGGCTTTCGTCGCCGCCGCCAGCTTCGTCAAAGCGAGCTTCGAAATCCCTGCGCGTATGCTCGCGGCGGGAATTCCCGCAAAGATCATCCGCCCGCTGACCGAACAAGAGATCGCGTGGAAAGCCCAAGGCACGGTTGAGTATCAGATCCTGGCCAAACAGAGCCGCGCCACCGTGCGGGAGGTCACACCCCTCGCGGCGGCCGAACCGGGCCGTCCCCAGCGCTCCGGCGGCTACGTTCCGCTCACCGACTTGAAGCGTAACTCGTAACTTTCTTTCCCAGGGTTGATACCTCGGGTCAGATAGCCTACGAATCCCCCGCGAGGGGGCTACCTTTATATGGCACGTACGCAGGCGTCAGATTTCAATGACCGGCGCGAGTTCATTATTGAACGTGCGCTGCAACTCTATGCGGAAAAGGGCTTTCTCGGCGCCTCGGTGGCCGATCTCGCCACCGCCTGCAAAACCTCGAAGTCGCTCATCTATCACTATTTCCCTTCGAAAGAGGACATCCTCTTCGAAGCCATGGACTCGCACATCAAGACCCTGAGCAACGCCGCGTCGGGGATCGCGGCCATGGACGGGGCCAGCGCCTCCGACAAGCTCAATGCACTCATCCACGCTTTCATGCATCTCTATGTCGGCGCCGCGGCGCGTCACAAGGTGCTGATCAACGAGCTCTATCACCTGCCGCCGAACCGCCGCGACATCATCGTCGGACGTCAGCGCCGCCTGATCCAGCTGGTGGTCGATCTCGTCGCCGATATACAGCCCCAGCTGAAAGCGCGGCCCGAGCTGCTGCGCCCCGCCGCGATGCTGTTCTACGGCATGCTGAACTGGACCCACACATGGTTCGATCCCAAGGGACCGGCCTCGGTGGATTCCATTTCCGAGCTGATGAGCGACCTGATGATCGGCGGGCTCAAGGGCCTGCCGGTGCCGTCGAAGAAAACGCGTCGCTAAGCGCGCGACCGAGAAGGCCGCGCGCCAAAAACTTAAACGTCGTAGTCCAAGACAACTTTATCGGACACCGGGAACGCCTGGCAGGTGAGCACGAAGCCCTGCGCGAGGTCTTCGGGCGCGAGACCATAGTTGGTCTTCATCTGCACTTCGCCCTCAATCACCTTGGCCTTGCAGGTGGCGCACACGCCCGCCTTACAGGCGAACGGCGCCGGCAACCCGGCGCTGCGCGCGTTCTCCAGGATGCTACCCTTGGCGGCGTCGTAGGCCAGTGTCCGCAGACGGCCGTCGATGCGGACCTGGACTTTCGATCCCTGGGCTTTCTTCTCCAGCGCCGCGATGGACGGATCCTGGGCGGGCGCGGGCAGGCCATCGACGGTGAAGCGTTCGATCATGACCTTCTCGGCCGGGATGCCGTGTTTCTTCACCGCTTCCTCGGCGGCGGTCATCATCGGGCCGGGGCCGCAGATGAACACCGCATCGATGGGGCGCGCGCCGACAAGAAGATTCAAGGCTTCGGTCGCTTTTGGCAGGTCGAGGCGGCCGTTGAACAGGTCCACTTCGCCTTCTTCCTCGTCGAGGAAGTGGTACAGCTCGAAGCGGGACATGTAGCGGTCCTTGAGGTTCGCGAGCTCTTCCAGGAACATGATCGTGTGGCTGGCGCGGTTGCCGTAGAACAGCACGAACTCGCTGTCCGGCTCTTCGCGCAGGCCCGTCTTGAGCAGCGACAGGATCGGGGTGATGCCCGAACCGCCCGACATGAGCAGGTAGCGGCGCTTCTTTCCCTTCTCGAAGGTCCAGGTGAAGCTGCCGTGCGGCGGCATGGCGTCGATGACGTGACCGGCCTTGATCTCGCGGTTCGCCCAGCTCGAGAAACGCCCTTGCGGCACTTCCTTCACCGCGATGCGCAACTCGTTCTCATGCGGCGCCACGCAGACGGAATAGTTGCGGCGCACTTCTTCGCCGTTGATATCTACCTTAAGCGTCAAATGCTGGCCGGGGCGGAACCGAAATTTCTCTCTCAGTTCTTCGGGGATCTGAAACAGGATCGACACCGCGTCCGAGGTTTCCCGGCGAACGTCGGCGATCTTCAGCTGATGGAATCCAACGGACATCGTTTCTCTCTTAGTGACACTTGAAGCGATCGAACGGCTCACGGCAGGTTTCACACTGCCAGAGGGCTTTACACGGGGTCGAACCGAAACGGCTGACCTCGCGGGTCTTGATCGAACCGCAGCGCGGGCATGTGGCCGGCTGGGCGTTCTTGAGGCCCGGCGCGCCGCTGCCCTTGGGCGGCGGTGCGATGCCGTAGGCCTGTAATTTCTTGCGCCCCGCTTCCGTGATCCAATCCGTGGTCCACGGCGGCGACAGCGCCATCTCGATCTTCACGTCGTTCAGCGCCGCGTCGTCCAGCGCTTTGCGGATATCCGAGGTGATGACCTGCGTCGCCGGGCAACCGCTATACGTCGTGGTGATCACGACGCTCTTCGGATCGTCCTTCACACCGCGCACGATCCCCAGATCGACCACCGAAACCACGGGGATTTCAGGGTCGGCCACGCGAGACAGCACATCCATGACGCGGTCGCGCCAAGTCATCGGCTCACCACACGGCGTCGGGATAGGCGCGCGGCAGGAACTGCATCTCCGCAAGCAGATGCCCGAGATGTTCGGAATGACGGCCCTTGCGCCCGCCGGTGATGGGGCGCGGATATTTCGGCAGCGCCAGCGTGGCCTCGGCGAAGGTCGCCGCGAGCGCCGCATCGAACGGCGCGCGCAGTTTGGCCGGGTCGACCGCGATGCCCGCGCCGATCAGCGCCGCGTCGGCGGGCTCGGCGGTGAACAGTTCCTCGACAAAACGCCAGTACCACTCGAAGCCGGCTTTCATGCGTTCATGGCTCTCCTCGGTGCCGTCACCCAGGCGGATGACCCACTCGGCCGCAAGATCGGCGTGATAGATGGTTTCCTTGAGGGCCTTGGCCGCGATTTCGGCGAGGCGGCGGTCGCTCGAGCGCGTGAGTTCCTGGTAGAGCGCGCGCTGGTACGTGGAGAAAATGAACTGCCGCGCGATCGTGCGCCCAAAGTCGCCGTTCGGCTGCTCGACAAGAAGGCAATTGCGGTACTTGGTGGCGTCCCGATGGAAGGCGAGCTTGTCGGCATCGCGCCCCTTGCCCTCCACTTCCCCGGCATAGCCCAGCAACAGCATCGCCTGGCCGATGAGATCCAGAGCGACGTTCGTGAGGGTCAGGTCCGTTTCTATCGCCGGCGCATGGCCGCACCATTCGCCCAAACGTTGAGACAGAATCAGCGCATCGTCGCCGAGCCGGAGCGCGTAATCGAAAAGGGCTTCGTTGGCCGTCATGAATCTAACGAACTAAATGTGTTTGATGTGGTCGGGGACCACATAGAACGTGGGATGGCGATATACCTTGGATTCCGCCGGTTCGAAGATCGGACCGGCGTCCGCCGGGTCCGAGGCCGCGATGTCGGACGAGCGGATCACCCAAATGCTCACGCCTTCCATCCGGCGCGTGTAGGTGTCGCGGGCGTGGCGCAACGCGATGTCGGCGTCAGGGGCGTGCACGGACCCGGCGTGACGGTGCGACAGGCCGTTTTTCGCGCGGATGAACACTTCCCATAAGGGCCATTCTTTTTTCTCGTTAGCCATTGGCGGCTTCCTTCTGTCTGCGGGCGGCTTGCTTGGCGGCGTGAGCCATCGCGGCTTCGCGGACCCAGGCGCCTTTTTCCCAAGCTTCCGTGCGGGCTTTCATGCGTTCCTTGGCGACAGGGCCTTCGCCCTTTACGACCGCCCAGAACTCATCCCAGTCGATCGCGCCGTAATCGTAGTGACCGCGCGCCTCGTCCCACTTCAAATCCGGGTCGGGAACCGTAAGGCCGATGGCCTGGGCCTGCGGCACCGTCACGTCCACGAATTTCTGACGCAGCTCGTCGTTGGTTTCGCGCTTGATGCGCCAGCGCACCGACTGCGCCGTGTTGGGTGAATTTTCGTCGGGCGGACCGAACATCATGAGCGCGGGCCACCACCAGCGGTCCATCGCGTCCTGGGCCATCGCCTTCTGTTCCGGCGTTCCGGCGGCCATCTGCATCATGATCTCGAAACCCTGACGCTGGTGGAAGCTTTCTTCCTTGCACACGCGCACCATGGCGCGCGCATAAGGGCCATAGGACGTCCGTTGCAGCGGCACCTGGTTCATGATGGCGGCGCCGTCCACCAGCCAACCGATCGCGCCGATGTCGGCCCAGTTGAGCGTGGGGTAATTGAAGATGGTCGAATACTTGGCCTTGCCGCTGTGCAGGGCGTCGATCATATCGTCGCGGCTGGTGCCCAGCGTTTCGGCGGCGGAATAGAGATAAAGGCCGTGGCCGCCTTCATCCTGCACCTTCGCCAGCAAGACCGCCTTGCGGCGGAGCGACGGCGCGCGGGTGATCCAGTTGCCTTCCGGCAACATGCCGACGATTTCAGAATGGGCGTGCTGTGAAATCTGCCGGATCAGCGTCTTCCGGTAGGCCTCGGGCATCCAGTCCTTCGGTTCAATGAACTCGTCGTTCGCCACGCGCGCTTCGAAAGCTTCAATAAGCTCCGGCGGTTCCGCGGCGGACGGACCCAGCTGGGTCGGGTTTTTGCTCATCTCGGTCGTGTACATGTGCTTTTCCTGGAACGAGAACCGTATCGGACTATAATAATAAACCGAACATTCGGTCAATTAATTCCCCAAACAATACCGTGCGGCGGACCCTTCGGTAAAATTAAACAACAAAATCAATAGTTTAAAGGCAAGTCCCCGCTCAGGGCTTCGCCAGCAGGACCGCGATCCCCTGGCCCACCCCGATGCACATTGTACATAGAGCGTAATTCCCGCTTCTAGCCTTCATTTCGAGGCTGGCGGTGAGGGCGAGCCGCGCCCCCGACATGCCCAGGGGATGGCCGAGCGCGATGGCGCCGCCGTTCGGGTTCACATTTTCCGCGTCGTCGGCGATGCCGAGCTCGCGCAGCACCGCGAGGCCCTGGGCCGCGAAGGCTTCGTTGAGCTCGATCACGGCGAGATCGGGAATCGCGATGCCGTTGCGCGCGAGAACCTTCTGCGTCGCCGGCGCCGGGCCGATGCCCATGATGCGCGGCGGCACGCCCGCCACCGCACCGCCAATCACGCGCGCGATCGGGTTCAGGTTGTACCGCTTCACGGCCTTTTCGCTGGCGACGATCAGCGCCGCCGCGCCGTCGTTCACGCCGCTGGCGTTGCCGGCGGTGATGGTGCCGCCTTCGCGCACGATCGGCTTCAGCTTGCCGAGCGCGTCCACGCTGGTCGCGCGCGGATGTTCGTCCTTGTCGACAACGATCGGATCGCCCTTGGCCGGCTTGAGGGTGACGGCGACGATTTCCTTGGCGAAGCGGCCATTGGCCTGCGCCTTGGACGCGCGCTCCTGGCTGCGGGCGGCGAACTTGTCCTGATCGATACGCGAGACCTTGTAGTCCTGCGCGACGTTTTCGGCGGTTTCCGGCATGGAATCGATGCCGAACTGCGCCTTCATCGACGGGTTCACGAAGCGCCAGCCGATGGTGGTGTCGAAGATCTGCGCGTCGCGGCTGAAGGCCGTGTTGGCCTTTCCCATCACGAACGGGGCGCGGGTCATGCTTTCCACGCCGCCGGCGATCATCAGATCGGCTTCGCCGGTCTTGATCGCGCGCGCCGCCATGGCCACGGCATCGAGGCCCGAACCGCACAGACGGTTGATGGTCGTGCCCGGCACGCCGTCGCCGATGCCCGACAGCAGCGCGGCCATGCGCGCGACGTTGCGGTTGTCTTCACCGGCCTGGTTCGCGCAGCCGAGGATGATGTCGTCCACCGCGGCGAAATCCACCTGCGGATTGCGCACCTTCAGTTCCGCCAGCACCTTCGCGGCCAGATCGTCGGGGCGCACGTTGGCAAGGCTGCCGCTGTAACGCCCGATGGGCGTGCGGATGCCGTCACAGATGAAAGCTTCAGCCATTCTCGTTACTCCTCGACTATGGCCCCGCCGACAGTGCGGGATTGTCCTTGAAATTGCGCGACGACGCGGCCGTCGTTGCCTCTGACCGTGATGGAATAGACGCCGCTGCGGCCCATCACCGCGATCTCGCGCGCCTCGGCTTCCAGGCGCTCGCCGTTCTGCACGGGCGAGGTGAACACGATCGAGGCGCTCTGCGCCACCGTCGCCTGGTTGCGCGAGTTGCACGCATAGGCAAAGGCGGTATCGGCGAGCGCGAAGATATGGCCGCCGTGAGCGATCTTGTGGCTGTTCAGCATCACGTCGCTGACGGTCATGGAAATCTTGCTGTAACCGACGTCGGCGTCTTCGATCCGCACGCCCCAGGATGGGCCCGTGCCTTCGCCCCTCAACATCGTTTCGGCGATGCGCCGTGCCAGTGTGCGACTGTCAGTCATGTCTACTTTTGCTTTGTGAAAGAAGAAGACAGGCTATGCATTTTGCGCTTATTTAAGCTACCGAAATCGCCTTGCCAATAATTATCCGACCGGCCATTCTGCGAATTCTTCAGGAGGGCGCCCATGCAATTCGAGACCATCATTTTTTCGATCGAGGATGGTGTCGCACGCCTGACTCTCAACAGGCCCGACCGTCTCAACAGCTTCACCGTGCAGATGCATAAGGAAGTCGCGGCGGCTTTGACGGACGTGGAAACCAACCAGGCCGCGCGCGTCCTCGTGCTCACCGGCGCGGGCCGCGGTTTCTGCGCGGGCCAGGACCTGAACGACCGCGCCGTGGCGCCGGGCGCCGAACCGGTCGATCTCGGACACTCGGTGGAGACCTATTACGGTCCCCTGATCAAACGTCTTTCGAACCTGCGCATGCCTGTGATCTGCGCCGTGAACGGCGTCGCCGCCGGCGCGGGCGCGAACATCGCCGTGGCCTGCGACATCGTCATCGCCGCCAAAAGTGCGAAGTTCATCGAATCCTTCGCCAATATCGGTCTCATTCCCGATTCCGGCGGCACCTGGCATCTCGCCAAGCATGTGGGCCAGGCCCGCGCGCTCGGCATGGCGCTCACCGGCGATCCGATCCCCGCGGAAACCGCGGCGGCTTGGGGTCTCATCTGGAAATGCGTCGACGACGACAAACTCGCCGAGGAAGTGAATGTCCTCGCGGCGAAGTTCGGCCAGGGCCCGACGCGCGGTTTGGCGGCCACCAAGGCCGCGATCCGCGCCGCCTGGACCAAGCCGCTCGACGCCGAGCTCGACATCGAGCGCGACCTGATGCGTGAACTTGGCCACAGCCACGACTATCTGGAAGGCGTCGGCGCCTTCATGGAAAAGCGCAAACCGAAGTTCACCGGCGCTTAAATCTCAGCTGCGCGCGCTGTTGTTCTTTTCGCACGCCTAAACCTCAATTTTTTGGGATTCTTCTCATGTCGATGATCCGTCTTCAGAACTATGCCGCCGACAAATGGATCGCGGGCGAAGGCAAACTTTCGCCGATCTTCTCCGCCGTCACCGGCGATCAGATGGCCGAGACTGGCTCGGGCGGCATCGACTTCAGGAAGATGGCCGACCACGCGCGCAAAACCGGCGGCCCCGCGCTGCGCAAGATGACCTTCCACCAGCGCGCGCTCGCCCTTAAAGCGCTCGCGAACGCCATCATGGCGCGGAAAGAAGAGCTCTACGAACTCTCGTACAATTCCGGCGCCACGCGCACCGACAGCTGGATCGATATCGAAGGCGGCGCCGGCACCCTGTTCAGCTTCAGCTCAAAGGGCCGCCGCGAACTCCCGAACAGCAACATCCTCATGGACGGCGATCTCGAAGTGCTCGGCAAGACCGGCACTTTCGTCGGCCAGCACGTCTATACCTCGCTGCAGGGCGTCGCGGTTCATATCAACGCCTTCAATTTCCCCGTGTGGGGCATGCTGGAAAAGCTCGCCCCCACCTTGCTCGCCGGTGTGCCGTGCATCGTGAAGCCGGGCACTTCGACCGCTTATCTCGCCGAAGCCGCCTTCCGCATCATGATCGACGCCAACGTGCTTCCGCCGGGCGCGATCCAGTTCATCGCCGGGTCGGCGGGCGATCTCCTCGATCATCTCACCTGCCAGGACGCCGTCTCGTTCACCGGCTCCGCCGGCACCTCGATGAAGCTGCAGGCGCACCCGGTCATCGCGCGCGAGTCCGTGCGTTTTGTCGCCGAGCGCGATTCGCTCAACGCTTCGATCCTCGGTCCCGACGCGAAGCCCGACACGCCGGAATTCGATCTCTTCGTGAAGGAGGTCGTGAAGGAAATGACGGTGAAGGCGGGCCAGAAATGTACGGCCATCCGCCGCGCCATGGCGCCCGCGCATCTCCTGGACGACGTCCAGAAGGCCATCGCCGCGCGCCTCGACAAGACCGTCATCGGCGATCCGCGCATGGAAGGCGTGCGCATGGGCGCGCTCGCCAGCCAAGACCAGTTGAAGGACGTGCGCGCGAAAGTCGCCGAGCTTTCGAAGGTGGCGCAGGTCGTTTACGGCGATCCCAACAGCGTGAAGGCGCAAGGCGAAGGCGTCGCCAAGGGCGCGTTCATCTCGCCGATCCTCCTGCGCACCGACGATCCGTGGACGGCCAGCGCCGTGCACGACGTGGAAGCCTTCGGCCCCGTCTCGACCATCATGCCGTACAAGGATTTCGACGACGCCATTGCCCTGGCGAACCGCGGCATGGGCTCGCTCGCCATCTCCGTCTTCACGCATGATCCCGAAGTCGCGCGCGAAGCGGTGCTCGGCTCGGGCGCCTATCACGGACGCATGGTCTTTATCGATCGCGATTGCGCCAAGGAATCCACCGGTCACGGCTCGCCTCTGCCGGTGCTCGTGCACGGCGGTCCCGGCCGCGCGGGCGGCGGCGAGGAAATGGGCGGCATCCGCGGCATCAAACATTATATGCAGCGTTCCGCGCTTCAGGGCAGCCCGACCTTGCTCGCCGGCGTCACCGGCACGTATCTGCCGGGCGCCGCGCAGAAGCCGGCCGAGCGTCATCCGTTCCGTCTCAAGTTCGGCGAACTGCCGATCGGCTACACCATCACCACCGCGCCGCGCACCGTCACCGTCAAGGACATCGAACACTTCGCCGAATTCACCGGTGACAAGTTCTATGCCCACATGGACGAAGAAGCCGCGAAGGCCAATCCGTTTTTCCCCGGCCGCGTCGCGCATGGTTACCTGCTGCTGTCCTTTGCCGCGGGTCTCTTCGTCGATCCGGCGCCGGGCCCCGTGCTTGCCAACTACGGCCTCGATCACCTGCGTTTCGTGAAGCCGATCGCCGCGGGCGAAAGCATTCGCGTGACTCTGACCGTGAAATCCAAGACGCCGCGCAAGGACGAGTACGGCGAAGTCCGCTGGTACGTGCAACTCCACAATCAGGCCGACGAACTGGTCGCGACCTACGATCTCTTGACGATGAACGCGATGTAGGAGGTTGGAGGGATCATGACCTTTGATCCCCCGGCTCTCTCGCTTTCTGAATTGCGCGCGCTCCAACTGGAGCGCCTGAAGGACAGCATCGCCCGCGCTTATGCGGGCAATGCCGCCTATCGGGCGAAATGGGATGCGGCGGGTGTTTCGCCCGCCGATCTCGCCTCACTCGCCGATCTGGCGAAGTTCCCGTTCACCACCAAAGCCGATCTGCGCGCCGCCTATCCGTTTGGGTTCTTCGCCGTGCCCCAAGACCGGATCGTGCGCATCCACGCCTCGTCGGGCACGACCGGCAAACCCACGGTCGTCGGTTATACCCAAAACGACATCGATACCTGGGCCGGTCTCATCGCCCGTTCCATCCGCGCCGCCGGCGGACGGCCCGGCATGAAAGTGCATGTGGCCTATGGCTACGGCCTCTTCACGGGCGGCCTCGGCGCGCACTACGGCGCTGAACGCCTGGGCTGCGCCGTCATCCCCGTGTCCGGCGGCCAGACCGAGCGCCAGGTACAGCTCATCACCGATTTCGCGCCCGAGATCATCATGGTGACGCCGAGTTATATGTTGGCGATCCTCGATGAGTTCCGCCGCCAGGGCATCGATCCGCGCGCGTCGTCCTTGAAGATCGGCATCTTCGGCGCCGAGCCCTGGGGCGAAGGCATGCGCCGCGAGATCGAAGACGCGTTCGGCATCAAGGCTGTCGATATCTATGGGCTGTCCGAAGTCATGGGCCCCGGCGTCGCGCAGGAGTTCGCCGATACCCAGGACGGCCCGACCATCTGGGAAGATCATTTTTATCCCGAGATCATCGATCCCGTGACCGGCGCGGTCCTGCCGGACGGCGAAGAAGGCGAGCTTGTTTTCACCTCGCTGACCAAGGAAGCGATGCCCGTCATCCGCTACCGCACGCGCGATCTCACGCGCCTGTTCGCAGGTCACGGCCGAACCATGCGCCGCATGAACCGGATCCACGCGCGCACCGACGACATGCTCATTGTCCGGGGCGTGAACCTGTTTCCGAGCCAGATCGAGGAACAGATCCTCAAATGCCCGGAACTCGCGCCGCACTATGTCGTCGAAGTGACGCGTCCCCACCGCACCGACGAAGTCACCGTCCTGGTTGAACGCCGTACGGGCGCGGACGACGCCGCCTGCGCGGCCGCCGTGGCGGGCGTCGTCGCCCGCGTGAAAGACATTATTGGCATCAGCATCGCCGTCGATCTAAAACCCCCCGGTTCTCTCGACCGGTCGCAAGGCAAGGCCAAGCGTGTGATCGACCGGCGCCCTCAGACATGAGTTGGAGTGATCGATGACCGTGACGCGCGAAACCAAAGACAACGCTCTGATCCTTTGGATCGACAACCCGCCCGTGAACGCCCTGTCGCAGGACGTGCGTGCGGCCATTCTCGCGGGTGTCACCGAGGCGCAGAACGACGCGTCTGTGAAAGGTATCGTCATCGCCTGTAAGGGCCGCACCTTCATCGCCGGAGCGGATGTGAAAGAATTCGGCGCGCCGCCGACCGAACCGTTCCTGCCGGACGTCACCGCGGCCATCGAGAATTCCAAGAAAACCGTCGTGGCCGCCATTCATGGCCAGGCCCTGGGCGGCGGTCTCGAGATCGCGCTCGCCTGTCATTACCGCATCGCCGCCAAGGGCGCGAAGCTCGGTCTTCCTGAAGTCACCCTCGGCCTCGTGCCGGGCGCGGGCGGCACGCAGCGTCTGCCGCGCCTGATTGAATCCACCGCGGCCGCCGAGATGATCGCCTCGGGCAAACCGATCGATGCCAATAAGGCCAAAGCCAACGGCCTCGTCGATTCCGTTGCCGAGGACTATGTGGCGGAAGCGATCGCCTTCGCGACCACCAAGTCCGCCGAGAACCGCCGCCTGTCCGAACGCGCCTTCCAACTCGATGCCGCGAAGTTCGACGCCCTTGCGGCGGCCACCAGGAAACAGGCCAAGGGCGCGGCCGCGCCGGGCGCGGCCATCGATCTCATCCGCCGCACCGCCGGCAAATCTTTCGCCGAGGGCATGAAGGAAGAGCGCGCGCTGTTCCTGCACCTGCGCGCCAGCGAAGAAGCCAAGGCGCTGCGCCATATCTTCTTCGCCGAACGCGGCTCGAACAAATTGCCGGACGACATCTCCGACGCAAAGCCCATCGAGGTGAAAACGGTCGGCATCATCGGCGCCGGCACCATGGGAACGGGTATCGCCATGACCTACCTCGACGCCGGCATGAACGTGCGCATGCTGGAAATGGCGGAAGACGCCGTCGCGCGCGGCCTCGCGCGCATCCAGTCCAGCTATCGGGACTCGCTCGCCAAGGGCCGTATCACCGAAGCGCAGCGCGATCAGCGCTTGGCCGCGCTGACGGGCGGCACGGACTACGCCGCGCTGTCCGATTGCGATCTCATCATCGAAGCGGTGTTCGAATCGATGGATGTGAAAAAGGCGGTGTTCGCGAAGCTCGACGGCGTCGCGAAGCCCGGCGCGATCCTCGCGACCAACACCTCCTATCTCGACATCGACGAAATCGCGGCCTCGATCTCGCGGCCCGAGGCGGTCGTGGGCCTGCACTACTTCAGCCCCGCCAACATCATGAAGCTGCTCGAAATCGTGCGCGCGAAAAAGACGAGCCCGCAGGCGCTCGCCACGGCATTGTCTGTTGCGAAGGCCACCAACAAGATCCCGGTTGTCGCGGGCGTCTGCCCCGGCTTCATCGGCAACCGCATGCTGCGCGCTTATGTGCGTGAAGCGGGCCTGCTCCTGCTCGAAGGCGCGGCGCCCGAACAGGTCGACAAGGCGCTCACCGCCTTCGGCATGGCCATGGGACCCTTCGCGGTTGCCGATTTGTCGGGCATCGACATCGGCTATAAGGCGCGCAAGGAAGCCGCGCCCGGCTCCTTCGAACCGATGGCGACCATCGTGCACGACAGTCTCGTGGAAGCCGGCCATCTCGGCCAGAAGTCGGGCTCGGGCTTTTATACGTATAAGGACGGCGTGAAGGCCCCCAATCCGGTGGCGCTCACGTTCATCGAACAGGTCCGCTCTGAAACCGGCCGCACGCCGCGCGCCGTCTCCGATGCCGAGATCGTCGAGCGCACCATGTTCGCGCTGGTGAATGAAGGCTACTGGATCGTCGAGGAAGGCATCGCCCGTCACATCGACGATATCGATGTCGCCTACGTGAACGGCTACGGCTTCCCGCGTCATCGCGGCGGACCGATGTGCTACGCGCGCGGCGTCGGCCTCTCGAAGGTCGTGAAGGTGATCGAGGGCTTCGGGCAGGGGGCGTTCGGCAAGTGGTGGCGCATCGCGCCGGCGCTGCGCAACGCCGCCGCCGCCAACTGATTTCGCGCGCGGCCCTCGAAAATAATTGTCCGTCCGGACGGTCGCGAGCGCTGAAAATGAGATATTTCAGGGGCTTAGCGCAAAATTGCGGGTGCGGCTTTTGCTCCCGCATCGGCCCCGGCTGATATATATTGCCATGAAGAGATGCCGCGCGCGTGCGCGGCAGCGATAGGGAGGATTTTCGATGAAGCGTGGTGTCATCGCCAACGTGGCGGCGGTTGCCGTTGTCATGGGCATGTCGACGGCGGCGGGCGCGGTTGAAGGCGCGACCAAGGCCGAGCCGACCTTGCGCAACGGCACCATCGGTTACGTGCTCACCAGCCGCAAATGGGCCGTGACCCAATCGCCGGACGGCAAGCTCGAATGTCCGAACGGCCTCAACGACGGCAACCGCGAACAGTTCAAGATCCTCTATCCCGACGACGCGCCGAAGAAACACCTGCTCGCCGACAGTCAGCTCGAGCGTGAAGGCCAGATCTGGCATCCGCAGAACACCGAAGAGCAGTTCGTTTTCCGTGAAGCCGGCGGCAAGGTCGCCGAAGGCATGGACCTCGACGGCAAGACCGACGCCAACGATTTCGTCAGCCCCGACGGCGTGAAGGGCGTGGACAACCAGATGCACCGCGCGCTGGGCTGCATCGCCGGCTGGCGCGGTCCGGACGGCGCGCAGATGCATTTCGAAAACGAATACATGCGCCGCTACAATCAGAACCGCATGCTGATCGAGATCACCGGCGTCGACGATCTCGTCAACGATCCGGATGTCACGCTCACCACTTACCGCGGCCTCGACGAGTTGATGGCCGATGCGTCCGGCAGCGCCTACATCTCCGGCGGCACGCAGCGCATCGACATGCGCTGGGGCAAGCAGTTCATCCAGCAGTTCAAGGGTAAGATCGTCGACGGCGTGCTCACCACCGAGTCCCACAATCTCATCATCCCGTACTCGATGACCTTCGATACGTCCACGATCATGCACATGCAGGATGTGCGCTTCCGCTTGAAGCTCACGCCGGAAAGCGCTGAAGGCATGTTCGCCGGCTACACCGACGTCGACGAATGGATCCGCCGCCTCACGATCAGCTGGAGCACGCACCACCTCAGCTATGGCCAGGTGTCCGCGCCCTCGCTCTACCGTGCGATGCGCCGCCTCGCCGACGCGAAGCCCGATCCGAAGACCGGCGAAAACCGCGCCATCTCCGGCACGACCCTCGTGACCTTCCGCCAGGCCTATCTCGAGCATCCGCCCGAGCATGTGGCCACCCACGAAGGCGGGACCCCCGACTCCGTCGTTCCGGCGCGCCAATAGCGTGAACTCCTAAAAATAAAGGCGCGGCCCCGTCAGTGCCGCGCCTTTTTCTTTAGAGCCTGTTCCAACACACACACTGTCCCCTCAACCACACACTGTCATCGCCCGGTTTATCCGGGCGATCCATGGTTCAACGATCGCCAACGTGTGCTGAGAAATGGATTGCCCGGATAAACCGGGCAATGACCACAGAAACGAGATGCGCCCTTTTTAGATAGATCGCTGCAGGCCGCCGTCGCAGGCGATCGCCTGACCGTTGATATAGGCCGCCGCGTCGGAGGCCAGGAACGCGGCCAGCGCGCCGACTTCTTCCGGTTTGCCCAAGCGCCGCGCGGGGATTTGTTCGGCCAATTTGGCTTGATCGAATCCCACTTCGACGATGCGCTCGGTGAGCACATATCCCGGCATCAGGGCGTTCAATGTCACGCCGTCGGCCGCCACGTCCTTGCTCAGCGTATTGATCAGGCCATGCAGGCCCGGGCGCATGACGTTGGAGACGGCGAGCACCGGAATAGGTTCACGCGCCGTGACCGACGTCACGATGATGATCCGGCCCCATTTCTGCGCGCGCATGGCGGGCAGGGCCTCGCGGATGGATTGGACCGCGTTGATGACGAGACTCTCGAAGCCCGCGCGCCAGGCCTTGTCGTCCAAGGTCTCGAACGTACCCGCCGGCGGACCGGCGTTGTTCACTACCATGATGTCCACGCCGCCCAGCAGGGCTTTAGTATCGGCGACAACCTTCGCGCCCGCGCCGTCGGTGGAAAGATCGGCCGGCACGGCCTCCGCGCCAAGTTCGCGCGCCGTGTTACGAAGGCGTTCACCTTCACGCGCGCAAATCGCGACCTTCGCGCCTTCGGCAATCATGGCTGCCGCGATGGCGCGGCCCAATCCGCGCGAAGCGCCCATCACCAGCGCGCGGCGCGATTTAAGTCCTAAGTCCATGAAAATCCTCCGATCCGAGGCGTTCATATATAAGTGACGCCGCGTATGGTGGAACATTCAAATGACACGCGCTGAATTTTTTGGCGGAATCCTTCACATCCTCAGAAAATTTAGCAAATCCCGCCCCATAAAGCTGTCGGCGCCCCGCGCATTCACAAGAATCCGTTTTTGGCCTTCACATAAACTTTCGATCGCAGGCGCAGCGCGCCGTTTATGTCTTTGCCGTGGGAAGGGGAAAAGGACATGCGCTTCACATCACGCGCGATTCTGATGACGTCGGGTCTCGTGCTCGGCGCGCTCAACGCCGGCGCCGCCAAAGCGGCCGACGGCTGCGCGCCGATCGGAAAAGCCCATTTCACCTGCGTCTCCGGCAATGCCGAAGACCTCGTCGCCATCCCCGGCAGCGACTGGATCGTGATTTCCGGCGTGCTGCGCGCCGTGAACACCAAGGACAATTCCGAAGTCAGCCTCTTCACAGCCGAGAACCGCCTCGACGGCAAGCTCTACGGATCCTGCCCGGGCCCGCTCACAGGCGCCGAGATCGCCGACAAGAAAATCCATGCCCACGGTATCAACGTGCGTGAGGGCAAGGGCGGCGTACACACGCTCTATGTCGTGCACCACGGCTCGCGCGAAAGCGTCGAGGTGTTCGAACTCGACGCGCGCGGCAAGGCGCCGAAGGCCACATGGGTGGGCTGTGTGCCCGCGCCCGCCGATGCCGGTTTCAACGGTCTCGCGGTGCTTCCTGATAATGGTGTCGCCGTCACCAGCTTCACCCGCCGCAGCATGGGCGGCTTCCGCGGCGAAAAAGGCAAGATGACGCGTGAGCGTCTCACCAAGGGCGAGAACGTCAGCGAGATCTGGGAATGGATGCCCGGCAAGGAGTGGGCGATCGTTCCGGGCTCTGAAGGCCCTGGCCTGAACGGGGTCGAAGCGTCCAAGGACGGCAAGTACCTCTATGCCAGCGCCTGGGCGACGGGCGAGATCATCCGCTATACGCGCGGCCAGACGCCTCCGGAAAAGAAGATCCTGGGCAAGGTCAATTTCCATGCCGACAATATCCGCTGGCAGCCGGACGGCAGCCTTGTGACGGCGGGCCAAACCGGTTCCGTGGACGAGGTGCTTGAAGAGTGTCTCGCCAACCAGCGTTGCACCAAGACCGCGTCCAGCGTCGCCATCATCGATCCCGCGTCGGGCAAAGTGCGCGAAGTCGTCACCGGTTATCCGTCCAACGGTGAATTCGACCTCTCCACCGCGGCGCTCATCGCGGGCAAGGAAATGTGGGTGGGCAGCATCGGGCGCGGCGCGCGTATCGCCCGCTTCCCCTTGCAGTAAGCCGGTGCGCGTTTAGGTGTGGCCACGGAAGCAGAAGGATATGCCGTGTTAAGTCCAACCGAAGTCCAATCCCTCGCCGCCGATATCTTCGCGCAGCATGAACGCCGCGAAACCTTCAAGCCGATCCCCGACCGCATCCCCACCGTTGCCGATGCGCAGGACGTTCAGGATGCCTATGTCGATCTGCTTCTGAAGAAGTACCGCACCACGGTGGGCGGCTATAAGGTCGCACTCACCTCGAAGCGCGTGCGCGACTGGTTGAAGGTATACGAGCCCTGCGCCGGCCAGGTCCTGGCCTCGCGCATCTATCAATCGCCCCACACGGAACGTGTGTCGGATTACGTCCGCTTCTCCGCCGAGACCGAGGTCTGCGCGGTGCTGGATAGGGACATGGGCGGCCCGTGCACCGTTGCCGATGTGCGCAGGAACCTGCGTTCGCTCCACTGCGCCTACGAACTGGTCGAGGATCGCGGCGCGGACATGAATAAAATGGATGCGCGTTCGCTCGCCTCCGACAACAGCTGGAACGCCGG